>CAYTFM010000276.1:0-12586 GCA_964436735.1 uncultured Victivallales bacterium | reverse complement strand
CGCCAATTGGCTGCCGGACAAGACATTCGCAAAAATATGGCAACTCTACGGGAAGACCGATCCCAGGCCCAGCAAGTAACTAATAGGATGGAAACAGGTATGATTTCAAAGACCTTCCACGCATTCCAGACCCCCCCGCGCGAATTTGGTTTGATCCCGTTCTGGTTCTGGAACGACGACCTTGACGAGGGCGAACTGCTGCGCCAGCTTCACGAGTTCCACCGCGCCGGTTTTGGCGGGGTGCTACCACACGCCCGCACCGGATTGTCGAAGCGGGTCGGCTACCTGACGCTGGAATATTTCCGCCTGTTCCGCCGCGTCGTCGAGGAATGCGCGCGGCTGGATATGAAAGTCATTCTGTATGACGAGGGCGCCTACCCCTCCGGCTCGGCCTGCGGGGCGGTCGTCGCCGAGAATCCCGCCTTCGCCAGTCAATGCATCGGATTGTGGCAGAAGGAGATCGCCGGCCCCTGGAGCGGCTACTGGCGTCCCAACACGGGCCGCGCGCTGCTCGACCAGCACGTCTGCGCGGTCCTCGCGCGGGTGGACGAGGCCGGACGAGTCGATCCTGGCTCCGTCCAGTCGCTGCCACCATTGGAGCACGACATTGTGCGGATCGACGTTGGCGAAGGGAGGTGGAGAGCCCTCAGCGTCTGGCAGGTCGCCAGCGGCGGGCACATCCGCGGCGTGCTGCCGGAACACGAGTCGCAGCACGCCACCGCTCCGGCGGCGGGGGACATTCTGAACCCCGACGCCGTCGCCTGCTTCATGCGGCTCACCCACGACGAGTACCACCGGCACCTTAAGGAGTATTTCGGCACGACGATCACCGCCATGTTCACCGACGAGCCCAATCCGCTCGGCAAGGGACCGCACCGCGTCGAGCATGCCTGGGCGTACACGGGCGGCTTCGCCGACTGGCTGGAAAAGAAATGGGGCTACGACCCGCGGCCGTGGCTGCCGGCCTTGTGGCTGGACTACGGAGAGCGCACCGAGGCCTTCCGCCACGCCTACCGTCAGGCCGTGTCCGAACGGCTCGACGAGGTCTTCTACACCGCCCAGCGGCAGTGGTGCGAGACACATGGCATCGCGTTGACCGGGCATCCCGACCGCAGCGACGAGATGGAGGCGATCCGCCACTTCCACATCCCCGGCCAGGACACCGTCTGGCGCGCCGTGCTGCCGGACTCCCCCAGCGCGCTTGAAGGCCCGGCGAGCACCGCCGCCAAAGCCGCCACCAGCGCCGCGCGGCTGCATGGCTGCCGACGCATCCTCAGCGAGCTGGGCGGCGCCTACGGCTGGCAACACTCGCTTGATGAATTGAAGTGGCTCTACGACTGGCACCTCGTGCGCGGCAACAACCTGCTCAATCCGCATGCGGTGTTCTACTCGATCCGCGGCCGACGCGCCTGGGAGAGCGAGCCCGACATCGGCGTCCACAACGACTGGTGGCCGCACTTCCATCACATCGCCCGCTACGCCGCGCGGCTCTGCTGGCTGCTGACCGACGGCGAGCATGTCTGCGACGTGGGCATGCTCTGCGACCCGCACAACCTCCCCTGGCGCGCGGCCAAGACGCTGTACCAAAATCAGATCGACTTCCTTTACACGGACGATCCCGCCCGTTTTCCCGTCACGGTCAAAGATGACGAGCCGCTCGACCTCAAAAGGCTGCCACGGGATCTGACGCTGACGCCGGCCAATCCGGATCTACGCGTCATCCACTACCGTAAAGGCGGCCTTGACTTCTACTTCCTCGTCAACGAGGGGGAGTCGGCGATTGCCGGCGACGTCACCATGCGGGTGAAAGGCGCCATCGAGCGATGGGATCCTTGGACCGGCGAGCGGGAATCTGTCGCCGGCGAAATTGTCCCGCTGCGTCTGGAGCGGCGGGCGAGCACGGTGCTGGTGGTGGACCCGGCGACGCCTCCGACGGAAGCGACGCATCAAAAAGGTGACGTTCAGATGACGGAGCTGCCGTTCACCGCCGACTGGGATCGCCCGCTTGGCGACTGGTCGCTGCAGCCCGGTTTGGAGCTTTTCTCCGGCACGCTCGCCTACCGCGCCACCGTGGAGGTCCCCTCCGCCAGCGAGCTTTGGCTCGATCTCGGCCGCATCGGGGAGATCGTCGAACTGCTGATCGACGGCCAGTCCCACGGCGTCAGCCTCTGGGCGCCGCATCGGCTGCGCGTCACCGCCGCACCAGGCCCGCACGCCTTCGAGGCGCGCGTCACCAACAGCATGGCCAACGCCAATGAAGGCATGCAGTTCCCGTCCGGACTCATCGGTCCGGTGCGATGGATCACGACAAACCAGGGATGAAGATGCTATCAAACAGTCCAGTTCACCACACGCAAACCGGGGACACGGCGAAACTCGCGCTCATTGTTCGTGACAAGCGTGAGGCCAGCCGAAAGCGCATGAGCGGCGATCAGCGTATCGAGAGACCCGATTCCAACCCCCTTGGACTCCAAGTGGGCGCGGATCCGTCCATACGCGGGCGCCACCTGGTCGCCATACGACAGCACAGTGAGTGGCGCCATGAACTCCGCCAACGCCAATCGATTTCTATCCGGCGCGGAACTTTTGGCGACGCCGTATTCCATTTCGCTCAGGGTGATCGCCGAAACGCACACGTCGTCGGGCGAGTTGCTTTGAAGATGACGAAGCACAGCGGGCGACCTACGCCGGATCAAATCGATGCACACGTTCGTGTCCAACATGAAACGCATCAGAGCGGTTCCCTTTCCCCTGAATCGGGCTGGGCTCGCTCCGACATGAAGTCGTCGGAAAACTTGTTGAGGCTGTTCACCAAAGGCGACCAGGGATTGTTCTTGGGAAACAAGATCACAACGTCCTCATACTTCCGGACAAACACCTCTTTCCCCTCGAAACGACATTCTTTGGGGAGCCGCACGGCTTGGCTCCGCCCATTCGCGAACAGGGCCGCTGTCTTCATAGGTTCCTCCATGTGGTATCAATCATGGTATATATCTCTTTCGTGCGGAGAAATCAACCGCATAGGGAAATTACTCGGTGAAGTTAAAAAACTATAGAAGGAGACGAAATCGTATGAGTAGCAAGAGGAAGCGTTGCGCAGTCGTCGGAATTGGTCACCGGTCCCATTCGTGGATTCCGGAGATTGTGAAAACCTACAAGGAGCAGGCGGAGCTGGTGGCGCTGTGCGACCCAGTCGTGGCGCGCTGCCGTGACGCCAACGGCTACTTCGGCGCGGCGGCGGCATGTTATGACAACTACGACAAGATGCTGGCGGAGGTGAAGCCGGACATGGTGGTGGTCGTGTCGCCGGAGCATGTCCACACAGAGCACATCGTCAAGGCTCTCGACGCCGGCTGCGAGGTGGCCACCGAGAAGCCGTTGTGCACCACGGCGGCGGAGGCCGTCCGCATCCTCGACGCCGAGCGGCGCAGCGGCAAAAAAGTTTCCATGGGGTTCAATTACCGCCACATCCCGTTGTGCTCCAAGATCAAGGAGACCATCCTCGCCGGCAAGATCGGCACGCCGATCTCCGCCGACCTGACCTGGTATCTCGACTACAAAGGGCACGGGGCATCCTATTTCCGTCGCTGGCACCGGATCATGGCGAAGTCCGGAGGATTGCTGATCACCAAGGCCACGCATCATTTCGATTTGGCGAACTGGTGGATCGGCGACCGCCCCGAAAGCGTCTTCGCCCGCTGCGCCCTCAACTTCTTCGGCACGGGAAAAGGGAAATTCCACGGGGCGCGCTGCCGCGACTGCGCCCACAAGACGGAATGCGAGTTCTTCTACGACATCACGGACAACGAACGCAAGGCCGCCGAACTCGGCTACAAGGTCAACACCGTCCGGGACTACGAGGGCGACGGCTGCGTCTTCGCCGACGAGATCGACATCTACGACACCATGGCAGTGATGGTGCGCTACAAGAACGGCGCCATCCTCAACTACACGCTGAACGCCTCGGTGCCATTCGAAGGGTGGAATCTCGCCATCAACGGGACAAAGGGCCGTCTCGAGTCGAAGATCACCGACAACAAGCCAAGTCCGGGATGGCAGGAGCGCCACCAGATCGTCGACCCCGAAGGAAAGACGTTGAAAGGCAAAGGGTTCCGGATCACCGACTGGCCCGCCGACTACCGCATCCACGTCATGCCGCACGACGGCGACGACGACCAGATCAGACTGCCCAACATCGCCGAGGGCCATGGCGGCGGCGATTACAAAATCTTCGACGCCATCTTCAAAGGCACGCTCACGCAGGGCGACCCGCTTGGCATCTTCGCGACGGCCGTCGACGGCGTCGCCAGCATGATCGTCGGCGCCGCCGCCAATCAATCCGCCAAAACCGGCCAACCAGTCGCAATCAAGAATCTGATTGGCGAATGGGCGTAAGGGGAACGCCCCCTTCCACCAGACTTACAACCGCCGCATCAGAAATTATTCTCGTCACAATTTTCTGCTATTACTCCGCAGCTGATGGGGATCGACCCGGCGAGCAGAGTGAAACTCAAGCTGGCGATCGTCTCGCCGTTCCGCCCGTGGGGACACGGCCTCCCACTTTGCGACGGCAAGGTGTCAATTCCCGCCTGAGACGCCCCAGGACACCAGCCCTTTGCTACTGGTGGCCCTCTTGCCCTTCCACGGAATACTGGCGTCGGAGACCCATGCGATCCCGTCGAAGACCACGAGGAACGTCGCGATGCTTCCCTCGAGCTTCTTGGCGTCAACGCCGGGCGAGGGATCGGTCATCACGTTCACCCCCTCGACACTCGTGCTTGAGAGGGACAGGGTCATGGTTTTCTTGTTCCACGTGAGGCCAACCTTCGTAGTGGTGGGACTCTCCTTGCTCCCGCCGCCGAGATACTTCACGACGCCGCCCTTTTCGGTGACCTTCTTGCTCTTGGCGTCCGCAGCGCCGATGGTGGTGTCGAGCGACCAGTCGCCGAACTTGATGATCACGGGCGTGTCATCAGTGATCGACTTCAGGTCGAATCCTGCAGGTAGCGGCGTCTTCAGACTGACCGTGAACTTGTCGGTCTTCTTGAGCGTTTTCTTTGCGACGCTCTCGGCGTATTTCGAGGTGAATTTCACGCTCTTCTTTCCGACGGAGGTGTTGGCCGCCAAGTGGGCGGTGACGGTGCCGTCGGCGGGGACCGTCACGCTGGCACTGGTCTCCCGCGGCGAGTCGACCGCCAGGGATCCCGAGGGAATCCATTTGACGAACAGGTAGCCCGTGGCGGCGGTGGCCGAGAGGGGCACCGAGGAGTTCTGCTCGACGACATGCGCGCCGACCTCCGGCGAGAGCGTCGCCGCGCCCGTCGGACTGCAGGCGATCGTCAGCGTCACGGGGTTGACGACGTAGGTGGCGATCGCGACGACGTCTTTGGCGGGCATGGTGAGCTTCGTGGTGGCCGCCGAGGCGCTGGCGAGGCAGGAGGTGTCGCCGTCGAGCGTGGTCCACTGGGCGAAATAATAGGTTCCGGTGTAGGCGATGTCGACCGATACGCCGGCCTCATAGGTACCGGACCCCGTCCCCCCCGAGACGGTGAGCCGATACTGCGTGGGGGAGGTGCTCGCCACGATGCCCGCGGTGGCGCTGGCCGCCACGGAGGTGTCGGCGGAGTTGACCGCCTGCAGCGAGATCGTGTCGGTGGTGCCCGTCGCGGCGGCCGCGGGGACAGCCACCGGCACCGCATAGGTCTTGGACTCGCCGGCCGCCAAGGTCACGGCCGACGGAATGCCCGTGAGGGTCGCCCACTTCTGGATGGAGTTGGAGTAGAGGTCGAGCGAGAGTGAGGTGGTTCCGAGGTTCTTGATCGTGAAGGAACTTGTGGCGCTGGAGCCGGGCGCGACCGACTTGGAGGAGGCGTCGGCGGTGATGGAGATGTCGTTGACGGTGATGAAGCCCGTGAACATCCGCTGGAAGGTGCTGGCGTCCGCCTTCGCCCGGAAGAGGAACTGACCGGCGGTGGTCATCTTCTGGGAGCCGGTGTAGCTCAGGGTGTCGGTCGAGAACAGCGTGACCGGCGTGGCGGCGGAGTTGTCCACCGCCACGAGATCGAACGTCAGCCCGGTGACGGCGGTGTCGAAGCTGGCGTTCATCGTCAGGAAGCCGTTGATGCCCACGGACGTGGCTCCGGTGTAGCGGAGGGTGTTCGCCGTGGCGGCGTCGGCCTTGATGCTGAAGGATCCCGTTCCGGAGACGGTGGCGGTCCAGTTGCCGGCGGCCACGGCGCCCTTGCCGATCACATAGAGCACGCTCTTGTCGGCGGTCACCACGGTCACGCCGCTGGTGCTCGAGGTCAGCACGGTTCCACTGGGATTCTTCACCTCAAGGGTGAGCGCGCTGGAGCTGGCGCCGTTGAGCGATATCTGCAGCTGGGTCACGGTCGAGTCCGCGGGAATGGTGTACGCCGCCGGTTTCGTCCCGGTGAAATACGCGATGGTGTTGTTCACCGTGGTCGAGTCCACGATCATCGTCGTGCACGCTGAGGTGTTGGCGACGACCGTGTTGAAGTACAACCCGCCTGTCTTCGAGCTGACTTCGCTGTAGGACTGGCTGGTGGTCAGATAGGTGGAGCCGAGGGACGCCTGCGGCGCCTGGACCAGGTTGCCGTTGTTGTCACGGATCGTCTTCGGGCTGCCATAGCCGCCGCCGAAATAGATGATGTGCGCCCGGGCGTTGTTGGCCTGGAGCGTGTAGATCGTCTCCAGGACCTCGCCGAACGTCGCGGTGGTGTTGTCCACGCCGTAGCTGTTCGACGGGGCGTCAGTCATCAGCATGATGTCGGAATTCTTGCAGAACTCAGCGGCGTAGCGCAGCGTGGTGAGCGACGACTCCGGCGTGCCGTCGCCCCCGTCGGCGGAGAGGGCGCTGATGAAGGACTTCATGGTGGCGACGTCGTCGCTCTGTCCGCGGTAGGTCGGGCTGCCGTCCTTGAACGAGAAGAGTGTGTACAGCGGTTTGACGCCGGCAGTGGCGTTGGCGTCGAGCACGGCGAAGGCTCCCGCCTTGGCGCCCTCGATGGCGGAGCTCATGCTGCCCGTGTCGTCGATGGCGAAGACGAAGCCCGACTCGAGCTCGCCTTTGTACTTGAAGTTGATGGCGTCCACGGTTTTCGAGTAGTTGATGATGCCGATGACGACCTCGGAGATCGTGTTGACGGAGAAGTCGCTCACGCCGACCTGCCCTTTGTTGTTGGCGTCGACGACGAACTTGTGGGGTACGAACGTCCCATCCTTCTTCTTGGCGATCACGACTGCCGTAACCTCGTTCGCGGCCGCGATGCCGTCAAAGGTGACGGTGAGCGTCGTGGGATCCTTGAGCGTGTCGCCGGGGACGAATTTGAAATACCAGTTGGTGGCGAGATGCTTTGCCGTGGCGAAGGACTGCCAGTCGATCTTGCTGGAGGTCGCGCTGCTGTAGTCGAGTTTGTGCGGTGCGGCGTCGTTGAACGGCTTGATCGGGAAGTTCTTCGCGTAGTAGTCGGAGTCTGAATAGCCTTGCTTCGTGTAGTTCTGGATGGAGAAGTCCTCAAAGGCGGCCCTCAAGGTGCTCCCCTTCCCAACGAAAAACGCCTCGACGGAGGTGATCGGATTGTCCACGGGCGTGGCGATTTTGCTCCAGATGTCTTTGACGGCGGTGTCTCCCCATTTGGAGGCGATGAAGGCGTTGAAGACCCATGACCAGTACCAATAGGGCGACTCCGGCCTGTCAAGCGAATTCCAGTATTCACCGAAGAACGAGCCCGCCCTCTCACGGTAATATTTGTAGGGTTTGCCGTAGACGTTCATGGAGCATTGCCACCCCGTCCATGTCGAGGTGCATTCCTTGTACCAGGTGTGGGAGAGGCCATTGTAGCCGTTCTGGATGGCGTGACAGTATTCATGCCCTATCGTGACGACCATCATCTGTTCGACAGGCTGGTCTGCCGACGCCCCTTCAGTATAGTCGTTGTCTATCACCATGAATGAATAGTATTTCTGCCCAGACGAGACGCCCTCCCTTGAGCAATAGCCATAGCAGTCGACTTTGTCGGTGTCCATGATGTAGATGTCGAACTTCGTGCTGCCGCCGTACGCCGCGCCGCCCGGATCGTCAGGGGGGGCGGTGAATTTCAGCGTGTTCATCTCATAGTCGTACACCTTGTTCATATAGTTCGCCGCCTTGTTGACAAAGTCGACAGTGGTCTGATGGACGTTGCCGCCGGCGTCGGCCGTGTTGTGGGTCACGTAATGATAGGTGAAGTTTCCGGAGTCGAGGGTGAGCACCGGCGCCGGCAGATAGAAGACCTTGCCGAACACGAAATAGCTGGTGGTGTCGGGGCGGTCGGCGAGGGGAGGCGCGACCAGTTCTGCTCCCGCCATGGCGGGAGGCGCGACGTCGGGGCGGGTGAGGGCCGCGTCGACAATCGCCTTCGACTCCGCCGAGAAGGAGTCGTAATTTTTCTGGGCCTCGTCCAGGATGAGCGTGAAGTCGACGCGCTCGGTGGGCGACGGTTTCGCGGCCGACGCGAACCTCTTGTCCACCTTGCTCGGGAAGAAGACCATCTTGATGTTTTCGACCAGATAGGTCTCCTTGCTGATCTCGCCCGCCTGCAAGGCGCTCGCCAGCAACACCCTGGTGCTTTTCAGCGGCTCCGCCGCCGAGGTCCAGAGTGCGAACACCAGCACCACGGCGACGAGTGTTGTCACCAACCGGCTTCCGATTCTCGTTTTCACGTTGACCTCCTTATGGTTACGTATTGTTCTCTCAATCGACCATGTGCAGCTTGTCCGCGAAATTGAGAATGACAGTCTTGCCGGGGGCGGCCTCGACCGTCTTGCTGCCCGCGGAGAAAGTGACGCGGTAGACGCCTGGCGGCACCTCAAGGGTGTAGACGCCATCGTCCCCGGTGACACACTCGTGCGCGTCCCCTCCTCCTACGGGTCGCGCCGTGACCCTCACCGCCTTGGCAAACGAGGTGATACCTCTGCGGGCCACCCGTTCACCGCCGGAGACGAAGTCGAAGACGACACCGCAGAGGAAGGCGTTGTCCGCATTCGGCAAAGCCTCGGGTAGACTGACCTCGCCGAGGTCGACCTTTCCACCGCCCTCATAGCGCCGAGTGAGCGTGAAAGGCCTCCGCCCCTCCCGCAAAGCGAACAACGCGAACATCGTCTTCTCCGTCGAGAAGAAAAGCGGAACGGAGAAGGCGCCGTCAGCGCCACATTCCCCCTCGGCATCCTCCTTGCCGTTGAACACCACCAACGAACACCTCTCCGTGGCAGGAACATTGCCACCCCCCGAGACAACCGCGGAGACATGTTTCAGCAGCTCGACATGCTTGTCCCGCGCCATTTTCGCATAGCTGTCCGGGAACTCCTTCTTGTAACGGGCTTTAACCGCGTCGAACTGCGCGAGCGCCTTCGAGAGCCGCCCCGCCCGCTCATACACGCAACCAAGCCTGAACTCCGCGTTGGCGCACTCCTCTGCGGTCAGCGAGGGATAGGCGACCAGCTCGCGCATCGTGTCGATGGCGCCTTGGTCATCGCCCGTCAGCTGCTGGCAACTGGCCTTGAGGTCGTAGATGTTCTTGACGATGGTGGAGGGAGCATTCTCCCCGTCATTGTTTTTCCTCAGACCATCAATGACTTGGGAACATTCTCCAACACAGCGGTGATAGTCCTGTCCGTCGTAGATTTTCTTCAGACGGGAAAACACGCCCGTCATATCCTCCTCTCCTTGCGCGCCGTCAAGAAAGCACGCGCAGACGCACACGCCGAAGAGCAGACTTGCGACTAAGCGGATGCCCTCGCGCGCCAGAGTCTCCGCCGGATCGAACAATCTATTTCTTATCTTATTTATCTTGTGCATGTTAAGGTGACAGAGACACATCTGGAATGCGACTCCCGTGCGCCTCATTCCTCAAAATTACGGTGTTTCTCGGTCTTCTATTTTTACTTATCCTCATATCAGTGAAAACACAAGTATTCGACCATGCCGGCCCCGTGTCTTTGTAGAGAGGAAAATTATCCTCACGAGAGGAGCGGAACAAGGCGAAAATTCAATGCTTACGTAAATATATTTAAATTACGTAGGACGATTCTTGTCTTCCCCCTGTGGACCGGGAAAGGCGTAATTTTTTTTTGGAAAAACACAAGATATAGTGATTTTCACGCTTGCTACCCACAATATTGTGTGTTATTCATTCCCACCGTCAGATGGGTGTTTTGGGGGTGTTTCGCATACCGCTTTAAACCTTTTCGACGGGCGCGACCAGAACGCCATCACCGACAACGAGGCCTCATACAATGTCGACACTTCCCTTCAAAGAGATCAAGAAAAGAGACGGCCGGGTAGTTACCTTCGATCCGAAACGCATCACTCTCGCCGCCGACAAAGCTCTCCGCGCCGCCGGAACGGCGAACCAAAAGCTCGCCCAGACGATATGCAAAGACGTCATCGAATCACTCAAAAAGATCGAGCACGACAAGGACGAGGCGCCAGACATCGAGCTCATTCAGGACTTGGTGGAGACCGCCTTCATCCGCCGCGGACTGACTCAGGCCGCCAAGGCCTACATCCTCTACCGCGCCCAGCATCAGAAGCTCCGCGAGAGCAAGCGCCTCATGGTGGACGTCCAGGATCTCGTCTCAAGCTACCTCGACCGCAACGACTGGCGCGTCAACGAGAACTCGAACGCCGGCTACTCCTTCGCCAGTCTGCTCAACCACCTCAGCGGCTCCGTCGTCGCCAACTACACCCTCTCCAACATCTACCCCAAGGAGATCGCCGAGGCCCACTCCGAAGGCGACTTCCATCTCCACGACCTCTCCTGCGGCATCGTCGGCTACTGCGCCGGCTGGAGCCTGCGTCAGCTGCTCACGGACGGCTTCCGCGGCAAGGAGGGACGCGCCAGCGCGGGCCCCGCGAAGCATTTCGACACCGCGCTCGGGCAGATGGTCAACTTCATGTGCACGCTGCAGACCGAATGGGCGGGGGCGCAGTCCTTCAGCTCGTTCGACACGCTGCTCGCCCCCTTCGTGCGCTCCGACAAACTCGGCTACCATGAGGTCAAGCAGAACATCCAGCAGTTCGTGTTCGGGCTGAACATCGCCAGCCGCTGGGGGCAGACCCCCTTCACCAACCTCACCTTTGACTGGGTCGTGCCCGAGGATCTCGCCGAAACGCCGGTGATCGTTGGCGGAAAGATCCAGGACGGGCAGTACTACAAGGACTTCCAGCCCGAGATGGACATGATCAACCGGGCCTTCATCGAGATCATGACCAGGGGCGACTGCGACGGCCGCATCTTCACCTTCCCGATCCCCACCTACAATATCACCCGCGACTTCAACTGGCACAGCGAGAACGCCCGCGCCCTGTTCACCATGACCGGCAAATACGGTCTACCCTTCTTCCAGAACTTCATCAACAGCGAACTCAAGCCCGGCGACGTCCGCAGCATGTGCTGCCGCCTCCAGATGGACATCCGCCAACTCCGCAACAAAACCGGCGGCCTCTTCGGCGCCGGCGAACAGACCGGCTCCATCGGCGTCGTCACCATCAACCTGCCCCGCATCGGCTATCTCGCCGAGAACGAGAACGACTTCTACTCCCGGCTCGGCGCCCTCATGGATCTGGCCAAGGACTCCCTTGAGACCAAGCGCAAGGTCGTGGAGCGTTACCTCGCCGACGATCTTCTCCCCTATTCGAAGATCTACCTCGGCTCCCGCCAGCTGAAAAACCACTTCAGCACCCTGGGGCTCGTCGGCCTCAATGAGGCGTGCCTCAACTTCCTCGGCAGCAGCATCGCCGACAAGGAGGGCGCGGACTTCTCGGCCGAGGTTCTCGAGTTCATGCGCAACAGAATCTCCGACTACCAGCAGCAGACCGGACACATCTACAATCTCGAGGCCACCCCTGCCGAGGGTACCAGCTACCGTCTCGCCAAGATCGACAAGAAGAAATATCCCGACATCATCTGCGCTGGGGACTCCAACCCCTACTACACCAACTCTTCGCAACTGCCTGTGGGCTACACCGACGACCTCTTCGAGGCCCTCGACCTCCAGGAGCCGCTCCAGAGGAAGTACACCGGCGGCACCGTCTTCCACTGCTTCCTCGGCGAGCGCATCGAGGATCCCGACCAGGTCGCCGCGCTCATCAAACGCATCGCCGAGAACTACCGCATCCCCTATTTCACGCTCACGCCCACCTTCAGCGTCTGTCCCGTCCATGGCTACATCTCGGGCGAGCATGCGGAGTGCCCGTACCACACGGACGACGAGGGAAGCGAGCAGGAACACAGGCAGGAGTTGCGGATGATCGGATAAACAACACACAGCATGTCTGTCGCGAAGACACATCCTTAGTCGTTGCCACCCCGACTATAAGGTTATCAATATTATCGTCATATGAAAAAGGAAAAGGAGAACAGGAAATGTCAAAGTGCGGAAAAACAACGGAAATCTTCAGCAGAGTCACCGGCTACCATCGTCCCGTCAAGAACTGGAACAAGGGTAAGCAGGAAGAATTCAAAGACCGGAAAGTGTATGACACCCAAATCACCGGACTCAAGGCCAACGTCGCCTAAGTCCG
>CAYTFM010000275.1:9541-12660 GCA_964436735.1 uncultured Victivallales bacterium | reverse complement strand
GAGCCGTGGAAGGTCGTTATCGAGATTGGCCAGGAACTCACGCTCCTCTTTCTTCATTTTGTGATAGGACGCACCGACGTCTTCGGGCTTTGGCCAATCACCAATCTCATATGCCGCCTTGCCGGCACTGGGCGGTCGGAAATTACCATACAGGCTGTGTCCGCCCCAGCAGGTCTTGATCAGCAAGACTGGTTCTTGAAAAAAATCGCCTATATCGATGCCGAACATCAACTCCGGTCCAAATTCCTCTTCCGAGGCACCCATGCCCACGGACAGCGGGCGCTTGATGTGTTCGTCTTCTTTTTTATACGAGACGAACACATCATCGCGCAAGATGAATGTGCCGTCGTCTTTCCTGATCTTCTTCAACAGATATCCATGGGTCGGGTGTTCACCCAGTTGGTCGAGTGTTTGCACACCGGCATGCCCTTCCATGTTCGATTGCCCGGCGAGGATGAAAACCTTCACCGTCCCTTTGAGATCCAACTGCTTGTTCCCTTTCTCATCGGGCTTCCCGTTGCCTCCCAAAGCCTCACCGCCAGCGCTATCACGTCCAGCGACCATTGATGCTTCCGCGCAGAAAGCACCCGATGGAGACAACAACAGGGCGGTACAGAGTATGAGTATGTATTTCATATTATTTGATTCCGATCAGTTTAGGGGATTTCGTCGAGGTTTCGATCGCGCGGATCGTTTCGCGGACACACTTGGACTTCATGCGCATTAGTTCTTCGGGAAAGTCCTTTTCGTCCTTTTCGAAGTAGTCGGCAATCTTTGTCAGTTCCGGAATCACCGACTTGGCATGAGTGCCGTAGCTGAGGAGAACTTCCATCAATTCCGGTGTGCGCTCCTGGCTATCCCATGGATTCTGATCGCGCGTGTAATTCACGCAGGCGTGGATGCCTTCCTCGATCCGATGCTTGGCCAGGAGGCGGAGACCCTCCACACGGATCGAGTCGGCAAACATTTCGCCGCTCGGGGCTGGTTCGATGACCGCCTGATAGATCGCGGGCAACAATGGTTTGATTTCTTTGGCAGAGAGATTCCGATAGACGGAGCCGATGCTGCCCCGAGCGCGACCATCCTGGTTCCTGAGACCAGCCCTCACAGCCTTGTAGAGCAACTCGCGGTCTACTCCGTCCAAGGAAGAGTTGAGCATTCCAACACTATGCTCCCCGCCGTCATCAAAAAGCGCGAAGCAAAGATACCGCTGCTGCATGCCGCGCGGATCGTTTTCCGTGTCCACCTGCGCCAGCAGTTCGAGAAGTTGCGGAACCGCTGGCATCGCGGGAGTGCCGATGGCTGCAAGCGCATCGGCTGCTTTGATGCGGAGCCAGAGGTCGCGTTCGGACAAAATTTTCCGCAGCGCATCCACGGCTGGCGCGGCTCGCTCGCCCAGCGCCCGAAGCGCCTGGCATGCGCCGTAGCGGGATTCAAGGCGCGGAGAATCGAGCATTTTGAGCAGGGTTGGGATGGGGACGTCCTCGCGGCGGGCCAGTGCCATCGCGGCCCGCTCGCGGACCACCGGCGACCAACTGCCGAGCCGCTCGAAAAGCTGGTCTGCGCTGAGTTTGTCATAGGCACTGTTTGGGTCCTTGTTGTTCCAACCGCGACCATCGAGGATGAGGGATTGCGCTGCTGCGGTGTCGAGCTGCGGTGCGACGGACGGGCGCTTTCCGGTGAGATAAATTTTCTTTAGCGGCATCGCGTAGGCCAGCAGGTAGCTACCGGTGCAGTCCCAGCCTTCATAGCTGTCTTCCTCAAACTCCGGCGGGCCCTGGTGGAGAAAAGTCCCGTCCCAGCGCCGTGCAAGGTCGAAATACCAGCCACCGAACTCGTTCATCCACGCTCCGGTAGCATTCGGGCCGGACAGGGCAACACCCGGGATAGCCCACAGGATATTGAAGAAATTGCCGGTATGCCCGCAGTCGCGCTCCGGCCCGTGGGAGGCCACGCTCACGCGGGAGAAAAACTCCGCGCCTTCCTTTTCACCGAGCAGGTTGAACAAGACGGCGGCCATCCCGCACTTGCCGTTGTCCTCGTGGACAGCAACACACGGATGATGGTCACCGTAGGGAATCGCACCCTTTCCAATGTAGAAACGCAGCAACTTCGCACTGCGCTCGATAGCGAGATCCAGCGCAGGATCTTTCACGCCCGCCTCACGCGCCAGCACAAGTGCAATTGTGAGTGGCACGCCTGGCGAATTCATCATCCCGTAGCCGCCGAGGCGACCGCCTGGTATCGCAAACCCATGGCCCCACGAACCGACCGCACTCTGGCCCCTGGCGGCTTCCAGTGCGAGACGCCGCAGGCCCGGCATGACCGACTCATCGCCAGTCGCCATCACATACTCCGAGAGCAACAGTATGACGTAGCCGTAATACCATGTCTTCATACCGTCCTCCGAGAAGTCTGTCGCCGCCCATTCCGCCTCGCGCTTCACCAGCGGGAGATAAGCGGGATCGCCGCTGGCCAGCAAAGCGAGCGCGTTGAGAGAGCGCACGATGCGATCCTCTTCATGCTCTGGTTTTGCCACTCTTTCAGCGAGCGCCTTGCATCCTTGCTCCAATATGCGCCTCGACTTCGCGCAGTCAAAAGGAGCAGTAGCGCCGTAGCTGCCAAATACGGGGAGTTTCACGACGACCTCCACCGTCTTGCCCGCCCGCCAGCGAGTCATCGTGAAACTCCCCCCGCCTGCTTCCGATTCGGCGATGCTGAGTGTTTTGCCGAATTCGGTGCGCGGATCGTAGGAAAATGGCTTCCCGCCGACACCGAGGATAACGTCTCCGACTTGAAAAATGCCATCGGCAGGAGAACCCTTCTCCACTTTGGTGATGGCGATCTGGCGCGCGTCGGCAGTGACCATCTTATCGCAGAAGATCCAGCCACGAAGCCCAGTGGCACCGAGATTCCAGTCATGTTTGGCGTTTTCGGGAATGATGCCGCCCTTGGTGAAGTCGGGCGGCGGTGCCTGGTCGTTACTATCGTCGGAATGAGCAGACGTGGTGAGAAGAAGGGTGGCGAGGATCATGAGCGCGTGTTTAACGATTGTGTTTTTCATTTTTATTTGATTGACCGGTTTAATATATATTTAGAGGTTCCATTTATTCATATTC
>CAYTFM010000275.1:0-9531 GCA_964436735.1 uncultured Victivallales bacterium | reverse complement strand
TTGTGAAGCCATGGGTCTCCTGTCCCCTTCTGGAATGTCTTAAGTTTGCCGCAGAATGTCCTGACCATTTCCTGATACTGTTCCAATCCGGCAAGGTTGTAGCGTCAACGAGATAATGGGCCATTTTGAGCTTGGGAAATGGGTGACACTTTTTGTTTTAGCCTGATGAAATCATGTTCGACGAGCCACTCCTTCACGGCGATCCTCCAGACCATCGCTGGCTTCTTCTCCTTCGCTGCCGTGTCGTTCAGTATGACTCCCGCCATCGTGATCAACTCTTCCGTCACCTCCTGTCTCGCTCCCGCTGTTAGTATAGCGTGACTTGCCTGGGAGCAAAAGGCATGGCACGCTGTTTTGCCGCCGAGGACCCTCCTCGGCAGATGGTTGACGTCATGCGCGGTGAGCGCGGCGTAGGCAAATGCGTGTAAGCCTATTTCTTCTCTTCTTAATTTTCGCCGCCATTCCCGATGACTACTCACCGACTCCGCTGGAGGCGTTGAACGCGGAGTATGGGCTCCGCGGCTATGTGCGCCATCCGTGGGGGGGGGGCTGCCTCCCATAGCTATCAAGATAAAGTTTTTCATGCTGGCAAAGTGGGGCGCGCCTCCTGCGCGCCAACGAACGGCATGTTGGCGCGGAAGAGCCGCGCCCTACCCATTCATCCTCACTTACCGAGATTGCCCAAGCTCCAGGCGTATTTTACACATACGTCAGTCATGGAACACGCATAGAGGAAATGTAGAATGGAGCGCAGAGACCAAATAGAGACCGCTGACGGCATCCGGTTGGAGTTGGCCGGGTACGTGACCACGCCGCCCGGATGGAGCGGCCCGCTTCATTCGTGAGATAGTCCCCCCTGTCCCCGCACGATAAGACTACAGAGACAGTTTTGTTGAAAGTCCACTATTATGACTATATAGTATAGTCACAATAATCTGGAGGGTATCACGTATGCAAGTCGCCATTTCCGTTTTTAAGACACATTGCACCCGCCTCGTCCGGGAAATGGCGTCGAAGATGGAGCCCATCCAGATCACGAACCACGGCAAAGTCATGGCTGTTTTGACACCGCCTCCCCCGTCCTCGAAAACGAACCCCGCCTGCGGCCGCCTCAAAGGCTCAGTCACCTATCGGTCAGGTTGGGATGAGCCGTTAGGGGCCGATGAGTGGGACGCATGCAAATGAGATATCTGCTCGACACGCATGCGTGGCTTTGGTTTCTCGACTCCCCGGAAATGATTCCTCCCCGCACCTTGGCTCTTCTCAAAGACATGAGGAATGCGCCTTTGGCCGTCTCGGCCATCACTCCATGGGAAGTGTCAAAGAAGCATTCCCTTGGGAAACTTTCCCTTTCACAACCCCTCGCCGAATGGATGCGAACCGCCACGTCTGAGGTTGGAATCAACGTGTTGCCACTATCCCCGGAGATCGCCGTGGAGGCGAATCAATTGCCGGGAACCTTTCATAACGATCCGGCGGATCAAATCATCGTCGCCACCGCGCGGGTACATCGCCTTCAACTTGTCACCAAAGATCGGTTGTTGCGCAACTACCCTCATGTCCGCGTCTGCTGGGGATCGAAGGGGTAGGCACTTGGGGGACACGGGATTTACTAAATGTAGTATGGAGCGCAGAGACCAAATAGAGACCGCTGACGGCATCCGGTTGGAACTGGCCGGGTACGTGACCACGCCGCCCGGATGGAGCGGCCCGCTCCACGCACATCCCTTCTGGGAGTTGATATTCCTCTCCTCAGGCGAAGGGAGCTTTGACCTTGAAGACAAGCAATCGCTCTCGGTGAAAGCTCCTGCCGTGGTGCTGATGAAACCCGAGGATCGGCAGCAATTCAGAAGCCTGGGAGGCTCCGCCGCCTCGATGCTCTACATCGGTTTTACCGGACCCGCGTCGTCCGCGTCGTCGTCCCGCAGGCTTGACGCGCCCGATCCGCGCCTCACGGCCGCCGCCGCCGAGTTGTCCGCCGCCTCCGAGGCGACCCGGGAGATTCTGCTCAACCGTTTTAGGCCGACCTTCTTGCGGATCGTCTTCGATCTTTCGCTGCGTTCGATTGAGATGGCGTCCGCCTCCGACATCCCGTCCTCCTCCGATCGTCATGCGATGCTGGTGGAGAAGGTCAAAGCGTATCTATCGGAACGTCTTGACCGTTCGGTCGAGATCGCGTCGGTCGGCGAGGCGTTTTATCTCAGTCCGCACTACCTCGCCGATTTGTTTAAAAGCAAAACCGGCATGGGACCGAAACAGTTCCATCACTCGCTGCGCATGAGGGAGTCCGAGCGGCTTCTGCGAGAGGAGGGGCTGTCAGTTACGGAGACCGCCGATCGACTGGGCTTCGGCAGCGTCCATTATTTCTCCCGCCGCTACAGCGAGTTCTTCGGCCATTCGCCGACCGGCCGCGGACGGCGCCGGTGAAGTGCCTGACTATTCTGATCAGCCTTCAGCTAAAATTGTGGCGTGCTGGGCCTCTACGGCTTTGTGGGGCGGAAACAATATGCTGCAAACAAACGAGCCATCGGTAGAAAAAAAGACCTGGCGGATTTGGAGTCAATCGGCGAGGATGCGTGACGCAATGAGATTATTTTCTCTTGCCGGCGTAGCGGAGGCGGAGTTGTTCGACGCAGGTCATGACGAGGTTCGCGTCGAGAGTGCCAAGCTCGGTTTTCGCGCCGAGGCCGTTGGGCATGGTGACGGAGAGGTCGCCGCCTAAATGCTCGCGGAAGTCGTCGAGACCTTTGAGTATCGAGGAGGAGCCGTCCGGCTCTTTCGCCGTCAGCAGATCGCTCCATAGGGGCAGTCCGACCTTTGCCGCGGCGGCGGTGAACTTGGCGAACACCTTCTCGTCGAGCAGCTTTTTCTCGACGGCGTAGCGGCAGTCGAGGGCGAGGCCGATGGAGACGGCCTCGCCATGGCGGATCGCGCCTTCACTCATCATCTCGAGTCGGTGGGCCGCCCAGTGGCCGAAGTCGAGCGGTTTCGCGGGGCCGAATTCGAACGGATCGCCGCAGGTGGCGATATGGTGGAGGTGGATTTCTGCGCAGCGCGCCACCAACTCCTCCATGGCGCTCTTGGAGCGCTCCGCGAGCTCCGCGGCCTTGCCGCAGAGCCACTCGAAAAAATCGGCGTCCTTGATCAGCGACACCTTGAACGCCTCGGCGACTCCGGCGATCCAGTCGCGCTGGTCGAGATGGTCGAGGAAGTTGAAGTCGCACACCACGGCGAAGGGCGGGGCGAAGACCCCGGCGTAGTTCTTCTGTCCGAACATGTTGACGCCGTTTTTGACGCCGACTCCCGAGTCGCACTGCGAAAGGACGGTGGTGGGGAGGCGGATCTGGCGGACGCCGCGGTGCGCCAAGGAGGCGGCCAGGCCGACGGTGTCCAGGAAGGCGCCGCCGCCGACGATGAGGACAAAGGAGTGGCGGCAGAGGCGCAACTGGGCGAGGCGTTCCAGCAGGGGCTCCACGTCGGCGAATGATTTGAGGGCCTCGCCGCCTTCGAGGACGATCGGATCGCCCGCGAGCTCCAGCTTGTCCGAGTGGGCTTGGCAGTAGGAGCGCACGGACGAGGTGAAGTGCGGGAATTTCTCCACGATGGCCTGCTCCACGAAACAGGCGACGCGGTGGCGGCGTCCCGCCTCATTTGCGGCGACCGTGTCGGCGATGACGCGGTTCGAGGTCGCGAAGACGTCTCTGTCGAAGAAGACCGGATAGTCGAAAAACACCTTGAACGCCTGTTTGATCTTCCGCATAGTTATTTCCGCCTTGGTTCGATGGCATGCCTTCCAGGGAAATTCTCCTTGCAGGTCGCGCTACATCCGTAGGGTAGCTCCGGAAATAACTTTCACCGCAATTCCACGGTAAATATAATTGAAAAATCGTGCTTGACAACGTATAGTTTTTTTCTGTTTGTTTTGAGGAGGAAGGCCTGTGGAACACAGCACACGGCACTAGGTTACAAATACAAAACGAAGAAAGGAACGCACATGGCGAGCAAAAGCAGTGGCAAAGTGAGCGGCAAGGCCGCGGTCAGCAAGAAACACGTGTTCTTCTACGGCAACGGGAAGGCCGAGGCGAAGGGGGCCGACCTGAGCAAGGACGTGCTCGGCGGCAAAGGCATCGGGCTCATGGAGATGACCAGCATCGGTCTGCCGGTTCCCGCCGGTTTCACCGTC
Source organism: uncultured Victivallales bacterium (assembly GCA_964436735.1). Taxonomy (GTDB): domain Bacteria; phylum Verrucomicrobiota; class Lentisphaeria; order Victivallales; family GWF2-38-69; genus CAYTFM01. Next base: position 5,348 of record CAYTFM010000275.1, on the reverse strand, counting down.
AGCATCCCGACCTGCGAGGAGTACTACAAGCTCGGACGCAAGCTCCCCAAGGGGCTTGAGAACGAGGTCAAAGAGGCCCTCGCCAAGCTTGAGAAGAGCGCGGGCAAGAAGCTCGGCGACGTCAACGACCCGCTGCTCGTGTCGGTCCGCTCCGGCGCCGCGCGCTCCATGCCCGGCATGCTCGAGACCATCCTGAACCTCGGGCTGAACGACAAGTCCGTCGAGGGGCTCGCCAAGAAGACGAGTAACCCCCGCTTCGCCTACGACTCCTATCGCCGTTTCATCCAAATGTACTCCACCACCGCCATGGGGCTCTCCAAGGAGCCGATGGAGGACATGCTTCATCACATGAAGAAGCAGCTCGGGGTGAAGAACGACACCGACATCAACGCCGAGAACCTCAAGAAGCTCTGCAACGAGTTCAAGGCGTTCTATAAGAAGAATAAAGGCGAAGAGTTCCCGCAGGATCCGATCAAGCAGCTTTGGGGCGCCATCATGGCCGTCTTCAACAGCTGGGAGGCCCAGAAGGCGATCGACTACCGCCGCATCGAGAAGATCACCGACCTGAAGGGCACCGCCGTCAACATCGTCCAGATGGTCTACGGCAACAAGGGCGACAAATCCGGCACGGGCGTGGCGTTCACCCGCGACCCGAACTCCGGCGAGAACACCTTCTACGGCGACTGCCTGATCAACGCGCAGGGCGAGGACGTCGTGGCCGGCATCCGCACGCCGATGAAGCTCTCCGAGCTCGGCAAGCTCCTGCCCGCGGCGTACAAGCAATTCTGCCAGGTCCGCAAGCAGCTCGAGAAGCACTACAAGGAGATGCAGGACCTCGAGTTCACCATCGAGGACGAGAAGCTCTACATGCTCCAATGCCGCACCGGCAAGCGTCTCCCGGCGGCCGCCTTCAAGATCGCCGTCGACATGGTCAACGAGAAGCTCATCTCGAAGGAGGAGGCCATCTCCCGCATCACGCCCGAGCAGGTTGAGGGCGTCTTCTATCCCGTGATCGACGTCGCCAAGGTCGGTTCCGCCAAGTTGAAGGAGCTGTATCTCGCCAAGGGCATCGACGCCGTCCCCGGCGCCGCGGCCGGCAAGGCCGTCTTCACCGCCGCCGAGGCGGAGGCGATGGCGCACAAGGGGGAGAAGGTCATCCTGATCCGTAAAGAGACCAGCCCCGAGGACGTCGGCGGCATGCACGCCGCGCAGGGCATCCTGACCGCCACCGGCGGCAAAACCTCCCATGCGGCGGTCGTCGCCCGCGGCTGGGGCAAGTGCTGCATCGTCGGCTGCGAGGCTCTGAACATCGACACCGACAAGAAACAGATGAAGGTCGCCGGCAAGGTCATCAATGAAGGTGATTCGCTCACCCTCAACGGCACCACGGGCGAGGTGTTCCTGTCCGCTCTTCCGTTGAAGAAGCCCGAGCAGCCCAAGGAGTTCAAGGTCCTGATGGGCTGGTGCGATCAGATCCGCAGGCTCAAAGTCCGCACCAACGCCGACACGCCATACGACTCCGCCAAGGCCGTCGAACTCGGCGCGCAAGGCATCGGCCTGTGCCGCACCGAGCACATGTTCTTCGACACCGAGGAGCGTCGTCTCGCCATCCAGGAGATGATCGTGGCCGAGAGTCTCGAGGCCCGCAAGAAGGCCCTCGCCAAGCTTCTGCCCATCCAGCGCGAGGACTTCGCCGGCATCTTCAAAGCCATGGACGGCAAGCCGGTCACGATCCGTCTGATCGACCCGCCGCTGCACGAGTTCACCCCGAAAGACGACGAGGGCGTCGCCAAGCTGTCCAAGATCACCGGGCTCAAGCCCGAGGCGATTTGGCACCGCTGCGAGCAGCTTCACGAGTCCAACCCGATGCTCGGCCACCGCGGCTGCCGCCTCTGCATCACCTATCCCGAGATTCTCGAGATGCAGGTGACCGCCATCATCGAGGCCGCCATCGCCTGCGCCAAGAAGGGCATCAAGGTCTTCCCGGAGATCATGATCCCGCTGACCATCGACCGCAAGGAGCTCAAAATCCTTGCTGATCAGGCCAAGACGATCGCCGACAGCCTCATCGCCAAGGCGAAGATCCAGGGCAAGGTCAAGTACATGGTCGGCACGATGATCGAGATCCCGCGCGCCGCGTTGCTGGCCGACGAGATCGCCGAAGTCGCGGAGTTCTTCTCCTTCGGCACGAACGACCTGACCCAGATGACGCTCGGACTCTCCCGCGACGACGCCGGACGCTTCCTGCCCGACTACGTCAAGAGCGAGAAGGATGGCGGCAAGGCCATCTTCGGGGACGACCCGTTCCAGAGCCTCGACCAGAGCGGCGTTGGCAAACTGGTCAAGATGGCCATCGAGCTCGGCCGCAAGACGCGTCCGGGACTCAAGGTCGGCATCTGCGGCGAGCACGGCGGCGAAGCCAAGAGCGTGAAGTTCTGCCACAAGGTTGGCATGGACTACGTCTCCTGCAGCCCATACCGCGTGCCGATCGCCCGCCTCGCGGCCGCCCAGGCCGTCATCGAGGAGGCGAAATGCTGCTGCGGCAAGCCCTCCAAGAAGGGCAAGAAGTAAGCCCTGCGCGTAACGTGCGTCAACAAAGCCCCCGGAGCCACCGGGGGCTTTTTTTTTGCTTATGGCTTTCGGCATTCATGTATTGACTTCATGTCGGCAATCTGTTATACTTAAAAACAATAACAGATTGGCGGCTTCTGATGAGTAGAGCTTCTCCCAAAGCCTCGGTGCATAGTCGCGCCCGACAGCGTCTCATCGAGCGTATGGACGAACTGTCCGCCGCCGGTATCAAATGTCTTCCCGGATTGCGCGACCTCGGCAAAGAGCTGGGGGTCAGCTTCATGACGGTCAACAAGGTTGTGAAGCGCCTGGCGATGGAGGGGCGGATACAAATTGTTCCCTGCAAAGGCAACTACATCGCCGAGGCGGTCACACGCTTCAATGTGGGCATTGTCATGGGGAATGTGGCGGATGTCACCTTTCTGCATCAGCCATCGGTGATGAAAGGGATGCTGGAGGTGTTCGAGAAGAGCTGCTGCCACTTGCGCGTACTCCAGTTCTCGCAACCGGAGCGGGCGAAGTCTTTTGTTAGTGATTACAAGCTTGACGCCCTCATCTGGTATCTGCCCGAGTCTTCGCTTTTCCCCAAGATTACGGCGGTGATGAAGGTCGTGCGTGTGCCGATGGTATCGGTGGTGCAGAATCCTGTAGGCGCGAAAGGGGTGGAGTTGCCGCCATGCCATGTTGCTTCTGATTTCCGGGCTATCGGCCATGCTCGAGCGGAGTATCTGCTGAAGCGTGGACACCGCAGGATCGCCCGCTTCAACGTGCCCTCTTTCTCCAAAGGGTACGAGGGCGAGGAGTACGAGGGATTCGCCGCGAGTCTTTCTCGGGAGGGGGGCATCTGCGAACCCGCATGGCGCGTCAGGTCGGAGGACACATTCAAGAGGATCCCCGCGCTGCTCGACGAAGGCGCGGTAACTGCCGCCGTGGTCAACGGCGGTGAGCAGGCGATGCGGAATGTGTTCCAGGCTCTTGACGACCATGAAAGGGGGGCGGGGATTGAGCTTCTTGTCGACTACATCGGCGGTTCCCTGCCGGATCTGATCGCCGACTTCCCGCGGCTCAACGTCGTGGCGGTCAACCATCATCCGGACAACGAGCTTGGTGTCGCGGCGGGGCGCGCCATTCTCAACTGTCTGCGGGACGGGACACCGGTGGTTTCGACACGAATTGGCCCGCAGATGCGGCTTCCCGACGGGACGCCGGGCAACGGAACATCAAATCCGAAATCCGAATCTCGAAATCCGAAGTAAATCCGAATTTCGAATGAATGAAACAAAACAGTTCAACAGCGTTTTTGCTGTTTCGGATTTCGTGCTTCGATTTTCGGATTTATTTAACAGAAAAGAGGGTATGCATGTCATCACACAAAACGAGGATGTTTGATTGCTTCACACTCATCGAGTTGCTGGTGGTGATCGCGATCATCGCGATACTGGCCGCTCTGCTGTTGCCGGCGTTGAAGAATGCGAAGGAGATGGCCAAAACGGCGGTGTGCGCCAGCAATCTGAAGCAGTGCGGCTTGGGGTTGTCCGGCTACGCCACCGACTTCGACGACTGGGTGATCGGCGGTGAGTGCAGTCAAGCGTATGTGAACCACTCCTCTCTTCCCACGCTCTTGATGGGATACGGGTATGCCCCGAAGAGGGGGCAGTTTGTCGGCAACCCTGATCCGCCCTATCCTCTTGCCCTGCCTTTTGGTGCGGTCTACCACTGCCCGTCGCTTCCGCCGCCAGGCAACTACCGGCAGGCGGGAGGGGACTACCCCTATCTGGGCTACACCAGCCACACGTACCAAAGCTATGGCTTGCGTAATTTCTGGTCGAGTAGCTACTATCCAGGCGAGAGGCAGGTGGCCACCGCCGCTGATCCAAACCGAAAAATCATCAAGTTCTCCCTTTTGTACGCCCCGTCGGAGATCCCCTACATGGTGGACACCGTCAGTTACGCCGGTCCCCGCCAGGACAATGGCGCGGGTGGTGGACAAACCCAATGGGCCACCTGGTACCTGGACGGGGGAACGTGGGCTACCGCTGGTTATGCGGGAGCTTTGCATTTACGGCACAACAAGCGGGGTGAAGTCTGGATGCCGGACGGGCACGTGACAAGTTGGGGAGTCGGCGAGATATCCGGGCAGTTCCTGCCTGGCACGGGTGTTTTGGCGACAACCTACCGTTTCGGGTATGCGTACTAACAGCTTCACACATGTAACCACTATAGAGGAGTTGAACCCATGGGTGTTCGGATCCGTAGACTGCTAACGGCGGCTTGCGTCGCATTCTTCATCTGCCAGCACAGCTCTGCCGCGCCGGTGCTCTCGTATGACTTCGAGACGCAGGAGCAGATCGACGCCTTTGTCGCCAACGCGAAAAGTCAATGTCTCATCACGGCCGACTCCACGCTGTTCCATTCCGGGCGTCAGTCGCTCAAGATCAGGCCTGGCATGCTGGGCGAGCAGCATGCGCCGGTTCCCCTTCCGAAAGACTTCCACAAGGGCGTCATCTCCTTCTGGTTCCATGACAGCATTTTCGACCATTCGCCGTGCGGGCCGTTCAGCCGCGCGGGCTGGGAGGTCGCCGGCAATTGGAAACAAGTCGACGGCACGAGCAAGTGGGGCGGCATCTGCTTCGACAATAGCAAGGGGCGTCCCGAGTGGACCTACGACATTGCCGGCGAGCTGCGCATGGACTCGGGGACCACGCGGCATGAAGGGTGGACGAAGCTCGACACCGCCATTGAGCCCGAAGGCCCCCCCCGTCCCGCGATCGCTTACA
>CAYTFM010000274.1:0-12676 GCA_964436735.1 uncultured Victivallales bacterium | reverse complement strand
CAAGTATATTATATGGGCATCCCGTTCGCAATAATATTTGTTAGACAGGCTCCTAGGGGAAATAATCAGGCCAAAAAAATTTCTTCCCTACTAGTGGGTTACGTTTGTGACGCATAGGAGGTGCGATATGGGATTTTGGGGGAATTCAATAAGTGGCGATCATGCAAGCGATATGGGGGGTACAACGGGATCATGCAAAAAAATATGACCTTTCTGCAGGTGGTGAAAACAAGAGAGAACCGTTTTATTTTTTGGTAAGCGTAAACGGTAACTTATCTTCGAGCGTCAGCGTCTTTTGGGTTTGATTATGGTATTGAAAATGCTTTGACAGCATAACGGAATGGACGCCGCCGCCTACACTGACGATCCGTTGCTGCAGTTGGCAATGGCCTGGAACTACAACAGGCTCGATGTGGGCGCGCCTGACGAGACCGCGATGACGCATACGAGGACGCAGGGGCGTCCGGCCCGCTGCGGATAGGCTATCTGTCGTCAGACCTGCGCGAGCATGCGCTCGGTTATCTGTTGGCTGAGGTTTTCGGGTTGCACAACCGAAACGAGGTTGAAGTGTTCGCCTATTATTGCGGGCTGGATGCGAAGGATCCGTTGCACGCCAACTTCAAGGCGACCGCCGACCATTGGGTGCCGATAGGAAACTTGGATGACGCGGCAGCCGCGCGACGGATCGCCGATGATGGCGTTCAGATACTCGTTGATCTTAACGGCTACACCCGTGACGCGCGCCTCAAACTGGTCGCTCTTCGTCCGGCTCCCGTGATCATCAACTGGTTGGGATATCCCGGGACCATAGCAAGCCCATATCATCATTACATCATCGCCGACGATTGGATTATTCCGGAAAGTAGCGAGATGTATTATTCTGAGAAGGTTATGAGGTTGCCGTGTTATCAACCCAGCAAGCGTAAACGGAATGTGGCATCTCCCCCGCCGACGCGGAGCGACGTCAATCTTCCCGAGAACGCGATGGTGTATTGCTGCTTCAATGGCGCGCACAAGATCAACCGCTTCACTTTCGATCGGTGGCTGATGATTTTGGCCCGAGTGCCGAACAGTGTCCTATGGCTGCTCGGTAGCACCGACGCTGCCAATGAGCGTCTCAGACAGTACGCCGCTCAGCGCGGCGTCGCCTCGGAACGCCTCGTCTTCGCCGATAAACTGGCCAATCCACAACACCTGGCCCATTACGTGTTGGCCGACCTGTTCTTGGACACGACGCCATACGGGTCGCACACGACGGCGTCGGACGCCCTTTGGATGGGCGTGCCGGTGCTCACGCTCAGCGGACGATCTTTTGCGTCACGCGTATGCGGCAGCCTTGTCCGCGCGGCCGGCATTCCCGAATTTGTGTTTGGAACAGCCATGGAGTTCGTCGACCGAGCCGTCGCTTTCGGTGATGACCGAACCACGCTACAGCCGTTCCGAGAAAAACTTCGTGTCGGACGGGACACGTGCACGTTGTTCGATATGCCGTTGCTGGTGCGTCGCCTCGAGGAGCTGTACAAGAACATGTGGACTCAGTTCGCAAAAGGAGAGCTGCCTCGAGCAAATCTCTCCAATCTTGACGTGTATCTGGAGGTCGGAAGCCGAATAGACCATGATGAGGTGGAGGTCCAGACTATCGAGGATTACCATGGCTGGTGGCGGGAAATGCTTACCAATCGGCATGCGTTCAGGCCTGTCGATCCTGATCACCGGCTCGTGAAGGCTGATGTATTTCCTTGATGGTAAATATTTTACCTGTATCGGGATTCATGTCACAGGACAGATGGAATCTCAATATCGAGTTGGCCACCCCAGGCGGGAGGGTTTCAATTCGAGTTCGCTAGGCCACCGGCATCCAAGCAGATTCCATGCGAATACCGAACGGCGACATGGGCGTACACTTCCCGTATGAGCACTTCCGTGAAATGGTTAAGAAATACTGGTGTGTGCCAGACAGTTCGCATGCGGAATCAGTTGGTGGTCATGCGCCAAACAGAATCTTCAGCTGCCGCGTCACGTCTTGAACAACCGCTGACCAGTCATCACGGATCTTCTGCCTAAAAATACGGGCCGAAGGATACCATGGGGAGTCGACGCACCCCAGAGGCCAACGCCACTCTCCTGAATGCTTGACCATGACCCAGACGGGCTTGCCTAATGCTCCGGCCAAGTGGGCAACAGCCGTGTCGACCCCAAGCACCAAGTCAAGGTTTGCGATCAGCGCGGCGGTGTCGGCGAAGTCCGTCAGTGATTCTCCCACGCGATAGCTACATGGAATGCGCTCAGCTGCGGACCAGTCCGCTTGCGGTATTTGTTTTTGCATGCTGATAAGCTCAACGGATACACTTGCTAATGGCGTCAAATGTGCCAATCGCATGTCACGAGTCCGGTTTATGCTCCCATATTGCCGACCTGCCCAAACGATGCCAATCCTAGGCTTGCCGCGCGGGCCAAGCCGTTCCCGCCATTTTGCCACCTGTTTGGGGTCGGCTCTGAGGTATGAGGATTCGACGGGAATCGTGTCCCGGGTTGTGCCAAACGCCAGCGGCAGGCTCATCAACGGGCAATGGAAGTCATGAGGTGGCAGTGGTTCTTCTCCGGTGATGAACGTCATGGAGCCGCCACCGCCTCGTAGCGTCTCTAGCAGCGAGCGCAAAGCGGATGGAGCCCTCACGATCACGTGCCCGGTGTGTCTTGCCACCAAGGGGACATAACGCGCAAAATGAATTGTGTCACCAAATCCCTGCTCGGCCCATATCAGGACGGTCTTCCGTGCAAGCGGTTCTTCGCCAAGCCACAGGGGAGCGTCCGTGTGCAGCTTGTGCTCTCGCATTTGGTGGGTTTTCCATCTCCATTCATAAAGTAGCCAACCTGACTGAAAATCCCCCATGGCAAGCCGGCAATGGCTTTGTCCCATGGCCGCTTCGGCTAAGTCCGATTTACGCGCCAGTGCTTGCTCATAGCATGGCAGCGCTTCTTCAAATCTATTGAGTTGCATAAGGACATTCCCGCGGTTGCACAGCGTATTTGCATTGACGGGCGATAGTTGAAGCGCGCGGTCATAACACGCCAAGGCATCTTCGTGTCGATTCAGTTCGATCAGGGCGTTTCCTCGTTGAATGATAGCGTCAACATGCGCATTCTCGATTTCCAGCGTGCGGTTATAGCTGTCGACTGCCTCCGCGTGACGACACAGCCGTTGGAGCGCATTGCCACGATTGAAATACGCTTCGGCGGCGTCTGGTTGTGTGTGTATGGCGCGCTCATGGCATTCCAGGATTGCCAGCAACGTGTTGTGCCGCATGCGCTGCACCTCGTGGAGATCCGGTCTGCGGGCCAAGACTCGCTCAAAACACGCGATGGCCTCCTCGTGTCGGGTCAGTGTCTTGAGGGTGATTCCCTTCAGCACAAGCAGCGAGAGGGAGTCGGGAGCTAGACGCGCCGCCTCGTCAAGACAGGCCAATGTGTCATCATGACGATTTGCGCGCCTCAATACCACACTTTGTGTGATGAGGTTATCGACTTTTTCCTGATGTGTGAGAGGAGGCATGGTTCTCAGAAAGGGGGAAGACTATTTATGTCATTGATTTATTTGCAGTTTAAGGGATTGTTTTACATGACAGGGATCAGCCGTTACAAGAGACATAATCTCACTTTTATGCTATCATATTACTTCTGACGCTACATGGATTGCTCCCGCTATGTCAATTGATTGTGATTGAAACCCTGTATCACATGCAACCATATATGCGTCGGGATAATGTTTGCACACCCAAGATGAATCAGCTGCTGCCGAGCATGTCGGTCAAGTAGGACATCTGGCTTGTCCACTGCGCCTGAATGGACTCGGCCGCCGAGAAATGCTCATATAGTGAATTCTCGTACGAGGCAAGTTCTGTGTTGAGTTCTGTGATCTTGTCGTTTTTGCTGTCGATGTCCGACTGGAAATCGGTCTGCCGCTGGCTTATGTTTCCATCGACAGGGTCGATTTGGTTGTACAAATAGCTTTGAAGGTTTTTCATCACCCCCACGACTTCCCCGGTCTCCGGATCGGTCATGCGGAACAGATTCTTGATGTCGTTGAAATTGCTTGTCAGGGCATTGTCAAGCGTGTCCTCGTCGGTGATGGTCAACTCGTCGGTGTCACTCTTGACATATATGCCTAACTTGCTCAGACTGTTGTAGGAGGAGTTGATGTAGGGGCTGTCGTCGATTTGTTTTGAGACGAGCGAACGGATCCGGTTCTGGAGTGAGTTCGCCAGAAGGTCTCCTTGCAAATAACCTGTGGAGCTGATTGCGTCACCTGCGCTGTTGAAGGAAACGGCTTGACTGTCGCTCATGTAGCTGTTTAAGTCGTTGTAGTCGTCGACGAAGGTCTGTAGCAGCGATTTGATCGTGTCTGTATCGTTTGCCACCGTGAGTGTGGTCTCGCCGGTGTCAGTGAGGTTTATCGTGACGCCCGAAATGAAGCTGGTGATGCCGGTGTTGGTCTGACAGCTGACCACCACTCCTTCAACCGTGCCGGCGAGATTGGTTGGCGACGTGTGGTTGGCGTCGGTGCCGAGGATGCCCAGCGAGGTGAGGACCGAGGAGCCGGAGCCGTCGGAGATCGTCATGGCGTTGTCTGTGCCGGTACTGGAACTCTTTAGAAAGAGCGTGTTGCTGACGATGTAGGCTCGCACCTGTTTTGTCATGTCGCCCGAGACGCTGTTGATGCTGTTCATGATGTCGGTCAGGGTGTTGTCAGTCGTGACCGTGATCTCCTGGCCGTTAATCGTGAACGTCCCGCCCAGTCCAAGAGCCGTCGTTGAACTTGTTTGCGTGGTGCTCTTGTATTGATCAGCGGTGGCGAGCGTGGAGATCGAGATGGAGTACGTGCCGGGAACCGCGGAGGTCGAGGTGCTGGCGGTGGCGGTCATGAGCGTCTCGTCCGACGAGATCGCATTTTTCTGATTCCATACGGAGAATGAACTGAGTTGGTCCGCAAGATCCTCCAGCTCTGACACTTTCGTGTCGATCTCACCCCATATCGAGAGGAGCGTGGTCTCATCCTCCACCTGTGCCTCAAGGCGGGTGACAGGAACCTGCCTCGCTGTCAAAAGGGCATTGATGATCGCCGTGTTGTCGTTGCCGCTCGCCAAGCCAGTTCCGATGCGGATAGTCATAAATCCTTCCTTTCCCTCTGGTGGGTGCTACGGTGCTACTATTGATTGGCGCGGAGTGCGAAAAACCCTCGGGGGGGTGTTCGCCCGCACGATTCCATTGAATCGAAGGTGCTTATACTGCTGTTCCTGTGGCGGTTGCCTGTCTTCCTTGGATGATGCGCAGCAGCATCTGCTGGAGATCGCTTTCCGCTAGCATGCTGGAGCTGCTTGATGACTGGCTTGTTTGATAGTCGCTTGCAAGATCACTGATGGTTCCCTTCAGATCTACGCCGTGGGAAGAGAGCTCGCTTATCAGATCATCCGAGACGCCGTCGAGCAGCGAATTGATGTCGAGGGTCCCGGAGTTCAGCCCGGACTGGATTTGTTTCAACAGCTTTTCCAACTCGGCCTTCTCGCTGTCGCTCATGTCGTCGACGGCGGACATGAAGTTCGCCATTTTATCGAAGTCATAACTTGACCCGGCCCTTGGCGGTGGTGGAGGAATCGCCGCCGCGCTGGTGGCGGCTCCGTCACCCGAGACGATGCCTTGCAGAATTTGCAGGAGGAGGCTTCCTGATTGAGAGGCAGTGGCGGAACGCGACGAACCAGATAAAGCGGAACTGTAGTCGTACGACTTCCGCGATTGCGTCCGCAGGTAGTCGCCGTATATGTCGTTGAGGGTGCCGCTCAAGTCCACGCCATTTGTGGATAACTCGCTCTGCAGATCTTCCGACGCCTCCCCGGCAAGGCTTGCGGCGTCGAACGCGCCTGATTTCATTTCGGACTTGGCCGTCTTCAGCAGGCTTGTCAACTCGGCTTTCTCGCTGTCGCTCATGTTGCTGACGGCGGACACGAATCTGCTCATCTTGTCAACGCCATTTGTCAGAGAGACGCCCGTGTTGTCATCCGATTGCGCGCTGGTGGTGCTTGTGGTGTTCGAGCCAGACTGAGCTGCAACCTGCTGGCTCACCAGCGCCACCTGCCACCACTCCAGCTGTTTTGTCGATGAGACGCCTGAGATGTTCATTGCTCTTCTCCTTTGTGTTAGGGGTCAATGTGCGCATGGGGACACCTGCGCGGTTGCGGAGGAGATACTGCAGTTTTGATGCCAGGTGACGCAGTGTAAGATGTTGGTGGATAACGATAAGTTACGCTTTTAGTGGCGTGCTGCGTGGCGTGGCGGCGGCGGAGCGTAACGAATCGGATCGACTAACGGGCGGCAGTGGAGGGGGAACGGAGGCGGCCAAGGGGGAAGTGATTTCCGTCTCAACGGAAAATAATTCCTTCCGCGGCGCGATTCAGTATGGCCTGCTGGAATTCCGCCACATACAAGGGTAGATTGCGCCCTGTCAAGAGCGGGCACGGGCAACATGGCGTCGATAGGCCAACGGGACACATTTGTATGGACAAGAGTGAATGCGTGCTGAAACCCGAAGGAAACATCGCCGCGGACAAAGTCGCGGTGATGCGGTCCGAATTGCTGGAACTGGTCACGCGCCCGGGGCTCACCCTGGTGATTGATTTGGCGGATGTGAAGATTGTCGACTCGATGGGCATCGGCCTGCTGATAACCGCCTGCAACAGTCTTAAGAAGACCGGCGGCTCGCTGCGCCTGTTGAATGCCTCGACTGATGTCAAAAAAATGCTCACCCTCATGCGTTTGGACAAGCATTTCGAGATAGCGTAGTATCCCAGAAGACATTCAACGTGAATAGTAAATGGTGAATTGTGAATAGTTGCCGCTGTCATTCACCATTCACTATTCACCCGCGCCGCCTAAGTAAATCGTTTCCCTCCGGAGGGCATGCGTATGGCCCACGATGATGTCGACGAGATTCTGCATGGCTTCTATGAGGAGTCCAAGGAGCACTTGGACGGTATCGAGAACGACTTTCTCGCGATCGAGAAGGCGGGCGTAGAGGCTGATCCCGAACTGGTGAACCGCGTCTTCCGCGCGATTCATACGATCAAAGGCGGCTGCGGTTTCTTTGGCTTGGCGAAGTTGGGAGAACTGACCCATGCCATGGAGAGCCTTCTCGACAAGGTTCGCAAGCGGACGCTGGCGCCCACCTCCGCAATGGTCAACACACTGCTCGCCGGCGTCGACGCCATCAAGACGATGATCGACGACCCGTCGCGCACCGAGGGCCTCGACACGTCGCCCCTTCTCGCGCAACTCGCTGCCATCATGAACGGCACCCTCACCACAAGCGAGAAGGTGCGTGCCGCCGAGACGGTCGATGTGCGTCTTCCCGACGGTCGGATCATCTTCACCCTCGGCAGAGATGACGTGGACCGCGCGCGTAACGACGAGCGCGGCGGCGTCAACATATACCTGCTCGAATATGACTTGATCAAGGACATAGAGCGCAAGGGCAAGACCCCCTGGGATGTGATCGCCGAGTTGTTGCAACTCGTGTCGTTCATTGACAGCAAGGTGGATATCGAGGGGATGGGTGAGCTTTCCATGGAACGGGAGGTCGCCGCCATCCCGTTCTATGCCTTGGTCTCGACGGTCATTGACCCCGAGTTGCTGAAGGAGTTCCTCGGGCTCGACGAGTCCAAGCTCCACCTCATCTCCACCACGGGAGATTTCATGGATTTGGGTAAAACGGTCGGTGGTGCCTCGGCGGTCCCGGCGGTGTCCGTGCCGCAGTCTGTCCCCTCCGCGCCATCCGCGGGCTCCATTCCCGTCCAGACAGCAGTAGCGCCGGCGAAGTCTCCGGAATGCGCGGCGGAGAGCAAAGGCGCGGCGATGCCACCTCCACTTCCTAAGGCACCGGCCGATGCGTCCTCGATCCGGGTGAGCGTGGCGCTTTTGGACAAGCTCATGAACCTCGCGGGCGAACTGGTGCTGGCGCGCAACCAACTCGTGCTGAGCTCGGGAAGGCGGGACGCCGACACGGTGGCGCAGACCACCCAGCGCATAGACGGGGTGACGGGCGAGCTCCAGGAGGCCATCATGGCCACGCGCATGCAGGCGGTCGGCACCGTCTTCGGCAAGTTTCAGCGGGTGGTGCGGGATCTGTCCCGCGACCTTGGCAAGCAGGTTGAGCTGCAGCTTGATGGCGAGGACGTCGAGCTCGACCGCTCCATCATCGAGGCGATCGGAGACCCGCTCGTCCATCTTGTCAGGAACTCCCTCGACCACGGTATTGAGCGTCCGGACACCCGCGCCGCAGCTGGGAAGCCGCCGGCGGGAACGCTGCGCATCAGCGCCTTCCAAGAGGGGGGGCATGTGATCATCCAGGTTGTTGATGACGGTGCGGGAATCAACCCCGAGCGCATCCGGGCGAAAGCCCTGTCCCAGGGGCTTTACACCAAAGAGCAACTCGCCACCATCTCCGACAAGGAGGTGCTGAAGATGATTTTCCTGCCGGGGTTCTCGACGGCGGAGAAGGTGACCGACATCTCGGGGCGCGGCGTGGGAATGGATGTCGTGCACACGAATCTCGCAAAGGTCGGCGGGACGGTCGAGATCGAGTCGGAGGTGGGCAAAGGCACGACCATCAAGGTGAAACTGCCGCTGACGCTTGCGATCATCGCCAGCCTGTTGGTGTCGGTGGAGGGGCAGCGGTATGCGATCCCGCAGGTCAATATTGCGGAGTTGATGCGGATCCCCGCGAAGGAGCGCGCCAAGCGGATTGAGACGATCGGCGGATCGGAGGTGACTCGCCTGCGGGGCAGACTGCTGCCGCTGGTGAGGCTCCGCGCGACCTTGGGTATCGCTGGAGCCGAGGCCGACATGGAGTCGGCGCCGGTCAATGTCGCCGTGGTGCAGGCCGGCGACCTCCAGTACGGACTTGTCGTCGACGCGTTCCTCGACTCGTACGAGGTCGTCGTGAAGCCGCTCGGACGGCATCTGAAGCCCTGCGGCGTGTATTCCGGCGCGACCATCCTCGGCGACGGCGCGGTGGCGCTCATCCTCGACGTGGCTGGCATTGCCAAGACGTCCCGGCTTTCCGAGTTCACCGTGGCGGACGACGGGCACGGCTCCTCGGAGGGCAAGACGCGCCCTGGCGTGGACCGGCAGGTCCTCGTGGTCGTCAGGAACGGCGGTGGCGAATTGTTCGCCGCCACGCTCGGCCTGGTGCTTCGTATCGAGAAGATCAAGCGCTCCTGCATCGAGCTGGTCGCGGGGCGGAAAACCATACAATACCGTGGCGGCGTCCTGCCGCTCTTCGCCATCGAGGAGGTCGCCCACGTCGCCCCGCGGGACGACACGGAGACCATTCTCATTCTTGTCTACAAGGCGGGAGGTCGGGAGGTCGGACTCATGTTCTCCGAGGTCATCGACGTCTTTGACACCGATGCGGAGGTTGATGCCGCCGCCTACGCCCAACCCGGCATTTACGGGGCGGCCGTGATTAACGAGCACGTCACGCTGCTCCTCGACCTCCACGGCATTGTCCACACCGCCATGCCCCACTGGCGCCGTGAGCCGTCCGTGGCGGTTGACGCGCCGGAAGGACATCCACGTCGGACACCGTCAATTTTCGTCGCCGAGGACTCCCCCTTCTTCATGTCGCAGTTCAAGACCACACTCGTCGAGGCGGGGTACAAGGTGACGACGGCGACCGACGGCGCCGCCGCCCTTGAGCGCCTGCGGGAGAACCCCGACGCCGTGGACCTCCTGGTCACCGACATCGAGATGCCGAAACTCGACGGGGTGGAGTTGACAAGGAGGCTCCGGGGCGACCCGCGCTTCGACAAGCTGCCTATCGTCGCCGTCACCTCCTTGGCGGGCGAGGCCGCCGAACGGCAGGGACTCGAGGCGGGGCTGGACGAATATCTGCTGAAGTTCGACAAGGAGCAGTTGCTCGACACCTGCGCGCGGTATCTGTCGCTGGGACGGGACGGCGGGCATAGACGAGAGGAGGCCGCGCGCCTATGACTTCCCATGCGGCAGCACATAAACCGACTACCGTTCCCGTCGAAAGGGAGCTGGTGGTGTTTGGCGTCGGCGAGCACCTGTGCGCGATCCCCGTCGAAGACATCCAGGAGATCATCCGCAACCAGTCCGCCACACGCGTCTTCCTCGCTCCCGAGTATGTCGTGGGCGTACTCAATCTCCGCGGGCAGATCGTCACCATCGTCGACATGCGGCGGAAATTCGGGATGGCGGACGGCGTGGGCGGAGGTGATGCCAGGATCATCATCATCGACGTCCGGCTTGGCGAGCGTGTCGGCCTGCTGGTGGACCGCGTCGACGACATCGTCGCGGCGCGGTCCGACGACATCGAGCCGCCGCCGTCCAACATCGGTCAGGGGCTGGAGCGCATCTTCAAAGGCGTCTTCAAGGCGAGGGACGCGCTGATCGCGCTGCTCGATGCCGGAGAGGTAATCAAAGACCCATGAGCACGCTCAAGGCACTTGTCGTGGACGACTCGGCGATCTTCCGTAAGATTGTCGGCGACATCCTTTCCGCGGTGGATGGCGTCGAACTGGCGGGGACCGCCCCCAACGGGCGCATGGCTCTTGAGAAGGCCTCCGAGCTCAAGCCTGACTTCATCACCCTCGACTTCGAAATGCCCGAGATGGACGGCTTGGCCACCCTCCGCGAACTGCGAAGAAAGTTCCCGGGGATCGACGTGGTGATGGTCAGTTCGCACACCTCCGAAGGAGCGGCGCTGACCATGCGCGCGCTGGAGGAGGGCGCAAGCGATTTCGTCGCCAAGCCGCGCACCTCGAATTTCGCCGAGTCGAAGGAGGAACTGACTTCCAGGCTTGCCGCGGTGGTGAACGTCATCGCGGTGAAGCGGCGGTTGAAAGGGATCCAGGAGGCCGCCAAGGCGCAGGCGGGGCAATCCTGCTGCGACACGGTGCGGCGGATGCGGGCCATCGCTGAAGGAGGGGGACGACGCGAGATCGTGGCGATCGGGATCTCGACCGGCGGACCGAACGCGCTTGCCACGGTCATTCCACAGCTTCCAAAGACGCTGCGCGTCCCGGTGGTCATCGTCCAGCACATGCCACCGCTGTTCACCGCCGCCCTCGCCGAGTCGCTCGCGAGGAAAAGCGCGCTCGCCGTGGTGGAGGGAACAGACGGCATGAGGGTCGCCGCCGGCATGGTCTGCATCGCCCCGGGGGGGCGGCAGATGAGGGTCGAAAGGGGAGCGGACGGCGCCGCGGTGGTGCGGATCACCGACGATCCTCCCGAGAACAACTGCAGGCCGTCCGCCGACTATCTGTTCCGTTCGGTCGCCGCGGCGTACCGCTCGGCCGCCGTCGGCGTCATCATGACCGGCATGGGTGCGGATGGCGTCAAGGGGTTGCGGGAGCTGAAAGCGGCGGGCGGCATGGTCATTGCCCAGGACGAGGCGACGTGCGTCGTCTTCGGCATGCCCATTGAGGCGATCAAGGCGGGGCTGCCCGACACTGTCGTCCCGGTCGGCTCCATCGCCGCCGAGATCGTCGCCGCCACGAAGTGAGGCGTCTGCGGATAGGAGTTCGGAGGATGTCAAGGAGTTGCCGTCATGCGTCAGGCGATCACCCCGGAGGAGATCGATCTTCTGGGAAAGTTTGTCAAGGAGAGGTCGGGGATATGCCTGGACCAATCGAAGGGGTATCTGTTCGAGACGCGGCTCGCGCATCTGCTCGACGAGACGGGCGCGGGCGGCTACCGCGCGCTCCATGCGATGATCCTGCAGGACCGCGCCGGCTCGCTTGGGTCGAGGGTCGTCGAAGCCATGTGCACGAACGAGACCTCCTTCTTCAGGGACAGGGCGCCGTTCAACCTGCTGGCGGGACGACTGGCGCCGGACTTCTTCCGGCACAGCGCGGGGGCGCCTCTGAAGATACTCAGCGCGGCGTGCTCCACCGGGCAGGAGGTGTACAGCGCCGCGATGACCCTGGCCGACGCCGGGTTCCTGCCCCCCGCCCGTCCGACGCGGATGACGGCCACGGACATCTCGGACGCGGCCATCGCCGTGGCCAGTCGCGGCGTCTATTCGAAATTCGAGCTGGCGCGGGGCATCGACGCCCCCAGGCTTCACAAATATTTCACCCGCGAGGGGGAGAACGCGTGGAAGGTCGCGGACGAGCTGCGCGGCATGGTCGTCTTCAAAAAGTTGAATCTGCTCGATGCGGCGGCGCTGTCGGCGCTGGGGAAGTTCGACGTCATCTTCTGCCGCAACGTGGCCATATACTTCTCAGCGGAGGATAAGAAAAAGCTGTTCGCTCTCCTGGGGGCGGCCCTGAATCCAAAAGGCGCGTTGATCATCGGTTCGACCGAGTCGCTGCTGGGCGTGCATGACAGTTTGGTCCGGAAGGAGGATCTGGGGTGCGTGTACTACGCCCGGTGAGGGAAGGCCGAAATCCGAATTTCGAAATCCGAAAAACGATTCAGGCTGCGGACAGTCGGAGCGAAGCGGAGATTCGCTGTGGCGAATTCGGTTTCCGCCCCGAAGTGGGCGGATTCAACTTAGCCCAGGGCAAGCGAAGCGCCGCCCTGGGGAGAGTGGAAAGTGGAAATGAGCCCTGAAGGGGGTCTTCAATGAGTGGCGTGGAAATGAGGTGTTGAAGAAGCC
>CAYTFM010000273.1:9445-12689 GCA_964436735.1 uncultured Victivallales bacterium | reverse complement strand
GTCTTGCCGAGCAGAGCAAAACCTGCATAGAGTGACTTGAGTGGCTGCGGAAACGGCAGGGCGAGAAACGCGCGCAGGAGATCGCCGAGAAGAGCGCGGAAAGCAAACTGCTCGAACGGATCGGCAAGTCGGACAAGGTCGACGAGGTGATCGACCAGATGCGGCTGATCGAGCAGGCGGTCTGGAAGTCACAGACCTACGCCGAGGGACGTTTCGATGAGATGAACAAGATCGACGGGAATGCGGCGAAGATCCAGGCAGATCTTGAATTCCTGCAAAACGCCATCGTCGAGGACAAGGCGAAAGTCGTCGCGCTGAGCAAGGCCACGACAGACTACGTGACCACGGCGAAATCAATCAGAAACGCCTACGAGAGAAACGATGCCGTCTTGAAGAAATGCGCCGAGGTGGCCGTTCCCTTGATGGCCAAGGTCGACGAATGCTGCACAGTGGCGATCAAACGGATTGACGAGGCGTCCGTTGACGGCGTGAAGGCGCTCGGCTCCTCTGTCTTAACCGTGGTGGTCGGCCTGCTGGCGGCTCTTGTCGCCGGCGTGTTCATCTCCCTCTTCCTGAGCGGCAGCATCACCCGCCCCGTCAAAGCGGTCGCGGTCTGCATGGAGCGTCTGGCGCGGGGCGATTTGACGGCCCACGTCGACGTCCGGAGCAAGGACGAGGTCGGAGCCATGGCGGCGGCGATGAACAAAACCATCGCCGACCTCCGCGAGATCATGGCCGACATCAGGGCGGCGGCGGACCAGGCGGCCGCCAGCAGCGAGGAGCTGTCGGCCACGGCGCAGAACATATCAAGCGGCTCGCAGCAGCAGGCCTCGGCGGTCGAGGAGATCAGCGCATCGGTCGAGACGCTCACCGCCGCGATCCAGAACGTCGCCGGCAACGCCAAGGACGCCAACGCGGTCGCGGACGACACGAAGCAGGCGGCCTCGCAAGGCACCCAGATCGTCAGCAGCTCCATCGAGGGCATGAAGCTGATCAATGAAAGTTCTGAGAAGATGTCGAAGATCATCGGCGCGATCAGTCAGATCGCCAGCCAAACCAATCTGTTGGCGCTGAACGCGGCGATCGAGGCGGCGAGCGCGGGCGAGCACGGGCTGGGTTTCGCGGTGGTCGCGGACGAAGTGCGGAAGTTGGCGGAGCGCAGCAGTCACGCCACAGAGGAAATCACGCAACTGATCAAGGAAAGCACCACGCGAGTCAACGATGGGTCGCGGTTGTCGGACCAGGTGGGCAAGTCCCTCGCCGACATCCTCGGGGGAATCGACAAGACGGGGACGGCGATGGCGTCGATCCGCTCCGCCACGTCCGAGCAGGCCGCCACGGCCTCGGAGGTTTCAAAAGGGATGGAGAACATCTCCGCCGTCACCGAAGAAAATTCGGCCAGCGCCGAGGAGATGTCCGCCAGCGCCGAGGAACTCGCCGCCCAGGCGCAGAAGCTCCAAGAGCTTGTCAGCAAGTTCACCCTCGAAGGGGCCACGCATGCGGAGGAAGTACGGGCAACCGTCACGCAGCCAGTCCGCGGGACGAACAAGGTGGCACGGCCAGCTCGACAGGCCATCGCCGCCACGAAAGGTCACGGCACACCCGCCGCCCCGGCCCTGCCGCGCGGCGAGATCCGGACGACCCTCGCCGGAGCCTTGTACCACGACTGACCCGACACACCCGCGCCTTTCAGCAATGTGGCCGGAGCATCCTGCTCCGGATTAATATGATAAGATCCGGAGCTGGAAGCTCCGGCCACATTGAATTTCCTCAGTGAAAACTTAGTTGACTCTTCCCGAAAGGCGGCTACTGTGTTGCGTGGATTCCATTTCCGTGGAGGTGGATCGGTGAGGGTGCTGCGCAAGGTGTTCCTGGTTGCCTTTCTGCCCATCTTCGCCGCCGCCGCCGTGGTGGCGGCCATGACATGGCACGTGTCATCCACCTCCCGCATGCACCAGCTCACCCTCGACACCACCTCGATGCTGGACGTCTTGTCGCAAAGCATCACCTCAAAGTTCAGCGGCATCCAAGCCATTTTGCGCATCAAGGCTGACCGCCTCCTGCCCGGGGAACCGGATATGATCGTCGACGAGCTACAACGCGTCGAACCTCTCATGCCGATCACAACCGAGGGGTTGTTTCTCATCCTTCCCGATGGTGCCTTGCTGGGCACGCATGGCTCATTTCTCAACGTCAAAGACCGGTTCTACTACCAGTCCCTTCAGCAGGGAACGACCCTGATCACCCCTGTCGTCACCAGCCGGGCAAGCGGGAAGCCGACGGTGCTCGTTCTCCACCCGAGGCTGAACTCCTCCGGGGAATTCATTGGGGCGCTGGGAGCGAGCGTCCTTGTCGATGAGATATTCGAGTCGCTCAGATCGGTCGGCGGCGGCGAAGGAATCACCCTGCTGCTTGTCGACAAAAGCGGACAGATAGAAGTCGGCTCCGAGGCGCTTTCCGATGGTGTCGAGCGCAGCGTGCGCCGCCTGTTCGCCCCCGACATCATCAAAGGCGCCGCACCGCCCTCTTCCGCTCGTCACCTCATATTCCGCCAAGACGTGCTGGGCACCTCCTGGAGCCTTGTCGCCATTCTGCCACCTCGAAATTTCCAGGAGGACGCCAAGGGACTGTTCATCGATTTTACAACGATCGCCGTAATATTCCTCCTTATCTCCGTGATGAGCTATCTTGCCCTGTCGCGCATGCTGGCAGCGCCAATCGGCCATTTGCTCGAAGGGCAGGCGCGCGTTCGGGATGGCGACTTCTCCGTCAGACTCAACCGTGCGGCAAATGACGAGTTCACCCGCATCTTCGACAGCTTCAACCAGATGGCCACGCAACTGGAAAACACCCATCGGAGAATAGAAGACATCGCCGCCAACATCCCCGGCATCATCTACCAGTTCTACGCGCGGCCAGACGGCTCGACAGGCCTCTCCTACGTCAGTCAGCGCGCCAAGGAACTTCTCGACCTTGACACCACACTCCAAGGCTGCCTCGAACGCTTCTACGCCCGCATCGCCGAACAAGACAGGGACCGCTTCTTCGCCACCATGCGGACGGCCATTCAAGGAGCGGCAGCATGGGACTTCGAAGGCCGCTACCTCAAACCCACAGGCGAGACTGTGTGGCTGCATTGCATGTCGGTCCCCCAGCTTCAAGGAGACACACTCATCTATAATGGTGTGATCCTCGACATCACGAAACAAAAGCTGCTGGAAGAGGAGTTGAAGCAGAAGAACGT
>CAYTFM010000273.1:1130-9435 GCA_964436735.1 uncultured Victivallales bacterium | reverse complement strand
AGCCTGCTCGCCTGGGGCCGCCAGGTCCTGGCCACCCAGCCCTTCAGCCGCCTGGTCGGCGCGGAGGTGGGGGGGCTGGGGCCCGGCCGCTGCGAGATGAGGCTGGCGCTGCGGGAGGAGCTGAAGCAGAAGAACGTCCTGCTTTCCTCACAACTGGAGGCGTCAATCGACGGCATACTCGTTGTCGACGAGAACGGCTCGATACTCCTGTGGAACCGGCGGTTCGCCGAGATTTGGGAAATGCCTCTCAGCGTGCTCAGCACCCGCTCCGACGCCAGCGCCCTCATAGCCGTCCACGACAAACTGCTCGACTCCGAAGAGTTCATGCACAAGGTGCAGTACCTCTACGAGCACCGTGAGGAGCACAGCAGGGACGAGGTCATACTCCGCGACGGCAGAATACTCGACCGCTTCACCGCCCCCATGCTTGGGACGGATGGCAAGTATTACGGCAGGATATGGAGTTTCCGCGAGATCACCGAGCGCAAAAGGATGGAGATCGCGCTGCGCGAGTCGGAAAAGCGCCTGTCTGAAATCATCGACTTCCTCCCGGACGCCACGTTCGCCATCGACGTCAAAGGAAAAGTCATCGCCTGGAACCGCGCCATCGAACAGATGACCGGGGTCAAGGCCGGGGACATGCTGGGGAAAGACAACTACGAATACGCGCTGCCGTTCTACAATACGAGAAGACCGATATTGATCGACCTGGCCCTAAAGTCCGACGAGGAAATCAAGAACAAGTACCTCTTCGTCTCACGCGAGGGCGACAAGTTGTGCGCCGAGACGGAATTGACGCTGACGTTGACGGGGACGCGGGTTTTCCTGTGGGGCATCTCCGTTCCCTTGTATGACCGCGAGGGAACAATCGTCGGCGCCGTCGAGTCCATCCGCGACATCACCGAACGCAAACGCGCGGAAGAGGCGTTGCGTAAAAGCGAGGAGCGCTTCCGCAAGTATTTCGAACTTCCCCTCATCGGCGTCGGCATAAATGCCCCAGACGGGAGATGGTTGGCCGTCAACGACAAACTCTGCGCGATCGTCGGCTATACCCGCGACGAGATGCTGAGACTCACCTGGCAGGAGCTTACCCCATCCGACAGCCTCGGCAACGAGCTCACCCTCTACGACAAGGTTCTCTCAGTTGAAAGCACATTTGAACAGCATCACAACCCATATGAGAAACGCTACCGCCGCAAGGATGGGCAGGTAATCGACGTGGCACTCTCCTCGTCGATTATGCGCCACGCGGATGGATCGCCAGACTACTTCGTGTCGGTGGTGCAGGACATAACAGACCGCAAGCGGTTCGAGACCGAGCTTAAGCACCTGAAAGACTACCTTGCCAGCATCATCAACTCGATGCCGTCGATCCTCGTCGGCCTGGACAATAACGGCATAGTGACCCAATGGAACAGGCAGGCGGAGCTCGCCACCGGCACCAGCGCGGAAAACGCCGTCGGCAAACCAGTCGCGGGCCTTCTCCCCGAGTTCCTGTCGCCGATCGAACTGCTCCGCAGCATGCTTGAACGGCATGAGCCCGCCTCTCTCGGACGGCATCCGTTGACGCGGCACGAAGAGACGCGGTACTTCGACCTGATCGCCTTCCCCCTTGCGGCAAAGGGCGTCAGTGGCGCCGTGCTCCGCATCGAGGACGTCACCGAGCGGACCCGTCTCCAGGAGATGATAGTGCAGACCGAGAAGATGGTCTCGCTCGGAGGGCTCGCCGCCGGCATGGCCCATGAGATCAACAATCCGCTGGGAATCATCAGCCTCGCCATCCAGAACATCGAGCGGCGGATCCTGCCCGGCCTTCCGGCGAATCAACAGGCAGCGGCGGAGCTTGGAATAGGCGTCGACGCCATCTCCCACTACTTCGAGAAACGTGAAATTCCCCAATTCCTGCGCGCCGTCAGATCCGCGTCGTCCCGCGCGTCGAAAATCGTCGCCAACATGCTTCAGTTCAGCAGAAAGAGCGACTCGGCGAAGAAACCAACGCCGCTGGCGGAGCTGCTCGACCACGCCCTCGAACTGGCGGCGAACGACTACGACCTCAGAAAGCGCTTCGACTTCAAGAACATCACAATCGTCAAGGAGTACGAGTCGCCTATGCCACCAGTCCCTCTTGTGGCGGTCGAGATCGAGCAAGTCTTCCTGAACCTGCTGAAGAACGCCGCCCAGGCCATGGCCGCAAACCCGCCAGTCCGCCCTCCCCGCCTCACCCTCAGAATTACACAAGAAGAGGGGCTCACCCTCGTCGAGATCGAGGACAACGGCCCTGGCATGCCGGAAAACGTCCGCCGCAGGATTTTCGAACCCTTCTTCACCACCAAGGAGCCGGGAGCGGGGACGGGACTGGGGCTTTCCGTCTCCTATATGATTGTCGTCCAGAACCACAAAGGCTCCATCGACGTCACCTCTATCCCGGGCGAGAAAACCCTGTTCCGCATCCGCCTTCCCCTTGGATAAGCTGATGCCGAGGTGGTCCGGAGGCCTTGCCTTGGGGGCACACGTGTAGATTCTACCTACGTTCATCACCCCATAGCCATCACCTACATCCACGTTGAATTTCCGCCAAGCAGCCTGTATTGTAGTGACAAGTCAGATGTTCAATGCGACGCAACACCATGCGTAATTTCGACCAACCCTTTAATGTCAAAGGAGACAAAACCATGGAAAAGCTGGAAATCACGAAAGCCCTGCAACTGCTCGAAGAGGCGGCGGTGAAAGATGCTGGCACGGTGAAGGAGCTCCTCAAGGACAAATGCACCAGCTTGAAGAACGCCTTGATCGACAGCGAGGCCGGCATGGCGCAGAAGCTGGCCCAGGCGAAGCAAAGGGCCATCGAGGCCGCCGCGCACGCCAAAGAGCTGGCTGAGATCAAAGCCAAAGAGTTGGCCGGCACGGTCGACGAGAGCGTCCACCAGAACCCATGGGCCTACATCGGCGGCGCCGCGGCCGTGGGCGTGCTCATCGGCTACATTCTCGGCAGAAACAAGTAGGCCGCATATCCGTGGACGGGGTGCGCGTTCCGCACACCCTGTCCCGGAGAATCCCCAGCACCATGCGTCCCGCGCCATTCCGCGGGAGTCAGGAACGCTATGTTCGGTAAATTCACTCGAATGCTCTTCGCCGTCGTTGCGGCGTGGTTGATCAACAACTACCGTTTAGTCGCCTCCGGCAACATGCGGCTCAAAACCGTCAGGTGGTATCTTCTGGGCGTCCAGACCGCCCGCAACATCTTCGTCAACGGCTTGTTCCTCATGGCCCTGCTCCTCGGGGCGTTCGGCGGCATCGTCCTCATCCATGCGGGCATTTTCTACCTTCTCGTTCTTGCCTTGTCTCCCGCCGCCGCCGCGCTCATCATGATCGCACTGGGCCTGATCTACACAGGACTGTGCGTATACCTCTTGCTCGTTCAATGCTCAGACGAGAAATGGATGACCCTCACCGGCGCCGACAAGCTGGTCGCGCAGGTCTTGAAGGACCGGAAATAGCCAGCCGTCATCATCATCCTTCTACTCTTGAACCCCCTGAGGGACATCCCCCATGGAGCCGACTCGGCACGACTTCGCGACCACGCGCTGGAGCCAAGTGCTGCTGAGTGCCGACCCATCCGACCCATCTGCGCGGGACGCCCTGTCATACCTTTGCCGCACCTATTGGCGTCCCGTCTACGCCTTCATCCGCCGCCGTGGATTCCAAACCGCCGACGCCCAGGATCTGACCCAGGACTTCTTCGCCCGTCTTGTCGACGGTGACCGACCTCTGAACGCCGCTCCCGAGAAGGGCAGATTCAGATCGTATCTGCTTGGCGCAGTCAAACATCTTCTCGCTAATGAACTCGACCGCAGAAAGGCGGAGAAGCGCGGCGGCGGGGTCTCCCCGATTTCGATCGACGAGTTGAACTCCGAGGAGGGACGCCAGAGCCTGGAGCCCGTCGACGAGACCACCGCGGAAGCGCTTTACGACCGGCAGTGGGCTCTGGAGCTTCTCGACAAAACGCTCTCGGCGCTGGAGGCCGAGTTCGTCGCCGCCGGGAAAAAACCTCTTTTCGAGCGCCTAAAACCCCTGCTGACCGCTGACGGCGACACGATGCCATACAAAGATATCGCCGCAGAGTTCAACGCCTCCGAGGGGGCGGTGAAAGTGGCCGTCCACCGCATGCGGCGCCGCTACCGGGAACTTCTACGCCAGGAGATCGCCAGCACCATCAACGATCCGGCGGACGCCGATGACGAAATCCGACACCTCATCGGTATCCTGGCCCACTAACATTCCAGCCCAGCTGGAATGTTAATAAGCTCATCCGGTTTTTCGGGAAAAACCGGATGAGCGTGTAACCTTTCCGCCGTTTCGCTTCATTTATCCTTGGCGGACGATAGATTACCAACAAGGAGAACTCATCATGGCTGAGATCACATGCGGGCGATGCGGCGGACGTTACGCAACAGGAGAAGGGGTCCTGCAGGGGGTGTGCCCGAAATGCCTCCTCGAAGCGGGGACCGACAAAACATTGAAGGTCGGGCATGACGGGAAGAGGGAAAGCACCGGCGGAAGCCGCCCGCGCATGGAACCACCTCGCCTCGAAAAACTGAAAAAACTCTTCCCGCAGCTTGAGATCCAGAACATGATCGGTCAAGGGGGCATGGGGATGGTCTACAAGGCCGTCCAACCTGCTCTCGACCGCACGGTCGCCCTCAAAATGATTTGGCCGGAGTTCGCCGAGGATCCCGAGTTCGCCGAACGCTTTCTAAGGGAGGCGAAGACGCTCGCGAAACTCAGCCATCCGAACATCATCGCCATCCACGACTTCGGCAAGACCGACGACTTCTGCTACCTCGTCATGGAGTACGTGGACGGCATGAACCTGCGCCAGGCGATCAAAAGCTCCGCCCTCTCGCCGGGCGAGGCCTTGACCGTGGTGGCGCGGATCTGCGACGCGCTGCAGTACGCCCACGATAAAGGGATCGTGCACCGCGACATCAAACCAGAGAACATCCTGCTCGACAAAAACAAGAACGTGAAGATCGTCGATTTCGGTCTGGCGAAAATCGCCGAACATGAGTCCCAACTGCTCTCGCTGACGCAGGACGGACAGTTAATGGGCACGCCCAACTACATGGCGCCCGAGCAGCGGGAAAGCTTCAAGGAGGTGGATCAGCGGGCGGACATCTACTCGCTCGGCGTCGTCTTCTACGAGATGCTCACCGGCTACCTTCCTCTGGGACGATTTCCCGCCCCCTCGAAGACGGTGCAGGTGGACGTCCGCATCGACGATGTGGTCTTCCGAACGCTCGAGCGGGAACCGGAGCGCCGCTACCAAAAGGCCTCCGAGGTCAAAAACGACGTCGAAGCCATCGCCAATGACCCACAAGGGGCGGCGGGGAAGCCCTCCGCGGCGCGGCATGACACTTCCCAGGGAAACGACTACTGGGGCATGAACGAACGAACCTACTCAACGCTGCTGCATCTGTCTCAGTTTGCCAGTTACGCGTTTCCTCTGGCCGGCGTGATCCTGCCCATCGTGATGTGGGTGACGCACAAAGACAAAAACGCGTTCATCAAGAAAAATGGCGCAATGGCAGTCAATTGGACCTGCAGCGTGCATGTATACCTGATCGCCGCATGCATTCTGCTGCTCGCGTCGCTCGGCACTCTGCTGATCGTGGTGATTCCCCTTTTAATCGCGTTGGTCGTCATGAATGTGGTATTTTGCATCTTCGGGGCGGTGAAAGCGAACAATGGCGAGGTATGGAAATATCCAATGAGCATCCCTTTCATAAAAGCCGACGCGACGGAATCCTCCCCCAAGGCCGGCCTGCTCATCGGCGGGTGCGCCCTTGCTATAGCCCTCGCAGTGGCGGTGGGGCTTGCGCTGTTTCTCCTGATAGGCGTGAGAACGGCGCGCATGAGCACGTCGTCCATGCCGGACGGAGTGCGACAGCAGGTGGCGACGAAGGTGTTCCAGACGTTGGGGGTAGCGCCACAGGCGGTGTTGACCACGTTGACGCCCGCCGACAAACAGGTGGTGGCGGACACGGTTGCGAGGTACGAGTGGCCGGAGTTGGCGAATGCGGGTCAACTGCGAGGCGGGGAAGCGGTCACGCTGCCAGACGGCAGGTCCGCCCTCAAAATCAGCAATGCCACTGGCACACCATCAACGGTGAGAATATGTGCCGTCCAATCACCCCCCGTCACAAAAACAAAATACGCGCTTCGGGGCGAGGTGAAATACGAGAACGTCAAAGGCAACGGCTATTTGGAGATGTGGAGTTACTTCCCCCCGACCGCGTCTGACGCCCCGGAAGGAGCCTACTTCAGCCGCACGCTCGGCGAGTCCGGCGAGATGGGGAAGATCACCGGTACCTCGAACTGGCGGAAGTTCACACTGCCGTTTGACCGCACAGGCACGGGCGCACCTCCATGCCGATTGGAATTCAACCTCTTTCTCCCCGCTCAGGGAACTGTTTACGTGAGTCATCTTGAATTGGTCGAGTGAGCGGCGCGCGGCGTCACGACAGGATTGCGCGGCTGGGGATCAGTTCTCCCAAACTCAACGTGCCCCTTCTCTTTCGCGCAACAGATAAATTTAACTGGCTTCGCCTGGACTTGTGCTCCTTGTTCGACCCCCACGGCCTTGTGCCGTGGGTGAGCAAGATCACAAGCTACCCCACCATCCACAAAAACAACAATTTCCCTGCACGATCACGATCACCAGACCTCAGGTCGTCCAGAGCGGAGCGACTCGCAAATGGAACGCCCACGTTTTCCGTGGAAAACAAAGCAGGGGCCGGGCGGGACGCCCGCGCTCCCAGGGGCAAAACGTAGGCGTTCCATTTGCGCAATCGCCTGAGTTCTGGATCACTGGGGAACCTTCCACCTCCTCTGCCTCTTCGCCTGTATTCGCATACGTCGTAACAGCTTATACATTTACGCAATTTTTCGTACGCAAAATAAGCTATAAAATATAATAGGGGGATGGTGGGAGAGAAAGGGTGAGGCCATATGCACAACGAGAACGGAAAAGTCGGCTCGGAGGAGAGGCGGTACCGGTTCAGGATAGTGGTCCCCGCATATCCCTCATTTAATATCTACTCCAGGATCGCCCGCAAGACCACCGCGCTCGGACCGGTCTGCGTGGCCAGCGTGGTCAACAAGATGCCGGGCTGGGAGGTGGAGATCATCGACGAGAACAATTACCGGCGCTATGGGCCGCGGACACCAGACGGAATGCCTGATCATCAGGCGCTGCAGACATTGAGACCCGCCGACGTCGTGGGGCTCTACGGAGGGCTGACCAGCACCATACCCCGACTCTACCAACTGGCGGACATCTATCAGAAAATGGGCGTGTTCACGCTGGCCGGCGGACAGCACTTCGTCGACGAGAACATCGCCGACGGACTGGCGCATGGCCTCGATCTTATCGTGCTGGGAGAAGGGGAGGACACGATCCGCGAATGCCTGCCCGCGGCCATCGCCCAAAGCGGCTTTGAACGGATCGACGGGGTGGCGTTCATGGAGGACGGCGCGCCGCGCAAAACGGCCGATCGGCCGCTGATCGAGCGGTTCGAACGCTATCCGATTCCCGACTTTTCACTCGTCCGCTATGCGAAAATCAAAATTTTCCCGGTGTCCAGGGTCAGGGGCTGCGGCATGAACTGCGAGTTCTGCACGGTGAAGGGCACGGCGCGCTACGCCACGCCGGAGCGCCTGCTGGAGCAGTTCATGTCCGCGGCGGAGCGCTGGAACGCGAAGGACTTCTTCATCGTCGACGACCTTTTCGGACAGGACCGGAACGAGACGCTGCGCTTCTGCAAGCTGCTCCGCGAGTATCAGCAGAAGATCAGACGGTCGTTTTTCATCACCGTGCAAATCCGTCTTGACAAAGCGAAGGATGCGGAACTGCTCGTCGCCATGCGCGACGCCAACATCAGAGTGGTGGCCATCGGCTTCGAATCACCCGTTCCCGAGGAGCTGGCGGCCATGAACAAGCATCTGAAGCCGGAGGACATGATCGCCATGACGCGGCAGTTCCGCCGCCATGGATTCATGGTGCACGGCATGTTCATCTTCGGCTATCCCTCGCGGGAGAACGCCGCCATGAGCCTCTCCGTGAGCGACCGCGTCCGCCATTTCCGCCGTTTCATACGGAAGGCCCACCTTGACACCATCCAGGTGTTACTGCCTGTCCCGCTTCCGGGAACCGCCATGACCCGGCGCCTGGCGCGGGAGAACCGGCTCTTCTCGAGAGAGTACGTCGGATGGGAGTATTATGACGGAAACTTCCCGCTTTTCATCC
>CAYTFM010000273.1:0-1120 GCA_964436735.1 uncultured Victivallales bacterium | reverse complement strand
CATCCCCGATCCGCCGCTGACCTCCGAGAACATGCTCGGCGCCGCGCAAAAAATCATGGGGGTGTTCTATCGGTTTGATGGCATGTTCTCCATCGGGCTCCAACTGCTCTCCTTCCCGATGCTCGTCTTCTGGCTCCATAATCTCAAGAGCGGATGGCGTCTCTGGTTCAAGTCATGGCGCAACAGTTACATGCGCTTCGGCGGCTGGCTGACACTCCGCCACTGGGTGTCGCAATTCAAGCAGGGCGGCTTCATGGACAAGCTCCACGCCGCCAGGCATGAGATGCTCGCGCACCACCAAGGTTAAGACAATAAATCCGAAACTCGAAGCACGAAAACCGAAACAGCGGAAAACGCTGTTGAACTGTTTTGTTTCATCCATTCGTGTGTCAAGTCCTGATTTAAATTTGACACATTTGCCGCATTGTTTCTTGCCATGAAAACGATTCCTACTTCTAAGGCCCAAAGGGCCGTCGTCAACTTAGCCATGGGCGAAGCCCATGGGAAAGGTGGTTGTTATTCGAAGCCTGAAGGGCTTCTTCAACACCTCATTTCCACGCCACTCATTGAAGACCCCCTTCAGGGCTCGTATTCACTTCTCCCTCTCCCCAGGGCGGCGCTTCGCTTGCCCTGGACTAAGTTGAATCCGCCCGCGTTGGGGCGGAATTCGCTGCGGCGAATCTACGCTTCGCTACGAACCCTAACACCCGATACCTGACACCTGAAACTTCGGATTTCGATATTCGGACTTCGGATTTGCGGGCAGGCCCGCCTTATGGGTCCACTCTAAAACCCCCTTTCCAGCGCGGCCCACAAGAGGATCCCCGAATTTGTTATCCTACAGCGGTACCCGTATATTGAATAGGTCACAGCCCCGTGGCAGCGGTGGCGCAGTCGAACATTCGTCCGCTGTTTCCTGGAGATCGGGACGCTCCAACGCCCGAGACGCGTCTGATGTCGCGGCCGCGTTGAATTTACAATGCGGAGCTTGCCCGCAACCAAACGTGTCGCTGTGCCTTTCAGCGTTAGGCATCCGATTAACGGGCGGTCGGCCCGCCTTGTGTAAGGTGTGGTGTGGTTGGTTTCTTATTATTTCAAAGATATTGAGCTTGAAGTCGCG
>CAYTFM010000272.1:388-12813 GCA_964436735.1 uncultured Victivallales bacterium | reverse complement strand
TACAGCTTGAATTATTTTCTAAGGTAGGGGGCTACGTCTCATAGCCCAGGGTTGCACGAAAGTGCTACCCTGGGGCAAGGTGGTACGCGAAGCAACCCTGAAGGGGTTGTGTAACGGTATCTGGAGCGCGCCATTTCCGACACAACCCCGTTGGGGTTGAATAATGCCAACACCCACCCAGGGTAGGCGCGGGGCGCCAACCCTGGGCTTTGTTACACAGCCCCTTGGGGCAGAAAACACAAACATGTGAAAAGTCCCGGCGCAGCCGGTTAAGTTCTGTTATTCGACGGCCAGTTCGAAGAACGGCGTGGCTCCATTGGCGAGCGTGGCGGTGTCGAGTGTCAGCACCAGTTTTCCCGCCTCCACGTTGCCCTTGAGCTCCTCCTTGCGGGTGCCGTCCATGCCGAGCGCCCACACTTTCAGCGCGGCATGGTTCTTGTTGTCCAGCACGATCTTCAGTCGGCCGGCCATCATAAGCGGCGGCGCCTTGCCGTTGTCGAGCAGCACGGACTCATCCTCGGACAAGGTCATGCCGCTGTTCAGCGCGGCGGTGGAGTAGACCAGCAGCAGGCGGGAACTTGCGGCAAGCGCGGCGTTGTCAAGGGAGATGAGGGTGACATTTGAGCGGACGCTCGAGGATTCGACGATCATCGCCGACAGCTCGGTTCTCACCCCCGCCTCGGAGCTCACGCTTTCGCAGCGCGGAGTGGTGACGCGCATGGATTTGTTGTCGGAGTCCAGAAGGATCTGTTGGGTGTCACTTTGGAAAATCCCTTTTTCGGGATCACTCACGTTGTCGGCTTGCAACAGCTTTCTCGCTTTGAGTTCGGTGATGAAGCTCGCCAGTTGAAATTTCTTGTCTGTGCCGCCGTCAACGGTGGACGACTGGGCCGTGTCGGTGCGCACTTTCGCCGTGTCGCCCAGCCCGATTGTGAGGTCGGCTTTTCTCGCGGTGAGGCATTCGGGTGGCTTGTTACCGGTGTAGGACACGCCGAGCCCCGTCAGCAACGCGATCCGCGTCTGTTCCGATCCGATCCCGCCGAAGGCGTTCTGTGGGTTGAAGACGTCCTGCGGTGTAACCTCGATCTCCACATAATGCGAGGACGGTGAGACGTCCCGGCGCGCGAACATGAACGCCGAGATCACCTGCGAGGCCCGCGACAGGGGATCGGTGGCGACGTTGAAGGGATTCATCGGCCCTCCGGCCTGGAGCGCCACCTCGTTGGCGTGGGAGAGAATCAGATCGTAGTCCTGGAACGCGCTGTAGGCACCGATGACCGGTCCCTCCTCGTAGCGGTATTTATTCCAGAAGCAGTGCTTGTATTCGGTGATCAGGAAGGGGCGGTTGCCAAATCGGGTGCCGGCCATGTCGACGAAGTATTTGACGACGTCCTTGAGCGAGCTTTTCTGGGAGATGGCGGAGTTGGGGTTGATGTAACTGCTGGGGTGCGCATGGTAGCTGTGCATCGCCATCACGGGACAGAGGTTGCGCGGCTTCAGATAGCGGAGCTGCTTCGAGCAGTCGTAGGGGGCGCAGAAAAGACCCTTGTAGCCGATCTCGCGCAACGACGCCAGATACCACTCGACAGTTTCGGTCTGTAGCTCCGCGTAGAACGACGACAGATCCGCGGCGAGCGCGGTGGCTCCATTGAAGTCGCCGTCTTGGACGCGGAGGTCGCCGAAGCCGTTGACATCTGTGAGGCGCCGCGGATCCGTCGATCCACTCCAGCCCTTCCTCAACCCTTCGATGTCGGTGTATTTTTTCGCGAGATAGTTCTGCCAAGCCTTCTGGAACTTGTCGGAAAGTCCGCTGGCGAAGCATAGCTCCTGCTCGTTGTAGAAGAGGGCGCAGGCGACGATGGGATCCTCCGCCAGCGTGGTCTTGGTGTAGGGGTTCACATGGGTCATGAGTTTCTCGACGCCCTGCCGCCAGTGCTCACGGGCCCCGTCGTCGTTGAGATACATCTTGCCCTTCAGGTCCATGCGTTTGGCGGCGTCCGACCAGCCGCTTCCTTTTTTGAAGCCGCTCCACGAGGTCATGCAGTCGAAGAAGATGTAGACGCCCCGTTGCTTGAGGCAGTAGACCAGGTAGTCAAACTTGTCGAGGGCCTCCAGATTGAAGTCCAAATCGCTTTTGGCGTCGGAGGCCAGGGCGTGGTCGAGGAAATGCGGTCTGAAAATGTTGTATCCCTGACGACGGATGTTGTCCGCGTACAGCTCTATGCTTTTCTTGTCGGCAAGCCCTTCGCCGGTGTTGAGTTTGGTGGTGAAGATGTGTTCGCCTCCCACCGCGTGGCCGAGGAACAGCAGTCGTTTGTCGGGACGGTTCTCGAAGACGAGATGCCCGCCGTCGCCAACGACGACCCGGCCGAATTTCCCGCTGGGGCCTTCCTCGACAAAGCGCTCCAGGTCGAGCGCGCTGCCCTTGCGCACCTGGATGCTCGACATGTCCACTTTCCGCCACGCGGCGGACTCGCTGATGACGATACGCTCGTCGCGGGGAGGCGTCACCGCCTCGTGGGAGACGGTCGCGGCGAGCACGATCCAGACGGCGCTGCCCGTCGTGGTGAGTTTGACGGACTTCACCTCGGTGGCTGCGTCGGCCACTTTGAATTTTGACACGTACACGCCGACGGGGCTTTTGGGGTTGTCGGTGGCGTAGCCGACGGTGGCGTTCTCAAGACTTTTCGGCCTCCACCAATCCGCCACGTCGCGCTGGTTGAGCACATCGAAGGCCGCCACTTGACCGTCCCCCGTCGTCACCTCGATCTTGCCGATGGGAAGCCCCGCGCCGCCGGTCAGCCAGCAGGCGGTGTGAAGCAGGTAGAGATAGCAGCCTTTGGCTCCGCTGGCGTCGATTTCGGCGGATTTCAACGCGACCCCCGCGCTCATTTTTTCGGAGGCGAAGGTCATCACCGACTTCCCGTTGTTTGCCACGGGGTCAAGGATGCGGAATTGCATGTTGGCGAACACATTGCGGTTGATGTCGAAGCTGGCGAAATCATTCTCAGGTCCTTGATCCGACCAGCCGCCTTTGCCATCGTCGGCCACGTCATCCTTGAAGCCCATGTTGACGGAGGTGGAGATATTCAGGAAACTGAAATCGGCCGGAGCGGCTGTGGTGGCGGGCGGACTTCTGAAATGGAATCTGATCGTGACGGGTTGGTCCTTTTTGATCGAGATCGTCTGAGTGGCGGGGCTGTCGTGCCAGAGCGTGGCGCATGCGCGTCCGGAAAGGCTGACGAACTGGTTTTTCACCACCGCATCGTCAGCCATACGCCAGCAGCCCCCCTCCTCGAAGGAGCCGTCCTTGATGACCGCTCCCTCTGCGGAGACGCAGTCGTACAGAACCTTGAGCTCCTCGAGCGAGCCGTCACCTTTTTTCTCGTAGGGGCCACGGAGGACCACGGAGACGTCGCCGTCCTTGGCGCCTTTGAACGTCACCCAGGCCTGCTTCCAGGAGTCCGCCACGGGATAGTGCGCGACAATCCTTTGGTTGCGGGTCGCGGCGTCGCCCCAGGTCTGATGCGTGACGCTTCCCCCCGGTTTGTGCTCGATGATGGTGAGAGGGATTCTCGCCGCGGCCGCGTCGATATCAATTCGGGCGAACTCCGACTCGCCGGCGGCACAACTCAGACACAACGCCAGCATCACCGTGGACCATATTCCAACCTTCGCCCTTTTCCTCATCGTCCCCTCCTTATGCCATAACCTTTACAGTTCCATGTCTGTGGCGTTTGATAAATCCGAAACTCGAAGCACGAAATCCGAAACAGCGGGAAACGCTGTTGAACTGTTTTGTTTCATTCATTCGGGATTTGAATTTCGAATTTACTTCGGATTTCGATATTCGGATTTCGGATTTGCGGGCAAGCCCACCTTTTTCATTTCCATCACGCATGGGTGCATGCTATGGCAGGTAGGCACCATAACTTTTCAAACGGGAGCGTAGGAGGGCGGTGTCGACGCGGTGGACGTCATTGTCCGTCTGCGCCGCCATCGCCGCCGCCACTCCCGCGGCCTCCCCCATGGCCAGACACACGGGCATGACGCGCACGCTTCCTTGGACAATGCGTTCGCAGGAGATGGAACGCCCGGCGACAAGGACATTGGAAACCCCCTCAGGAGTCAGGCACCGGTACGGTATGCCGTGCGACTCGCCTTTCCCGAACTGTTTGAAGCGCGTTTCGACAACGTTCACCGTCTTGGTCTGCTCGATCTCATTTTTGGCGGTGTGAATGTCGATGAAATAGCTGTTCCGGCAGATGTCGTCCGGGAAGCTTCGGCGCGCGAGGTAGTCGTCCAACGTCAGGACGTAATCACCGACGATCCGGCGGCTCTCGCGCACACCCATGAGCGAAGCGGTGGCGGCAAGGTGGGCGTTCTTGAAGGCGGGATGGTACTCGGCAAGAGCGTCCCGCAACTGCGCCGCAAGCTTGCGACCATTCATCAAAGCCTTGGAAAGACACGCCGGATCCGTGCTGTCCACGTCCCATAGATGCCCTGCGTTGAGCCCGACAGTGGATGGGCCGACGATGTTGGTGCACATGTGGGTGTCTTTGATCAGCGGATATGTGCCGGAGGTCACAATCTTGTAGACGGGACTATCGGGATTTCCGGCGTAGAGGTTCGGTCCATGGCGATACGCATAGTCGTCGACATTCGAAAGCAGAAAGCAATGGGTCACGGGCATGGTCTCGCCCTTCTCATCGCCCTGCTGATACCGGGCGCCGGCCCACGCCGCGAGGTCCGCGTCGCCCGTCGCGTCAATGTAGACGCGGGCCTTGTACGCGGTCAGACCTCCCTTGTTGGAAAGGACGACGGCCTGGACGTTGCCCTTGCCGTCGTGCTCGACGGACGACAACACGGTGTGGAAAAGAGTCACCGCGCCGGACGCGGCGACCATGTCATCATAGACGCGCTTGAGCAACTCGGCGTCGATCGCGACCCAGTCCAACGCGTCCTTGCTGACATGCATGAGACCGGCCTTGGCGGCGGAAAAGACCTTCTCGGCCAATCCGCGGTAGATGATCTTTTCCTTGTCGGAGAACGGACACCACGCCGGGACAAGTCCGGATGTTCCCATGCCGCCAAGCGCTCCCGTCCCCTCCACCAGAAGAGTCTTCGCGCCCTCGCGGGCCGCCGCGATCGCCGCCGCGCACCCCGCGGGCCCCCCCCCCGCGACGATCACGTCATACTCCTCGTTCAGCGGGATATCTTTCTTCAATGAATACGTGTTCATGTAACGTCTTCCTGTTATCGCATCTCTGTTCCTGATAGATAGCTTATTTTTTCCCCAACAGCTCCTTCACCTTCGGGAGCAGTTTTTCGGCGTAGGTCGCGTAACCCTTCGCCGTAAGATGCAGGAAGTCGGGCATTGTCTCCTTGGAAAGTGAACCGTCCGGCTGCAGGAACGCCGCGCCGAAGTCGAGGAAGAAGACGTTCTTGTCATCGGCCAACTTCGCGTACAATGCGTTGATCTCCTTGACCTTGCCGCGCTGCGGAGCGGTCGCCGCCTCTCCGGTGGGGAAGAGGCCGAGGAGGAGGATTTTCGTGTCCGGGGAAAGCGTGCGGATCTCTTTGATGACGGCGGCGGTGCCGGCCGCGATGTCCTCGGAGCTGTTGCTCCACGAATTGTTGATGCCGATCAGAATGGCGACGGCTTTCGGTTTGAAGTCTTTCCCAAAGCCGGAGTTCCGTATGCGCCACAGCAGATGTTCGGTCCGGTCGCCGCCGATGCCGAAGTTGGCGGCCTTCAGTGGCGCGATCGACGCGTCCCAGGCGGCCTTGCCGTCACCCTCCCACCCTTGGGTGATGGAGTCGCCAAGGATCATGAATTCGGGCTGGGTTCTCACCGCGTTTTCCACCATCGACTTGTGCCGCCCCATCCACCAGCCATCTTCTTTCGTCTGCGCGATGGTTGTTGGTGGCGTGTAGTCGGAGAGGGGTGCGGTCTCAAGCGCGAGGCGGGCGATCTCGAGCGTGCCCGGGCTTGGCGCCATGATGAAGAACCCTACCTTCTGCGTGGCAGGTCCGCCGGCGATCATGACCTCGAAGTCCTTCCACGCCTCGACAGGCTGGATGGTGGCCGAGGCGTAGAAATTGTACGGCTCGCCCATCGCCCTGAGCCCCAGCGTCATCGTGCTTTTCGAGGGACTTCTGGCTTTGACCTTCAATTTGAAGCATCTCTTTTCCGTCAACTCCTTGAGCGGCGCGTAGAACAATTGAATCGCTCCCTTGTCGGCTCCGACAATCTTGAGGAAGCTGATCTGGCCATCCTTCCCCGACGAGTAGGAGCAGTTCGCCTTCGACCATGTCGAGTTGTCGGACCACCCCGTCGGCAGCGACCCGCTCACGAACTCCTGCTTGGGTAGCTCCTTGTACGCTGTTGCGTCGCCGAAGTCGCACTCCAGCCAGACATCCCCGCCGCGCGCCGAACCTCCCCACACCACCGCCGCCACTGCGACCAGCGCCGCCACCATCCTCATGCCACTCATGCGTCCTCCTTTGTTTTATTTCCTAATATATTCTATGCCTGTAGTGCTTGAATATATAAGTTGTCGCGGGAATAACGACGGAAATAAAAGAGAAAACAATTTTGACGAGAAAATTGTTTTTGGTGTTGGTTGATTCATTCGAGTTCCGATATTCTGAATTCTGATTTTCTCTCACGGGTTCCACTCGTTTGAGTCCAACGCGTTGCGACCTTCGACGTGGCCATCGACATACCCGGCGTTGAACTTGCCGGAGTGGATTCTGTCAGGATCGTTTCCGGCTGAATCGCTGACGTGGTTGTTGTAGAGGGTTCCCGTCCAGTGCCCGTCGGCGAGCAGGATCAGCGGGGATTTGAGACTGGAGAACTTCTTGTAGTTCAACTTGCTGCTCATGCCGTAGTTTTTTGTTTCGAAGTCACCGGAGCGATGAACCGATTCCGCCTTCAGACAGAAGAAGATGCTGTTCGGACGCGACTCGGGCTTCCATTTGATGTCGGGAAGCCCGCAGGACATCGTCACGATGCTCGTCCAGCTGAGCCAGTTGACCGGGTCGTATTCGCCCGGGGCGTAGGCCGCCTTGGGCAGATAGCCCGCGCTGTCGTCGGCGTAGTTGGACATCACGAAAAGCAGCTGTTTGAGGCTGTTTTTGCAGCGCGTGTCGTGCGCCTGCTCCCTCACCGACTTCAAAGCCGGCAGCAGCAGGCTGGCGAGGATGGCGATGATCGCCACCACCACCAGCAGTTCGATGAGCGTGAACGCGATTCGTCTTTCCGGTGGTTTTGCCATCTGCGCCTCTCTCCCGTGCGGTCTTCCCGCCGGACTCCCGATCACGGTTCGGCGAGGGATAATAACAGGTGTCATATAACACGTAAAAATAGCCCATTACGGCCGGTTTGTCAAGAGCAGCGGGGGCAGACGGGACGAAATCTCCGCGGAAGACGCGGGAGAAAACGGAAACTCACCGGGCGGTAACAAGTCTTGTCAGGTGCCACCGACAATGATCGTACCGAGCCTGAGCCATCCTTCTTGCGTTCGTCCGTCGTTCGCCGGTTTGACGACGGGCGTCGCCTCGCCACCACGGACGACTCCAATCCGCAACTCATACGCGCCGACGCTGGCATCGGCTGGCAGTGTCAGTTCGTCCGTTGGGCACTGGTCGTCGCCTGGCAGCCAGCCGCGCAGGTCGTGCGGCAGTTCGAAGTCGATCGCATGCGAGTCGCCCTGCAGCCTGACGAGGATGCGATAGT
The DNA here is from genome assembly GCA_964436735.1 of uncultured Victivallales bacterium. GTDB lineage: Bacteria > Verrucomicrobiota > Lentisphaeria > Victivallales > GWF2-38-69 > CAYTFM01. The sequence goes on along the minus strand of CAYTFM010000272.1, from coordinate 5,072 downwards.
CCTGGTAGCAGGGCGCCACGCCGCGGTTGACCCACCATTGGCTGAGAGAGAACTTCTGGCCGGGTGCCAGTTGGAGCGGATGACTGAGCGAGCGCAGGACGAAACGATACCCGAGCCGCTTTTGAAATTCGATTACTTTCCCGCGCCATGCCTCGGGGATGATCGAACTCTTGGCGTTGATCAGCGAGGTGTGCCAACGCAAGGCCTCGTCGAGGATGTAGTCGATGTCCCACCCCATGCGGTGCCAGTAGACGAAGGTCCAGCAGGCCTCAAGGCACACGGGGCCGCGCTTCCAGGCGTTCGTGGAGCCGGAGTCGTAGAGGTTCATTGGATAGCGCTGCTGCATGTGGTTCCATGCGGCCAGGTCATCCGGGATGCTGTCCTGCCCGCGTCGGTCTGAGGCGCCGCGGCTCATGTCGCCCCAGCAGTCGGCCCGCCAGCCGGCGCCCTGCGCGGTGGCGTGACGGAGCGCGTCGACGGAGCCGATGAGCATGAGCAGCGGTTTATGCGGGAACGCCTTGAAGTACAAATCGACCGCCCACTGTCGCCCCTTCTCGTCCAGGAGTGGACTGCCGGGGACGAGATAGTTGTGCCACTCGCCCCAGAAACCGAGTGTGCCGATGTCCACCGCTCCCAGACGGGGGTCGTCGGCGTAGCGCGCGCCGAGGTGGCCGACGAGTTGTTCCGTGGAGTCGAGGAACAGCGGATCCGTGTAATCTGGAATGAAGCAGCCCTTGCCCTTGACCTCGAACTGGAGCAGGCGTCCTTCCCGCTGGTACCATTCCGGGACGAGGTTGACGCTGTCGTGCGGCATGACGCGGATGTGGAGCTGCTGCCCACGGCGCGCGGCCTCCTCCAGGGCGCGGTCGACGATGTCCCAGCGGTAGGCGCGCTTCTCGGGCTCGAGCCGCGCCCAATACCAGCGCAGGTAGGCGGACGAGGTGTCGGGGAAGCCGTCATTCGCCAGCTTTCCGGTGAATCTGGCATACTCGGTCGGGCCGTCGTCGTTCCAGTGGTTCTCCGGCTCGGTCGGGTCGCCGTTGAAGCGCTGATAGGTCTGGAATCCCATCAGCGGATTGACGAGAAGCTCGTCGGTCTCGGCTGGTCGGACGTGGCGGCAGCCGTCGCTTTCGTAGGCGCGGTGGGGGGGCGGATTGGTGGAACAAGGTGATTTCATAATACTAAAGACGCTTTACGTTCTTCCTTTCAATTTTCAGCTGCCGGCGCCGAGTTCGTCCATCAATCGGGGAAGCCCCAGCCGGCGGTGGATGAGCGCGGCTCAGACTTTCAGCTGTGTCCCCCAGTATCCCTGGAGCCATTCACGTTCCAGTTCCAGGAGCTTGTTGAAACACTCCTTGATGGCGGCCGGGGTGGCGCAGGCGGCGGCGCATGGATCGATGACGCACGCCAGGCAGGCCTTGCGCAGGTCATGTTCGAGGAAGGCGTCGCTTCCCAAGGTCTGCATATCCGCCATGCCCCGGCAGAGCGCGGCCATGTGGATGGGCAGCGATCCGACGCGGTGGGGATGGACTCCCAGGCGATCCGTGGTACAGCAGACTTCCACACAAGTCTCTTTGGTGAAATTGTCCAGCAATCCGTCATTCATGACGTTGAGGTGCATTCGATAGACGGCGTCCGTTTCCAGCGCGTGGATGATATGGGCGCCGTACTCGAAGGAGCGTGTCAGGTTCAGAGGCTCGCGCCCGTCCAGCTGCCGTACCAGTTCTGACTCGTTGTGCCAACGGGGAGCCATTGGCGGTGGTGTGGCCGACGGGCGGCGCACGGGAAGCTGAACCTTCTCCCGATCCTGCGACCGCGGCAGGAAATAGGGCAGATACTCGGCGCAGTGGCCGGCGGACTCGGTCGTCCAGAAGCCGAGGGAGCGGAGTAGTTCGAACTGCACGGTGCGTTCTATGTATATCTCGGGTGAGTCGGCGGCGCGCAGCAGCTCTGGATAGGCGTCGCGGCCGTCAAGGTGTTCCAAGCGGAGGAACCAGTCCATGTGGTTGAGGCCGGCGGCCTCATAGCGCAGCTGCTTGTGTGAAACGCCAATCCATCGCGCGACATCGCGGATACCGTACTGGATGTTGTGGCAGAGGCCCAGTGTCCTGATCTTGGGGCAGGCCTTGGTGAGGATGCGGGTGAGCATCGCCATGGGGTTGACATAATTCAACAGCCACGCTCCTGGGCAGCGCCGTTCCATCTCCTGGCCGATGGCGAGCAGTTCCGGGGCGGTCCGCAACGTGCGGAGCACGGCTCCCAGTCCCACGGTGTCGCCCACGTTTTGGAAGATGCCGAACTCCTGCGGCACGCAGATCTCGTAATGGAAAGGCACGCCCTCATACGCGGGCCCACCCTGCGCGAAAGCGGTGAACACGTAGTCGGCGCCCTCGAGGGCGCCGCCGCGCCAATCCAGAACGCCGGAGACGCGGGCGGACGAACCATAGTGGGCCGCCACTTTCCGCGTGTAAGCCACCACAGGCTCGAGATGCTGGCGGTTGATGTCGACAAGCACCAGTTCGCATTCCCGCAGTTCGGCGAATGAGAAAAGATCCACCATTGTTTTTGAGCCGAAGCCGCTGCCCGCGCCGATGAAAACGATTTTTGGCATGATTGAAGCGATCCTTTACCATTGTTGAATGTTTCACGCTGTTTACTGTCCGCTACTCGCACAACTCGCCGACGCCCCAGGTTTCGAGCTTGTTCCAGCGCCAGCCGGCGGGCCAGGCGATCTGCGCTTTGCGGTCCTGCCCGTCATTGTCGTCCAGCGCCACGCCGAGTCCGAATTTCGATCCGGGCTTGACTGGGAAGATCATCGGAAGATAATCGAGGGGGAAGGCCATCTCGATGACGTAGCCGGGGGCACCGTCGACTGACTCGCCGCTTTTCGCGGTGATGAGTTCGGTCCCGCGGGAGCCGCCAAGTTTGAGAACCCGTTTCATGGCGTACTTGATCGATTCCTTCGGAATCTTGAGGCCTTCTCCTTCGCCGCCTGAGAGGTTGAAGCTTTCGCCGTTGACGTCGAACGTGAACTTCGTCTTCCCGAGGCAGAACTCGACCGCGTCGCCGTTGTAGCTGCCGCCTTTGTCGAACAGGTGGTCGTCGATGATCTTGGCGCCGAAGTAGAGATAGCGCTCGTCCCACATGAGGTAGACGACTGCGCTCTTGTCCTTGTCGCCGCCCGTGGACTTGACCTGCTCGTCCGCGACGTCCTTCGAGGTGATCACCATCGGTTCGGCGTTGCGCCAGTTGTTGAGCGCGCCAGCCTCGCCTTTGACGAAGGTCCACTCCTGCAGATCGCCGTCGAACGCGACCTCGCCGGCCTTCACGATCTTGTAGACGGGCGCGCCGCTTCTTCCGGCGATCGCCGAGACCGTCGGCGCGGTCTGGCGCAGGGGGACGCCAAGGTTGGTCATGATCGTGTGCCAGAGGAGGTTGGGACGGTAGCCGTCGGCCGACAGGAGGGGGAGCGTGGAAAGGACGAGCGCGCCTTTGACGGCGGGGATCGCCGCCATCACGGGCGGGTCGCACAGCTTGATGTCGGTTTCCGCCAATCCCGCGAGGGTTGACAAGCTCTTGATCGAGTCCTTCGTCGGGAGGAGATCCTCTGAGGCGACGCCCTGCAGCATGCGCCACCGGTCGCGCGTCCGGATCGCCTTGTTCTCCTCGCCCCACCAGTCGCGTCCACCGGCCCACCGGTACTTCACACGGGTGAAGAGCTCTTTGTCGTCGACGGCCGAAAGGCCCTGCCGCGCCCACGAAAGATCCTGAGGACCGGCGGGCAGTTCGACCACGATCACGCCACCCGCGTCGGTGAAACTCTTGATGCGGGGCGCGGCCTCCGCGAGCGAGTCGTGCGCCTCGGCTCCCACGAAGACGGCATCGAGATTTTTCAGATCCAGTGGGAGTGTCTCGCTTGTCGCCGACTCGAATCCGCGCTCCTTCGCCCGTTCGGCGGCCTTCGCCCCGACCACGAGGAAGCGGTCGGTGGGGCGGAGGACGGGCGTGGACGTCGCCACGTATGCGAGGAGGTTGTTGGCGATCCTCGTCGCCACCGGGTTCGCTCCATAGTTGGCGTGCAGTTCAAGCTGCGAGAACAGCACGACGCCTTTTCCCCAGGAAAGCTCCATCATCTCCGACACCTTGGCGTCGTCGAATCTCATCTCGGCGCTGGTGGAGACCAGAGACCGGTAGTTGCCGGTGATGGTGTACTCATAGGGGCGGAAAAATCCCCGCGGGCCGGCGACATGGCCGTCCTCGCCAGCCCTCCAATGAAAGAGCGACGTGTCGGGAAGTCCGGCGAAGGCCGGGTGCGCGGGGGCGTCGACCGATGCCATCTCTTTGCCGAACGCGGTGGGTGCTTTGCCATACAGTTCCGGCTCGTCGGCTCCCGACGACGAGACATAGCAGGCGGGAATGTTGACGGGCAGCCACTTGTCGAGGCCTTCCTTCTGTTCGAATACGAGGATCCTGCCGCCGGCCTTGACGTAGGTGGCGATGGCGTCGGCATTCGCGACAAGCGCGGTGCGATCCGAGTCCTTCCCCACGACGAGTGGAATGGCGGGATCGAGTTGTGACAGATCGGCTTTGGCGTAGGCGATCTTCAGCGAGTCAAGCAGGTTGGCGGTTTCGCCCTTGGTGTCGTACAGCGCGAGCGCCTTGTCGATCTTGGGCGGGGACATGG
>CAYTFM010000272.1:0-378 GCA_964436735.1 uncultured Victivallales bacterium | reverse complement strand
GGTCGAACGGATATCGTATGTCGAAGATTTCCTTGCCGTTTTGCAGCAAGGCGATGCGCAGCGAGGCGATGGTGTAGGCGTCGACGTTCGGGAAGGTGATTGCCACGGGAACCGGCTTCGCCGCGCCGGCGTCGAGCTGGAGCGAGGTTGAGACGACCTCGCTGGTTTTTCCCGCCACCTCGAGGGTGGCTTTCAGTTCGAGCGTCTGGGACTTCCGCGTGTCGTTTAAGGCGTGGATGGTGGTCTTGAGCGTCTGTCCCGCGGCGAAGTCGTGAACCTCGTCGAGTATGCCGGCGAAAAGCGGGTTGTAGCCCTTCTTGAAGGCGGCGGCCGTCGAGGGCTCGAGCACATAGGGCGGCTTGTCCTTGTCCCAGATGT
>CAYTFM010000271.1:7845-12824 GCA_964436735.1 uncultured Victivallales bacterium | reverse complement strand
CGCCGAGGCGGCACGTAACAAGCAGCTCCTCTTCGTCGGCGGAATTCTTCGACTCCTTGCGCTCCGAGGAGGATTTCCCGGTGTCGACAGCTCCGGCTGAGGCCGTCACTGCCCCCGTCCCATGCAGGTCTGGAATGATCTTCTCGGAGGCCAGGATCATGATCAGCCGTTTGCCGTCGTTGATCTTGGCGACGCCCAGAAGGTTCTGTCCGTCGACCGACCCCACGACGTCTGGCGGCGGGTCGATGATCTTCGTCTCGATATGAACGACCTCGGAAACCGAATCGACGATACCGCCGACCATGGAGCCGCCGACGTTGATCACGATGACGCGGGTCGACTCGTCGATCTCCTTCTCGCTCATCACGAGCCTGTTGCGCAGGTTCACGATCGGGAGGATGTTGCCGCGCAGGTTGGCGATCCCCTCGATATAGCTTGGCGCGCTCGGCACCTTGGTGATGTCTGGCGTGCGCACGATCTCCTGCACGATGCCAATCGGGAAGGCGAACTCCTCGTTGGCAAGGGAGAAGGTGACCAACTGGTCCTCCCCCGTCTGCAAGCCTTTTATCTCAGCCATTTAATTCCTCCATTGGTTGGGTCATTAGTCATTAGTCATTTGTCATTTGTTTATTGCAAGATGGATGATTATGGCAATTCGTCCATCCAAATGACCAATCCCCAATGACCAATGACTTCTTCATCAATTCTGCAGTTCGTCGGCCAGGGCGGAGATCTCCTCGATGGCCTGCGCAAGCTCGCTCATCCCCTTCGCCTGCTCGGTGGCGCTGGCGGCCGCCTGCTTGGCGGCGCTCGATGCCTCCTCGGCGGCGGCGGCTACCTGGTCGACCCCCTTGCGTGCCTCCTGCACGGCGTTGACGGACTGCTCGGCCTCGCCTTGGATGGTGACGATTCCCTTCTGGACTTCGGTCATGTCGCGTTCGACAGTGTTGAGGTTGTCGGTGGAGACCTTGGCGCCCTCGACCTCCTGTTCGGCGGCGGTCGAGAGTTGCAGGATGTCCTTCGAGACCACTTGCACCTGGTCCTGAATCGCCCGCACGAGGTCTTTGATCTTCTCGGCGTTCTGCTCGGAGTCAGCCGCCAGGGTGCGGATGTCGGAGGCGACAACGGCGAACCCCTTACCGTACTCTCCGGCGCGGGCCGCCTCGATGGCGCCGTTGACCGCCAGCAGGTTCGTCTGCATCGCCACATTCGTGATGGCATCGACGATCTTGTCGATCTGCCGCACGCGCACCTCAAGCTTGCCGATGTTCTCGACGGACTTGAGCCCCGCCTTGGCGCTGGCGCTGATGCCGACGATCAGGTTGTCCACCGCGACCTTGTTCTCGTTAAGCAGCTTCTGAAGGAGGTTGACTTTCTCAAGGGAGACTTTCGCCTTTTCGCCGATGTTGACCGTGTTGTTGTCGATCTGCTTGACGGCCGACGCCGACTCCTCTGCGGCGGATCCCTGATCCTCGGCGCCCTTGGATATCTGGGCGATCGCGCTCATGATCTGCCCGGCGGCGGCGTTGGCCTCGGCGATCGTGGCGGACATCTCCTCGGAGAGGGCGGCCAACTGCTCGCTTGACTTCTCTGAGTCGGTGTTGATTTTCAACTCCTCGGCCATCTGCGCGAGATTGTCGACCGCCGTCTGAATGTCGTTTATCGCCTTCGTCTGCTCCTGCGTCGAGGTCGACGCCTCGGCGGCGGCGCTGGCGGACTCCTCGGACGCGCTGGCGATCACCTCGGTCCCCTTGCGGAACTGCGTGACGGCGGCGGCCATCTCCGAGCTGAGATTGTTGATGGCATTACAGGCCTCTTGGATGGCCTTCATGTCGGCTTCCACGGAGATAAGCTGTTCGCTGATCTTCTTGCCCTTGTCGACCTCCTCGCGGGCTTTGACCCCGGCCTGCTCTGTCTCTCCGGCCACGGACTTCACCTCCTCCTGGATCACCTTCACCAGGTCGCGGATCGACTTGGCCGACTTCTCGGCCCCCTCGGCGAGGTTGCGCACCTCGTCCGCCACCACGGCGAATCCGCGGCCGTGCTCTCCGGCTCGGGCGGCCTCGATGGCGGCGTTCAACGCTAGCAGGTTAGTCTGGTCGGCGATCCCGGCGACAGTGTTCACCACCTGTCCGATCTCGTTGGCCTGCTTCTCAAGCTCCCCGACTCTTCTGGCGGACTCGACGTTCTTCTCCGCAACCGTCCCGATATTCTTGATCAGCTTCTCGATCTGGGTGGTCGTTTCGCGGATTAGCTTCTGCAGGATGTTGACCTTGTTGAGCGACTGCTGGGCGGCGGCGCTGTTGATGTCCGCCCCCTTGCCAAGACGTTCGGCGGCGGCCTGCCCCTGCTGGGCGGCGGCGCTCGCCTCGGTGGCGCCTGAAGAGATCTGCTCCATCGCCTGGTTCAACTGCTGGGCGGCGGCGTTGGCCTGTGAAACGCCGCTGGCAAGTTCCTCCGTGGCGCTGGCAATACGCTCGGCGGCCTGTTGGCGCTTCGCCGCGGTCCGAGACTCCGTCCGCTGCTTCGCCCTGTCCTGGGCGACCTTCCGCTGCTGCGACAGCGCCTGCTGCTGTTGGGCGGTTTGCGAGGGAGCGGCGCTTTGCGCGCTTGGAGCATTCCTCGGCGCAAAGTTGGAGCCATGCCCGTTCCTGTCGTCGATGTGGGCTGTGGTGGCTTGTTTAGCGGCGGGGGCTGGGGGGGCTGCGAGCTTGGCCATTGTCCGACCCTTTCCTTTGGTTGATGGGGTTCTTCTTATGTGACCATTCGTTAAATACGTAGGATCAGAATGTTTGATATTCAGGGGGCTGGTATATTTTGCAATGAACGAGCTGCTCGACCGCTTCCGTCAACGCCTCCTTCGAAAAAGGCTTTAAGAGAAACGCGTTGGCACGGGCTGCTCTCGCTTTGAACTCCGTCGTGGCGGAGTCGTCGCTGGACATGACGATGACGGGCATATCCTTAAGCTCGCAATAGTCGACCGACTTCTTGAAACGCTCCAGCACCTCAATGCCGGTTTTGCCGCCCATGAAGACATCAAGTATCGCGAGATCATATCGCTCCCCTGATTGAAGCAAGCTTAAGGCCCTTGATCCGGAACCTGTCTTGACCACGGAATACCCCTTGCTCTCAAGCGACGATGAGACCATCTCCCGATAAAAGAGGTCGTCATCCGCCACAAGAATATTTTTCTTCTCTGTCCCGTTCATAAGGCGTATTTGAACCTTTCGGTTTGTGCTCAGGATGTGAAACGCAGTCGAAAACAAACCGTCGTTTGTGAGTTGTTTCTCTGCGTGGCCTATATAATTGCAAAATCTATGCCAGGCGCATCAAGTAATTCACAACATTATAATGATAAACTACATACGACAAACGAGATGCCGTGACACATCCCATCTCTCGGGCAAATATGTTGGTAAAAAGACCGACAACAATTGTCGAGCGAAGGATTAGGTTGATTGGACTTTGGCGAGACAGGGAAGGGGCTTGAAAGTGGGGCGGGGGAAGAAGTAGGTAAAGATGCCTACAGTATCTAAATGACGGGGCAAATGTGTAGGTAATTTAGGGCACAGAGGGGAAAGTCAGAACCTATGGCGTTCTCTTGAAATCCTTTGGGGTCAAACCATGTTTCCTCAGCATATCATAGAAATTCTTCCTGTGCATCTTGGAAAGCTCCAAAGCCTTCTTCGATTTCCCTTGCGTCACCCTCAGTAAGTCCGTGAAATACTTTTGGTTGAACTGCTCGAGATCCGTTTTTTTTGCGTCCTGATAGGACGGGAAGAGGATTTTAGAAGGGGAAGCCCCCATTAGTTTGGCAACCTCCTTCTCGTCGATGGATTTGTGATGGCGGTTCCGCTCTATCAGGTTGTGAACGGCCTGCTTGAGCTGCCGCACGTTGCCTAGCCATTCATGGGATGTCAAGCTTCTAGTGGCTTCAGGGAGCAGGACCGGAACCTTTTTCTCGCCATCTGACGAGAACATGCTCAGGAAATGCGAGACAAGAGCGGGAATGTCCTCGGTGCGCGACCGCAGAGGAGCGGTGTTGATCATGGATCCGGAAATCCTGTAATAGAGATCCCGTCTGAACTTGCCTTGAGAGCAAAGAATGTCGAGATTCTTGTTTGACGCCGAGATGACACGCACGTCGGCATGCAGAATTTTCGTGTCCCCGACTTTGCTGTACTCCCCCATGTCAAGAAAACGCAGAAGCTTCGCTTGAATGTCCAGGGAGAGCGCCTCTATCTCGTCAAGAAACAGCGTCCCCCCATTTGCGGCTCCGATATAGCCGGACGTGGAGCGCACAGCCCCCGTGAAGGCCCCTTTCACATGGCCAAACAACTCGCTGTCAGCCAATGTTCCGATGGTGGCGCAGTTGAGTGGCATAAACGGCATGGAGCTTCTATTGCTGGCCCTGTAAAGCTCGCGGGCGACGATCTCCTTGCCCGTCCCGGTCTCGCCCAATATGAGAACTGGAATGGTCGACGGGGCGAGGACAAGAATCTCCTCTCGGATGCCGCGCATCACCTCGGACGCGCCGATGAGACGCTTCTCCATGCCTGAAAGGACATTGCCTTGCGTCTGCGTGGGTGATGGTGCGAAATCCTTGTCCGAGGGGAGGGCGCATTTCCTTTCACCCTGTCTCTGGTGGGATGCGTATTCTAGGGTGGAGCACGCCTGCTCGGGTCTCACCGGCTTGTGGAGATACCCGAAGTACCGGACGTCCTTGAGCTTCTCGTACAAGTCGGCGTGGTTGTAGCCGGTGAGGAATACGATGGCGGAGTCATGGCGACTGTTGATCTCGATCGCCGCCTCAATGCCGTTGAGCTTTCCAGGGAGCGTGATGTCCATCAGCACGACATCAGGAGCGGCTTGCCTGTCCGACAGACGGTCGATGGTCGAGACGGCGTTCTCCCCGCTGGTGCACGTCGCCACCACGTTGAAGCCGAACTTCGTCAGCATCACGCGGAGATCCTCGGCGA
>CAYTFM010000271.1:732-7788 GCA_964436735.1 uncultured Victivallales bacterium | reverse complement strand
CACACTCTTGTGGCATACACCAACTCCTTGAAACGAATCGAAAAACGGAAGCCGGGAGGCTCCATATATGACGCCTCGGCTCCCAGTTGACAACATAGCAGGTTGATGATCTTCCAACCGATGACCCCTTTCCTCTCCAAGGCGGATTCACAACATCCAGTGCCGTCATCCTCGACAGAGAAAATCCAGCGATTTCTCCCATTGTCATCAACAGCATTCCCGGTGTCAGGCGCGAACCCGACCCGGACGCTCCCTTTGCGTCCATCCGGGAACGCATGCTTGAATGCGTTTGAAAGTAGTTCGTTTAGAATCAAGCCACACGGCAAGGCCGTCTCAAGGCTCAATTCGGAGGAGCATGCGGACATAGTGACGCTTATGCCCAACCCGCCATGGCAGGTGATGGCATAGTTGATTATGCTCTTGAAGTATTGCTCTATCGAGACTTTGCTGAATTTCTCGGTCTGATAAAGATGCTCGTGTAGCAGAGCTATGCTTCTTATCCGCCCCTCCAGCGCCTCGGTTTGTTCCCTTGTCATGGGATTATCTCCAGTCGCCTCATCCTGAAGATGTAGAAGCCCGATAATCATGCTCAGATTGTTTTTAACTCTATGGTGGATCTCGCGCAATAAAACAGCATTGTGCTCCGAGCTACGCCTTAGCGCATCCTCCGCCTGTTTACGCGCGGTGATGTCCCTCACGATCCCAACGCGGTAGCAGGGGATTCCCTGCTCGTCCATCAGTTCCTTGAAACTGTTTGCGATCCAGCGGTATTCCCCGTCTTTCGCGCGTGACCGATATTCGATGCAATTAATCTCAACAATGGATGACCTGCATGCAATCTTTTCCTTGACAAAGAGCTGGTCTTCGGGATGGATAAGCGCAAGCACGTCGTCAAAGCTCAGCCTGCTGAATTCTTCGACGGTGAACCCGGTTACTCGCTGTATCGCCGGGCTTATGTAATCGAACTTGTTCTGGCGTAAGTCACGGCGGTAGGCCACATCGTGAGAGTTGTCCAGAACGGAGCGGAAGCGCTCCTCGCTTTCACACAAATATTCCGCAGCCTTCTTGTGATTAGTGATGTCGCTCAGTACCGCACGGCACATGATCGCGCCCTCGGCATCTTTCGCGGCGGTGGACTCAACACGCGCCCAGAACTGGAGGTCGTTCCCACGCTTCATCTTGAGTTCGCATACCTGCGGCGCACCCGTTTTAAAGAGTTTTTCGCGGTGAAGATAGTAGATGTCTTGGTATTCCTTGATGATGAACCGTGTCAACGGTTGCGTGGGCAGAGCGTTTCTCGCCACTCCCAGCAGGGTGGCAGCGGTGAGGTTGGCCTCCATGATCAAACCATTCTCGCTGAGGGTGAGGTAGCCGACCGGCGCCAGTTCGTAGAGTTCGAAGTAGCGCTCCCGCAAGGCCTCAATCTCCGCCTGCGACCGCCGCAGCTCCTCATTCTGCATCTCCAATTCGATCTGGTGCACCCGCAACTCGTGGAGCAGCCGCTGGGCTTCCTCTGGGGATAGTGATTCCTTGTCGGCGGTCTTAGGCGTGCTGACTCTCTTCTCCGCCTGCTTCCGCAGAGCTGTGGGGCCATTGCGTCCCTTATCCGCTGTGCTCATCTGGCCGCTTGGGGTGTGGAGGAAATGATCCGCAGCCGGGGCATTCCACCCGGGAACAGCAACTGGCTTACCGCTCTCCCCGCGGCTATTCTGTTTCCGCTTTGCCATCACTTTAATCCTATAGTGATAAACGGATAAGATATCACAAATTCCCTTTTCCTGAAAGTCATTTCAACGGCTATGATCAAGGATCAGAACTGCGCCTTGAAGCGGTCGAAGGCGGAGCGCAGGTCGGCAAGTTGCGTCTTAAGCGCTGCCACCTCGGTTTCGAGTGAGGCGATCCGTTCCCGGTCGGTTGTCGAGATGATTTCGAATGACGATATGCTGTGGGCGGTCTCGTCATCGCCGGTCGCGGAGAGTTCAGGCATGCCAGCGAGAAGATGCGCATAACGACACTCCTTATGTCCTGGGGCGCGGGGGAGCTTCACCACGAGCGTGGCGGCGCGTGCGCAGAGGTCGTCGATTGTCGCCTGGACGCCGTCCATGCTGGCGAAGGGGCACATTCGTTCGCCATGCGTGCGCAATTCGCCGACCGTCTGTGGGCCGCGCAGCATCAGTTCGCAGAATATGGCCATCTCGCTCGGTTTTGATATGTGGAGCTGTTCGGCGAGGCGGTGATCATACTTGGCGGAACGGGCCCCCATCGGGCTCACAAGGCAGGCGAGCCGTTTGCGGCGGAGCGTCTCAAGGGCGGCAAGGACTGTCTTCTCGTCGAATTCCACCACAGGATGGCGATTACTTTTCTGATTGCAGGCGGCGACAAGGGAGTTGACGGTGAGCGGGAAGTATTCGGGCGTGGTGATCTTCTTCTCGACGAGGCAGGCGACCACGCGGACTTCGGCCTCCGTGAGCGGTTCGAATCCATAGCTTGCCGTCGGACTTGGCGACGTTGCGGGGACTACTGCTGGCGGCGGTTCGACTACCGCTTCTTGCGGCGGTTCAGTGGGGCACGGAGTTGTCGTGGCATTGATGATTTCGTTCTCGTTCATTGATTGAGCCCTCCACATATATCCAGAAATTCCTTGGTGATTCTTCCGTTCGTCGCAAGTGTGCCTCTCTCCGGATAGTGCGTCTCGCCCTCGAGGTCGACCACCGCGCCTCCCGCCTCGCGGACGATGAGTTCTCCCGCGGCGATATCATAGGGCTGAAGGTTTATCTCCCAGAAACCGTCAAGGCGGCCGCAGGCCACGTATGACAAGTCGATCGCCGCCGAACCGTAGCGGCGAATCCCGCGGAGTTTCGGCATGAGGGCGCAGAACAGCGGCAGATTGTTGCGCTCCAGGCCCGCCCGAATGCAGGCGAAGCCGGTGGAGAGGACCGCGTCGGCGAGGCGGTTGCGGGTGGACACCTTGATCCGCTCGCCGTTTCTGAATGCGCCGCCGCCTTTCGAGGCGTAGTAGATCTCGCCGAGGCGTGGGGCGTTGACCACTCCGGCGACCGCCTCGCCGTTCCGTCGCATGCCAATCGAGATTGAAAAGTAGGGTTGATTGTGGACGAATGAGGTGGTGCCGTCAATCGGATCGATCACCCAGACGTGCTCTCCGTCGCCTTCCGCAGTCCCCGATTCTTCGGCGAGGAAGCCATGCGAAGGGAAGCGACGGTGGATTGCGTCGATCAGGTAGTCCTCGACCGCCTTGTCGACCTCGGTGACAAGATCCTTCTCGTTCTTGAACTCGATGACGACCTGGTCGATGGCGTTCTGCCGCGCGAGAGCCATCGCGCCAGCCTCCCGGGCTATGGAGATCATGAAGTCTGTCAATTCACTCATTTCGCACCTTTCATCCGCCGCGGCGGATTTCCGCTTCGCTTCAACCTTTCATCCGTCACGGCGGATTTTCGCTTCAAACTTCCACCGAATTCGCCACGGCGAATCTTCGCTTCGCTGCGACCCTGAACCCTTGCTTCCCCCGCTCAATCCTCCGGCCGTTCGCCGCCGGGAGCCATTTTCACAAGCTTTGGATCAAAGCGGGCGACGATGTCGACGAGACCGCGTTGGGCTTCCATCACCGTGAGGATGTCCTTGTAGGCGAAGGGGATCTCGTCAAGCCCCGCGGATATCAGCGTGACGCCGGCCGTCTTGAGGACTGGAGTCGCGTCGCTCCATGAGTAGGTGCTTTTCGTGGCGGTGCGGCTCATGCACCTCCCTGCGCCGTGGGAAGCCGAGTTCAGCGATTCCGGGTCGCCTTTTCCTCTGACCACGAATCCAGGAGTCGCCATCGAGCCGGGGATGACGCCGATGATTCCTGTGCCGGCTGGGGTGGCTCCTTTGCGGTGGACGATGACCTCCTCGCCGAAGTGAACCTCGCGCCAGGCGAAATTGTGGTGGTTCTCTATGTCCAGCAGCACTGTCGCTCCAAGGTGGCGTGCGATGGCGCGGTGAATCAATTCGTGATTGGCGGCGGCGTAGTGTCCCATCAGTTCCATCGCGAGCCAGTATTCCTGTCCCTCGTGCTGGCCGAGTTCGAACCACGCCAGATGCTGCAGTTCTCGTGGCAGTTCGGGGTGGCGCTTCATGGCGAGGTGGCTGTAAAATGTGGCGACATCGCCACCGGTCCCGCGGCTGCCGCTGTGGCTGAGCAAGGCGAGGTGGCTCCCGGCTGGCAACCCCAGGTCCGGTTTGTCGAGCGTCAGTGTCCCGAACTCCACGAAGTGGTTGCCGCTGCCGCTTGATCCGAGTTGCCCCCACGCTTTATCCTTGTCCCGGGCGGTGATGGGGCTTACCGACCAGTTCTCGTCCATTACAGGGTGGTGGTGACGCTTCGAGAAACCGGCGCCGACGCCGAAGCGCGTCTCCCGCTCGATGGCCTCCCGCAGGCGTTGACTAGCAGTGTCGAGCGTTGACGGCGGGAGGTCGAGGACGGTGAGTTTCATGCGGCAGGCGATGTCCATGCCGACGGCGTAGGGGATCACGGCGTCTCTTGTGGCAAGTACGCCGCCGATGGGAAGCCCGTAGCCGGGGTGGGCGTCAGGCATCAAGGCGCCGATGGCGGAGACGGGAAGACGGCAGGCGTTCTCCATTTGCTCCAACGCCTTCGAGTCGAAGTCGGAGCCCCACACGCGGTACGGCGCAGGTGCCTTGCGTTCGATGAACGAGCGCCGCGCCGACGCCGACGCGGCTATCGTCATCGCCAAACGCCCGAAAATCTCGTCTGTCTTCCAGGCGTCGGGTTGCCGTGCGCATTTCGCGATCAGCGATTCGATCGTCGACCTCGACAGCCCTGTCCGCCGCGCCGCCGCGATGGCATCGAACGCCACCGAGATTGCTTCCCCTTTGGGCACGCCCATCGTATGTAAATCTTTTGCTTTCATGATTAGTCCGAGCGTTGGCCGAACGATCCGCCTTGCACTAGTGCTGAATTTTCGCATATTCACTATATATTTCCTGACGCCATGATGCCATGGCGCAGATAAAACAACAGGAGGATTGTGCCATGCCTATGATCGACATGCCGTTGGAGCAGTTGAAGAACTATCAAGGGAAAAATCCGCGTCCCGCCGACTTCGACGAGTTCTGGGACCGCTCGCTGGCCGAGATGCGCGCCCTCGATCCGAAGCTTGAGCTTGTTCCCGCCGACTTCCACAGCGCGGTCGCCGACTGCTTTGACATGTACTTCACTGGCGTCGGTGGATCTCGGATTCATGCGAAGCTGCTCCGCCCTAAGAACAGCAAGAATCCGCATCCGGCTCTGCTGCAGTTCCACGGGTATTCGGGGAATGCGGGTGATTGGTACGACAAGCTGGGCTATGTCTCGCAGGGGTACACCGTCGCCGCGCTCGATTGCCGAGGGCAGGGGGGCAAGTCGCAGGATCTTGGGGGAGGCGTGGGCAACACCCTCCGCGGGCATATCATCAGGGGTATCGATGACGCACCCGAGAAACTCCTGTTCCGTCAGATATACCTTGACACGGCCCAGCTCGCCAAGATCGTGCTGGAACTTCCCGGCGTCGATCCCACACGCGTCGGAGCGACGGGCGGCAGCCAGGGCGGCGGTCTCACGCTCGCCTGCGCCTCGCTCGAACCTCGGATCGTGCGGGTGGCCCCCGTCTTCCCGTTCCTCTGCGACTATCGCCGTGTGTGGGAAATGGATCTGGCGAAGGACGCCTACGAGGAACTGCGCACCTATTTCCGCCTCTTCGATCCCCTGCACCAGCGCGAGGACGATATTTTCACGAAGCTTGGCTACATCGATGTGCAGCATCTGACGAGGCGTATCAAAGGAGAGGTGATGATGCCGATAGGGCTTATGGACACCGTCTGTCCACCGTCGACCCAGTTCGCCGCCTACAACAAGATCACCGCGAAGAAGTCGTTGCTGATCTATCCCGACTTCGGACACGAGGGACTGCCGGGCGTCAATGACAAGATCTTCGCCTTCATGAGTGGGTTGTAAGAGGGGTGGACATGGGGGAGGGTTCAGGGTTCAGGAACACTGAACACTGAACACTGAACACCGAACACTGAACACCGAACACTGAACACCGAACACCGAACACCGAACACCGAACACATGCCGCCGCGTTTCGGCGGCATGGTTCAGTCTATCCCTGGGATGAAACTATCCTTGGGGCTGAGGGCGGCGATGGTCTCGGTGAGCAGTTTGATGGAGCCTTCGACGTCCCGCAGGTCACAGACTTCGACCGGGGTGTGCATGTAACGGTTGGGAACGCTGACAAGGGCGGTGGCGACCCCCGAGCGCGAGAGCTGCATGGCCGCGGTGTCCGTGCCGCCGCTGGCCCGGAACCCCGCCTTTTCCTGATAGGCGATTTTGTGCTTCTTCGCCGTCTCACGGAGCTTCTTCCCGAGGACTTCATTGTTGTCGGCGTTCCGCGACAGCGCGGGACCCTTGCCGAGTTTGACGACGCCCAGTTCGTTCTTGTTGACGTCGGGCAGGTCTGTCGCGAAGCCGACGTCGACCGCGATGCCCACGGCGGGAGCGATGCCGAAGGTGGACGCATGCGCGCCGCGGAGGCCGAGTTCCTCTTGAACCGTGCCGACGCAGTAGACGCCGATTTTCAGTTTCCGCTTGGAGAGATTACGCAGGGTCTCGGCGATCACGAACGCACCGATCTTGTCGTCAAGCCCTTTCGACATGATTCTGTTCTTGCCAAGGTAGGAGAAGTTCGCTTTCACGGCGACGGGATCGCCGATGGTGATGAATTTCTCCGCCTCTTTTTTATCCTCCGCGCCAATGTCGATCCACAGTTCCTTGAGCTCGGGAGACTTGTCGCGGTCTTTCGCGTCGACGAGATGGATCGGCTTCTTCCCGATGACGCCTGGAATTTTTTTGCCGGTGGCGAGAATCTCAACTTCAGTGCCGGGAACGGTGATCTTGTCAATGCCGCCCACGGATCTGAAGTAGATCAGCCCGTCGTCGGAGAGGTTGAAGTCGCCGAACGTGTCCTCGTCGCGGAAGGTGATGCCGCTCGCGAGGTCGTA
>CAYTFM010000271.1:0-722 GCA_964436735.1 uncultured Victivallales bacterium | reverse complement strand
AGAGGCCGAAGATAGCGAAGTGGCTGAGGTCGGCCTGGAAGCCGATCTCGTCGTAGTGTCCGGCGAGCATGACTTTGAACTCAGCTTTGGGATTGAGAATGCCGATGGTGTTGCCGAGGACGTCCGTCTTGACCTCGTCGGAAAATTCCTTGAGATACTTCCGGTAGACCTTGGCGGTCTCAACTTCGAATCCAGACGGACCATTGGAGGTTAAAAGTCGTGCGAGGAAATCAAGGCTTGGCTTCGGCAACATGGACAGTTCCTTTCAGGTTTTCAGCGACTCTTTCCTCTTGCGCTTTCGGGCGCCTTTCATAGAGGTTTGCGGCTGAGAAAATTAAAGATATATTTGGATAACGAAATATCAATGGGAAGAGAGCAATGACTTTTGACGAACTGCGAAAATTGGTGGGTGGTTCGGCGAGCCGTGTCGAGTCGCTGAGGAATTATCTGAAGGTCGATGAGAAGCGTCGGGCGAAAGAGGAGATCGAGCAGCAGATGCTTGCGCCGAATTTCTGGGACAGCCGCGAGAAGGCGCAGGACACGATGGCGAAACTGAGCGCGTGCAAAAAGGTGATCGACTCCTTCGACAAGTTGCAGCGTGAGTGTGATGATTTCAACGCCTATGCCGAGCTTGCCGTGGAGTCCGGCGACGAAAGCACCCTCGGCGACGCCGACCAGATGTGGACGGCGTTTGCCGAGAATCTTGCCCGGACTGAGATGCT
>CAYTFM010000270.1:0-12996 GCA_964436735.1 uncultured Victivallales bacterium | reverse complement strand
GCCCGACCCCGGACTGCGCCGGTTCGCCTGGCACACGTATTGGCGTAATTTCATCGCCGCGGAGCCCTCGCCCCGCGACGCCGGCGACCCGTGGCCGACGCTGGAGAAAGCCCTCGGGGAGTCGAGCGGTTGCTTCTATCTGCTCCTTGCGCTCGCCTATGTGCCTATCCTGCGTGAGCATCACCGCGCGCTCGGCCTTCCTGAGGAAGTCACGAAGGACACCGCCCAGCAGGTATCTTGCTTTGTGGGAAATTACACGCGCGGGACGGGGCGGACCGGCGTCTACTTCAACCAGTTCTTCTGGCTGCGCAACTATGTGAAGAGCGTGTATGTGCGGATCGGCAGATTCGAATACTGGCCCAAACCCTATGCCGGACTTGTGACGGCCTGTCGCCGCAAGGATGACCATGCCGTCGTTCAGACGTTCGCCGAGAAGGGGCTTAATTTCGCCGCTGACGGCTTCGCTCTCGACGCCAAGACCGCTCCACACGAGATCGCCTGGGTGTCCGACCTGCGAATAGAGGAGCGCTTCATCGAGGGAAATCCCGTGAACCGAGAGGGAAAGACGGCGAAGGATCAAATCCGGCTGCCCCTCGATGTGTGGGAGGTCTTCCTGCGCAAGGACACGCCCGTGCTCGACATGCATATCCCCGCGGGGGGGCGCATGGATCTCGAAACCTGCCGTGATTCGTTCCGCCACGCCAAGTCGTTTTTCAAGAAGCACTTTCCCGAAGACGGATCTGTCGCCGTCGTGTGCCACTCGTGGATCTTCAGCCCCAACCTCTCGGACTTCCTCCCCGCCGATTCGAACTTGGTGCTGCTTGAGAAGGATGTTCGGCTGTTTCCGCTGCACTCCGGGCCAACTGACGGGCTGTGGTTCATCTTCCTGCAGGACAAGTTCGACCTCGCCACCGCCCCGCGGGACACCAGCCTCCAGCGGACGATCCTGAACTACATCGAGAAAGGCGGCCGCTGGCGCTGCGGCGGAATGTACCTGCCCGTCGATGAGATTGACCATCTCGGTTCAGGCGGATGACGCAGACGGGATTGATGCTTCTGGTGCTGGCGATCCCCGTCACGGTGATGGCGTGGCTCGTTGTCCGCCGCGTCGCGAAACGCCGCCGCCGCGCCGCCGCGCTCGCCGTTCCGTTTCCTGAGAAATGGGAGGAGTATCTTCGGCTGGATGTGCCTCTGTTCGGCCGTATGCCGCCCGAGTCGCAAGAGCAGTTGCGCCAGCGCATGAAGGTGTTTTTGGCCGAGAAGAACTTCGAGGGGTGCGGGGGCTTGGAACTGACCGAGGAGATGCGCGTGGCGATCGCGGCGTACGCGTGTCTGCTGATCCTCAACCGTAAGACCGACTACTATCCGAAGCTCGACACGATCCTGGTGTATCCCGCGGAGTATGTCGTCGAGGCCACGACGGTGGTGGGGGGGCAGTATGCCCGGGAGAAACGAGTTCACCTTGGCGAGTCGTGGGACCGCGGTGTGGTGGTGCTCGCCTGGGACGAGTTGCTGCTCAATGCCGAAGGGGTCGACGACGGCGTCAATGTGGCCATCCACGAGTTCGCCCACCAACTCGACCAGGAGGACGGACGCGACGCGGACGGTGTCCCCATCCTTGAAGGCAGGGAGCGCTACGCGGCATGGATCCGCATCTTCGGCGGCGAGTATGAGCGGCACAAAAACGCCGTGCGGGGACGGGGGGAGTATCTGATCGACGAGTATGGGGCGGAGGATCCCGCGGAGTTCTTCGCCGTCGTGTCCGAGACGTTTTTCGAATGGCCGCTCGACCTCAAGGAACGGCATCCCGACCTGTATGCGCAGCTCGCGGCCTATTACCGGCTCGATCCCGCCTCATGGGATTGGACAGTCATAAAGAGCCAGTAGATTCTTCTCCGGGGAAAGAGGATGTTAAAAAAGATTCTTCGAGCATTGTTATTTTCGGATTGAATATTATAGATATATATATTTATAATAATTCATGGCGATAAAATTCATGAACCAGTGAGGTGCATGCATGAGTCAGGAATCGATCAGCACTCTGAAAGCGAGGCGGGACGCGAAGCTTCGGGAGTTGGCGGGTATCGGCCCCTTCATCGGCGGGTCTCTGGCGGCGGTCAAAGTCCGCTGCGGGAATCCGGGCTGTCGATGCGCGTCAGGAGACCGGCACGAGGCGACCATCCTGTGTAAGAAGGTTGGCGGGAAGAGCACTACCGTGCACGTGCCCCGCGACATCGTGGAGGAAGTCAGAACGTGGTCAAGAGAAAGCAAGCGGCTGAAAAAACTTATGCGCGAGATATCAGGGCTGAGCGAGCGGATCATCACGCTTCACGTGAGGACAAGGCGGGCGTCGGAGCGGAACCATGCGAGTGCTGCAAGGATCTCGCCGGAATAGTCCGCCTTCCCGTCAAGAAGCTTTTCCCATGGTTCAACCGCGAACTGGACAAGATACCCGATCCGCGGCGCGGTGAAGACTACCTCATGCAGGTGGGTGACCGACCTTGCCCCGTCTAAAGCGGACGCCATACACAAGCTTCCCTCATGGAAAATCCTTAAAGAACGGGGGAGCCCGCCGCCTGTGATGGAGCTTTTCAAGTCTTTCAAGAACTTCTTCAAAAGGCTGGGGAGGCGTTCCGCTACTGCCCGCCAACCTGGTGGGTCATCACCGAACTCGGGAGCTTCCAGCTACGCTATCTTAACACAGCTTGAACGTTAGCCGGTCCTCCACCGCAGCCCGACGTTCGATTACCTGCCGCCGCCGTCACGACAATCCCGCAACCTCGCACGAGCATGTCTGCCGCTCAATGGCTGCGCATTGCCATGGATCACCAAGCCGCTCATAGCGGAAAAGCGTGACTCTTTAGAACTGGGCCTACTACTTGACTATGGGAATACGCTCCGCTATACTTTACATTACGGGAATGGTGGTTGAACCGATGGGGAGCATATGATGAACAAGTGTTTTTACCTTGTGGTGCTGTGGTGTGGTCTTCTTACCTCCTGCGCGAAGTCGCCGACGGAGGAGTGGCGGAAGGCCTATGCCGAGATCGACAACAGTTCGCCTGACGCATGGGAGGTCTGTCTCGATGGGCGAAAGGTTGACACGGTGAAGCCTTATGCCATCCTCCGTTTTGAGATCACGCCGAAGAGCCACACGTACACTATACGGAAAGGGGCCGAGGAGGTCGACAAGATCGAGGCGAAGGGCGAGGCGGGGCGGGTCACGGTCGTCAATCCCAAGGGCGCCTCAAGCTACGCGCGGCTTTCCGCCGCGTACAGCCAGGTGTCGGTTGGCTCTGGAGGGACGGATGCGCAAGAGCTCGGTTCGCCGCGGACGGTCAATTCCGACTTCGGCCTTCTTGCGTCGCTGCCGCAGTCGATCACGGTGGAACAGTGGAAGATCATGGGGTTGCCGATGAAGGCCGACGCGGCGGTGACGCGTGACAAACTGCTCAAGAACGTCGTCGGCGAGATCCCGGCGGCCAAGGCGGTCGAGATGGTCACGAATTGCCACCGCGCCTTCGCGCAGCAGCATCTGGTGGCGGCATTCGAGGTGCTTGCGAAGGCGCCGAAGTCGGACGAGATCAAAGCGGCGCTGATCGCATGCGTCGACGAGACCGACCGCGCGCTCATCGCCGGCAAGGCGTATCTTGCGCTGGCGGCGTATGAGGAGCAGATCCCGGAGGAGAAGCTCGTCGCCTGGTTCTCAACTCCTCCAGACGCTCGGCCCAACACGCATTACGAGAATGATTATGTTTTCACGGAAGCCAACGCCACTGCCGGCACCGAGCGGGTCAAGGCGGGGGCGCGGATCGCCTCGCGGCAAAACGACGGCGCGCTGCTGCGGGCGCGGTTCGGGTCGCTTCCAGAAAAGCAGAAGACGCTCATCTTCGAGGGGCTCACCACCAATCTACCCGACAAACGGACGATCTCGCCCTCGCTTTTGGGGTTCCTCGTCGTCGAGGGGCTGAAAAGCTTCGCCGACACGCAGCGGCTCAGCCATTCCATCGAAGCCGAGGATTTTTCCGTCGATTCCGAGTTCGTCTCTCGGATGGACGAGTTCGTCGCCGGCCAGAAGGAGGCGAACACGGCGCGGTTCTGGCGAAGCGTCTGGTGGCGGAAACTGGCGATGTGCTCGCAAAAGAACGCGGAGGTTCCCGCCTCGGCGCGGCTTGTCGAACTCGTGAATATTTCGTTCGAAGCGGGCAGTTCGCAGTTCCCGGACGCCATCCGCGATGAGGCGCTGAAGGGGTTGCTTGCGCGGCAAGCCTGGGAGCAGCTCGTTGCCATGGCGGCTGAGGCGAAGACGCGGCCGATGGTCGTCGCCGCGCTGTTCGACAAAGTGGTGCGCAATAAGGAGAAACCTTCCAGCGGGATGCTGAAGGTTGTGGAGTATGGGCTTGAGGACGAGAGCCCCGATGTCCGCGGTTTCGCCTTCTCGACGCTGTGCGCGTTCGGCCCTGACCATCTCAAGGCGGTTGAGACGCTCCGCAAGGTGGTCGCCACGGAAAAAGACGCATCCCGCCGCGGAGCGATGCGCAACGAGCTGTCCGCCTTGTTCATGGACAAACTGGCCGACGCCGACGAGTCCGCGCTGCTCTCCTGCGCCACCGCGGCGATATCCTCCGCGCTGCTGGCCCGCGCCTTCGACAAACTGCTGCACTGTCCGAACCGCGCCGCCAACATGGGAAGGCTGGCGAAAGCCTTCACGGAGGTGAAGGAACCCGAGGGACGGCAATTGTTCATAACCGCCTTGAAGCCTTTCAGCGGCTTCACCGAGGATCCTGCGTTCGCCGCCGCCTACAATTCGGTTATGCGCGCGGCCGCAATCGACAGCGACCAAGGCGTGCGGCGGACCGCGATGAACACGCTTTTGGAAACCTTCAATCCATTGAAGGACGCCGACGCCGTCATGGAGGCGATCAAAGCCGAAACAGACGATTCACTGCGCGCCGAACTGCTTGTCGCTTACGACACGGGGCTGCTGCGCAGGCTCAAAGCGTTACGGAATTTCAGCGGCCAGGGCGCGGGGGAACTCAACGAGCAGGCTGCCAGGCGGTTGGTCGATATCGCCTGTGCGGCGAAGGACGAGAAACGTGTCGCGGAGGCGCTGGAGGCGGCATGTCCCGCCCCGACCGACATGGCGGCGAAGCTGGAGAAGTTATACGTGCGGATGACGACGGAGGAGGCGCGGTACTGGATCGTGCGTTCGGCTAATTCAAGCGACCACTTCCTCGGTATCCTGACTCGCGCGCTCGCCGATCAGGCCCTGCGGATCCGCCAGACTGCCTTCGGGACGCTTCTGCCGATGTGCCGCGACGCGAAGTTGAAACCCAAGATCCTCCCGCTCCTCAAATCCGCTGCGGGCAAGGAGGCTGATCCCGCTGAGAAACAGCGCATGGGCACACTGCTGAAGCCGTACGAGAAATAGCAACAAGGAGCTTTGCCATATGCGTATCCTGCTTGCCGCCTTGTGCGTCGCCGTCAGTTGTTCCGCGCCCGCCCAGACCACCCAAAGCGATCCCGCCAAGGTGAGAGGGCCGCTGCAGGAGTTTCATCAGCGCCTGATCGGGCTCGAGACGCGGCTCGCCGCCATCAAAAAGCACGAGAAGACCACTGATTTCCGAAAAGACGAGGAGATCTGGCAAGGGCAGGACGCCCACGTGGAGACCCTCAAAAAGGATCACTACAAACTGCGCGACGATTTGAAGCAGTACGCCAACAAGGTCACGGGGCAGGTGCCGGCTCTGGGAATCGTCAACCACCTGCAGGAGGCGAACGACGCCTTCTACACCTGGCTCGACGCCAAAATCGCGCTGCTCTTCGCCGGCTCGGGAAATCCCAGCCTCAAGACGATCGTCACCAACGAGCCGAAGCGCTTCCAGGAGTATAGCATCCTGCGCGACAAGGCGGCGGCCGAAATCAAAAAACTGAGGTGAACGTAATGGCCGAGTATCCTGTCAGACTGCGGAAGGTCAGCGGCAAGAAGCTCACGCTGCTGGTTGACGAGGACGACAAGTCCGTCAAGCTGTTGGTCGACGACAAGGTGGCCGACGCCGGCAAGGAGCCGGGGCATTTCGTGCTGCTCGACGACGAGTTCAATGGCATCGAGGTGGAGTGCGGACTTGGTGGAGACGGCAAACCGTGGATGAAGGCCAATGGCGAAGACGTCAGCATTCACCACCTCGCATGGTATGAGTGGGGGTGGATCGGGCTGCCTGGCGTGCTTGTCTTCGCCGGTGGCTGTATCGGCGGCATGATCGGGGGGGCGGCCATCGCCTGCAACATGGGCATCATGCGGACAAACAAATCCGCCCTTTTCCGCTACGGGACGACCGCCGCCGTGAGCGCGGCCGCGGTTGTCGTCTATGTGGTGGTGGGACTAGGATTTGGCGTCGCCTTTGACAAGAAGACGCGCGCGAAATTCATAGACGGCTTCCGGAGCGGTTACCGTTCCGGTGCGCAGCCCGCCACCGTGCGGCCTGCGGCTCAGCCTCCGCCTCCCGCCGCCGCCCCTGCGGCGGGCGCGCCGTCTTCTGGGGCTGTCACTCCTGAGAAGCAGGAGCGGAAGAATGAGCCCCTCGCGGCGGAGGATATGTCGTCACTGCTCGCGGCGGCCGAGAAGGAGTCGGGGGAGCGGCTCAAGGCGGTGTTGCGGAAGCTTGATGCGTGCGGTGCCGACGTGCCGGAGGAGAGGTTGTTGGCGTTCGCCGCCGGGAAGGGGGGCGAGGCCGACGACGTCCGAGCCGAATGGGCTGTCAAGTTGCTTGGCTCGCGCGGACGGCTTGACTCTCTCGCGGGAACGCTGCCGCGCTTGTCCGAGAAGAGCAGGGCGTCTGCCGCGCGCGCGGCGGTGTCGCGGCTGGACGATCCGGCCAACGAGCGGCTGCTGCTCGCCATGCTTGAACTGCCTCCGGCGAAAGACAATCCCGGACTCCAGCCGCTGTACGCTTACATGACGACATCGCAGTGCGAAGTCGACGAGAAGACGCTTGACACTATCGACGTGTTTATGGCGAAGATCGAGGATGAGAACGAGCGTGGCCGGTGGAGCCGGGCGTGGAACCGCAAAGTCGTTGATCACGCGATGCAAAGCCAGGAGCTATCCGCCAAGCTGTCGAAAAAGCTTGCCGACGTGTTGACGACCGACAAGGAGCGGCGGGAGGCCATCCTCAGCACCATTGTGGCTAAAGCGGATCCGCTTTTCACCCTCGGATTACTCACGCAACTTCCCGCCAACTCGAAGCTGCAGGTGATACGCTACCTGCCTGCGCGCGACAAGGAGCGGTTTGTCGAGGAGTCGGTTCCCGTCCTTTGGGAACTGGCCAAAGGCGACACGGACAAAGGCGTCCGCCGCGCCTCCTTGCAGTGGCTCGCGGACAGCTCCGCCTCGTTGCCCGATTTCATCAAGCAGGCGCTCGAGCTTGCCAAGAGCGACGGCGACGCGGGCGACTTCGAGGATCAGTTGTGGGCCTTCTGCGCCGGCAAGATCGGACGGCTCGATCCCGCCGGCGCCCTCAGGGTGGCCGCCGTCGCCCCCGCGAAGCGCTGGGTCAAATCGGCCGTCGACGTCATCGCGCGCAAGCGGGACGACCTTCCCCTCCGGCTGCGGGAGCTTCTGGCCGTCTATTCGTCGTGCGACTTCGACGACCGTCGGCAGTGGCTCATGGAGGCGGCGGGAGAGGAGATAAGCCACATGGAGTATCTGCTGCGCGACAAGAAGATGGAGCAATTCAACGCCCTGAAAAGTTTTTTCAGCGCCGGTATGGACGACAAGTCGGCGGCGGCCGCGCGCGCCGCCGCCTTGAAAGGGGCGATACGGCTGAACTCCCCCGACTGGCCGACCCGCGACGAGGCGTGGAAGGTCGTCAAGGACGAGACCGACCCGAAGCGTCGGGAGGAGCTTGAGCTATTCTGCGACCGCTGGGTGTTCGCCGCCTGGGAGAGCAAGGTCCGCGACTTGAAGCACCGCCAGACGGCGATCCCGCTGCTGCTTGAGATCGCCAACCGTACCTCCAACGAGCGGCTGGCCGGCGACGTCATGCGCAGTCTGCCGTCGCCCGACAGCGCCGAGACGGCGTACATCGACGAACTGCTCAAGATCGCCGCCTCGCCGCGGTATTCGAGCCGGATCGACGTCCTCAGAAAACTCTGTGGCGAACCACTCGATAAAAACAAAAAAGTGCTCGACGCCTATCTGAAGGCTCTCGCCGATCCCGAGCCCGACGTGCGTAGGGAGATCTTCAACAACCTCGTCCACCGGGTGACCTCGCCCGGCATGGAGGGACTGCTGGAGAAGCTCAAGGCCGCCGCCGCCCACGAGAGTGTGGTGGTGCTGAAAAGCGAAATGACGCGCCAGTTGGAGAACTACGAGAAGGTGCTTGACGCCCAGAGAAACTCATCCTCCACGCCCAGGATCCCGCAAGCGCCCCAGCAGAAGCCGCCACAAAGGAAGAATGCGAAGTAAATGCACGTAGCCGGCTGTCGCGGGCGGGACTTTTGAGTGCGGCGGCTCGACGCCCGCTTCATGGCCGGTCGAGCCCGGCCATCAAAAGCGGTCTCAAGCGACCGCACTCAAAAAAAAGATTTCCCTCATGTCCAACGACCATCGCGAGTCTCGCTACTCGCGCTGGAAGTTGACCTCCTCCATGGGCTGGACGACGACGAAGCCATCGCCCTGGAAGTGCATCTGGACCGACTCGCCGCTGCCACGGCCAAAGAAGGTTTTCAGCGAGATGTCGGTCTTCAGCTCAGGCGTCAGCGAACCGGACCAGGCGACCGTCGCGTTCGGATCGGTCGTGATCGGCGACTGCGGCGTCACGCGCAGCGTCATCGGGTCATAGTGGGTGGTGATGGCGATGAGCCCGGTGCCGGACAGGCGTAAGTTGAACAAGCCGCCCGACATCATCCCGGCGACCTTGCGCATCAGCGTGATGTCCCATTTCACCTCCTCCTGGAAGGCGAGGACGTCATTGCCGTTCACGACAAGCGTCTCGTCTTTGAGGTTGATGATCGAGATCTTCTTGCCGGCGTCGGCGAGGAAGACCCGTCCTTTGCCCTCCGCCTTGGTCAATGGGGTGCCTTCGCCGCTCACCGCCCGTTTCAGCAGCTTCCCGATGCCGTGCTCTAACAGTCCTTCCCGGGTGAACTTGACTTGCCCCAGGTAGGCGACCATGGAGCCCATCTTCGTCCAGACACGACCGTCAAGGTTGATCTGCAGCATGCGCTCTCCCGCGAGCCCGAATAGTTCCGTGGTGGAGCTTGCCTTGCTGGTCGCCGCGACGAAGTCTTCGATTCTGTGTTGTGCCATGAGGGTACCTCTTGTTGGTGTGACGCTACTATAATTTCAAGTAACTCGTTTCGCCTGCGCCGGATACTCCAAGCGTGTCGAATTCCGATTTAAAAAATGGCGATGTCGATATTGCGTGCGATACTGCCGCGGCGAGAGCCCCGTCTCCCCTTTGAAGGAACGGCTGAAATGGAACTGGTCCTCCCAGCCGACCGTGGCACCGATTTCCGCGATGGACAACGCCGTGCCCAGCAGCAGCCGCTGAGCCTCCTGCATGCGCAGTTGCTTGAGATATTCGAACGGCGTCATCGTGGTCTGCCGTTTGAACAAGCGGAAGAAATGGGTCCGGGAGATGTTGCACAAACTCATCAGTTTCGCCACATCCAGCGGTGAGGCGAAGTTCTCGTTCAAATAGGTGATCGCCGTTCCACAATGGTTCGCCTCCATGAAGGGAAGCGCCGTGTCAGAAGGGGGAGGGGCGTTTTCCAGAAGTTCGCCGAGCAGCTCGAAAAGGAGCTTTTTCCGCGCGGCGATATTTTGAATGATATCTATGGCTGCGCTCGACTCCCGCGTGTGCAGTTCAGACAAGATTTCGCGCAAATGGTCGTCGCTTGCGGCCTCGAAGAGAGGCGGGATGCGGAAGAAGTTCAATAGTTCCACGCCTCCGAGCACCTCGAACGAGACTCCTAAGGCCAGCACGGTGAGACCTTCCTCGTCGTCCGCCACGGGCTGACGTCTCACATTGGCTGGCAGATAGCAGGGGCGCAGAGGGGTGCGCATGACCGTGTGCTGCGGCTTGTCGGCGATGACGATCGCGCCGTTGCCGCGGGTGATCATGGATAGGACGGGAAACGGCTGGCTCACCCAAGGCCTTGCCCGCATCGGTTTGAAGTCCCATTCCCGGCAGAAATGACATCTGGCGTTGAGCGTCCGCTCAATGTTCTCGCATTCAAGCCAGTGGACAGCGTGCTTTTTCATAATAGTACTATATGACATGTAAATGGAATTGTAAACCATTCACAAGATCATCAAAATGTGATATCATTATCAATAAACGCATATGTGCGATTCGGGGAACATAGAGGGAATGACCACTCAATGGGGGAGGTGGGGAATGAAGTCGGTGAGATGGTTGTTGGTTGGCGCGGGGGAGATCGCCAACGCCCGCGTGGCGCCGGCCTTGGCGGAGGCGGGAGAGTCGGAGCTTGTCGCCGTATGCGACGTGACGGTTGAGCGGGCGCGGGGGCTGGCGGGGCGGTACGGGGGCGATAGAGTGTACAGCACGCTTGAGCAGGCGTTAGTGGAAAGCGGGGCGGACGCCGTCTATCTGGCGGTTCCGGTGGCTTCCCATGTGCCTCTGGGGCTGACGGTGCTGGCGGCGGGCAAGCACCTGCTGGTGGAGAAGCCGCTGGGGCTCGACGGCGCGCAGGCGTGCGCTCTCGCGGCCGCCGCGGCCGCCACGGACACGGTGTCCGCATGCGCCTACTATCGCCGTTTCACTGGGCAGTACCTGTACACGAAGGAGGTTCTTGCGAAGGGAGAAGTGGGGACGGTCGTGGGCGGCAGCGCCAACTACCTCCTCCATCTGCCGGAGTCCCATATGAGGGAGGGACGCTGGTTCCTGCGGAAATCGTTGTCGGGCGGGGGGCTCCTCTGTCATCTGGGCTCACACGTGTTCGACATCCTGGTCGGATTGTGCGGGATGCCGACACGCGCGCTGGCGTGCTGCGGGGCTTTGCATGCCGACCTGGAGGTGGAAGACTGGGCGTCGGTGATTCTGCGGTTACCGAATGGGGCGCCCTTCACTCTCAATTTCAATTGGAATTCGGGGTCGCCCGTCCGGCACGATTTCGAGATTCTGGGGAGCAGGGGACGCGTCTGTTGGCCGGTCTGGCCCCCGCACGGAGATGGTCCGGTGATCGTGGCGCATGGCGGCGAGACGCGCGAGCAGCGCGTGGCGAACAGCGCCAATTTCCATCTCCCCCTTGTCCAGGACTTCGTCGCCGCCGTCCAAAACCATACCGCGCCTCTGTGTCCGTTGACGGAGGCGGCAAAGACCAACTTGATTCTTGACGCCGTCTACCGTTCGGCCGCTGAAGGGCGCGAGGTGCGGATAGATGGTGCTGGCGCCGGAGGGGCAGGGCGATGAAAGATTACTTCGACTTCAAAGGAAAGGTGGCGGTCGTCACGGGAGGACGACGGGGACTGGGGCGGGCTATGGCGGTGGAGTTGGCCAGGCGCGGGGCGAAAGGGGGCATCATCGCTCGGGACGCCGGGGCCGGAGAGGTGCTGCGGGAAATCGACGGTTTCGGTGGCGAGGCCGTCTATCTGCAGGCCGACCTGACTCGGAGGGAGGAGCGGACGGGCTTGCTGGACAAGATTCAAAAGCGCTTCGGCCGTCTCGACATACTGATCAACAATGCCGGTTACCTGCAGTGCGCTCCCGCCTTGGAATACCCGTTGGAACAGTGGGATCGCGACATGTCCGTCCTGCTCGACGCCGTCTTCGAACTGTCACAGCAGGCCGGCAGGATCATGGTCGCGCAGGGAGGCGGTAAAATCATCCAAATCGGCTCTACTGCGGCGTACAGGGAAGGCGCGGGGCTGATCGCCTACGCCACGGCGAAGAGCGCCCTTGTCGGACTGACCCGTTGTCTGGCGGGCGAACTGGCCAAATACAACGTCAACGTGAATGCCATCGCTCCTGGCATCTTCGACACTGACATCAATGCGGCATTATTCAGCAACCCTGAAGAGCTGGCGCGCCGCTGTCGGCAGGTCCCCTCGGGGAGACTGGGGAAGGTTGAGGACATCGTTGGCCCCATGCTGTTTTTGGCCAGCGGCATGAGTGCCCACGTCCATGGCCAGACGCTGGTGGTCGACGGCGGTTTCACGGGAGCGTGACGCATATGGAAAAGCTAATTGAAGAACTGCGGGAGTTTTATGACTCCCATTCGCGGAACATCTCCTCTGCCCATGCGGTGGCAGGACGCGTCTGCGCATTGATGGACGAGTTCCAGGCGGGGAATCCTCGGCTATCCCCGTATCTGCTGAAGGCGACGCTTCATGAAACCATTGCGGACGAGTTCGAGCCGGTCATCTTTCCGCACAGTCCCTTCTATTTTGAGATGGGGGTCAAGGAGGCGGAATCCTGGGGCGTTCCCTTTGACCCCCACAACGCCGGTGGCTGGATGTTCAGGAAGTTTTCCCGTTTGTTCCAGGAGAGGGACGAGAGGAATTTCCGCATAAGGGGATTGCGCGAGCAATTGGGGATCAGCGACTTTTATGGAATCTTCCCTGATTCGGACCATCATTGCTTTGGCTGTGGCGTGGTGATGGAGAGCGGACTGGAGGGACTTTACCACAAAGCGCGGGAAAGCGGCAAGAAATGCGAAAACCAGGAGGAGTCGGACTTCATCGAGGCTGCCGCGCGCAGCCTGCTGGCGGTTAAGAGGATCGCCGGGAAGTTCGCCGTGGAGGCGGAGCGGCGCAGGTCATATGCGGCGAACGAGCGGTCCGCCGGATTCCTCGCGATGATCGCCTCCACCGCGGCACGGGTTCCCTGGACGAAGCCGACGACCTTCTACGAGGGGTTGAAGCAGTCCTGCCGCACGGAGGCCGGCTACGCCCACCTGAAGAGCGTCGTGACGAAGGAGAAGGCCGACCTGCGCGACATCACAGCCACGCTGTTTGATTTTGCTCGTCAC
>CAYTFM010000269.1:12685-13004 GCA_964436735.1 uncultured Victivallales bacterium | reverse complement strand
ATATTCGTCCGTGTCGCCTCCACCTTCAAGTCCGAGATCATCGTCGAGAAGGATGGGGAGGCGGTGAACGGCAAAAGACTCATTGGCCTCCTGATGCTCGCCGCCGGCCATGGTTCCTCTATTAAGATAACCGCAAAAGGAGAGGACTCCCACAAGGCGATCGAGACGCTGCACCAGCTCGTCACCGAGAACCCTGACTTCGTTGAAGGCTGACTCCCGCCGCCGCGCACAGTAGTCATCACGCTCCTAACCTGATCTATTCAGCGATCCCACATCTGCCGCGGCGAATGTTCAACCATAAGAGAAACATGTAGCTTCC
>CAYTFM010000269.1:6895-12675 GCA_964436735.1 uncultured Victivallales bacterium | reverse complement strand
GGAACGGCGCGGGGAGCGTGCTCCCGTGGGTGCGCTTAGGTCTTGTGGGGGTTAGTTTCATAGGAGGCTGATAACGTTTTATGGAATCAAAGAAGGAATCCATTTTGACTGGCGTCCCCGCCTCGCCCGGCGTGGCGATCGGCACCGCGCTCGTCTTCGGCGGCGTCACCCCCAAAGTAGAGAAGAAATCCATCTCCGCCGACGACGTGCCATCTGAGATAATGCATTTCGAGGAGGCTCTTGAGAAAACCCGTCGTCAACTGCTTGAGATACAGGAGATGGTCCAGAACGAACTGGACGACAACGAGGCAAGGATTTTCGACGCCCACCTCTTGATCATCGACGACCAAACCCTGGTCAACGAAGTCAAGGAAACCGTGAAGAAGGATCTTGTCAACGCCGACTTCGCATTCAACAAGATCATCATGCGCTACGTGACGGCGATGTCCAAGATCGCCGATCCATACATCAGAGAACGCGGCACCGACATCCAAGATGTCGCAGGCCGCGTCATCACCAACTATCACGGTCTTGACGTCCAACCGCTGAACCGCCTGCCAGGCCAGCGCATCATTGTCAGCCAGGACCTCAAGCCGTCTGACACCGCCGCCCTCGACCGCGACAACGTCCAAGCCTTCGCCACCGAGACCGGCAGCCGCACCTCGCACGCCGCCATCATGGCGCGCTCCATGAAAATTCCCGCCGTTGTCGCCGTCAAGCCTTCCCTCTCCTCCGTACGGAGTGGCGACATCGTCATCGTCGACGGCTATGCGGGAACCATCGTCGTCAACCCGACCGCCGAGACGCTTAAAAACTTTGCGCAAAAAGAGGCGCAGGACGGCAAGATCATGGAGGATCTCCTCACCGAGATCCGCCTGCGGCCTGAGACAATCGACGGATTCCGCATCCAATTGGCGGCGAACATCGAAATGCCAGAAGACGTCGCGGACGCCAAGCATTACGGCGCGGCGGGCATCGGCCTCTATCGGACCGAATACCTTTTTCTCAACCGTGAGGCCCTCCCCGACGAGGACGAGCAGTACAACGTCTACAAAACAATCGTGAAAGAGATGGACCGCCAACCAGTGATCATCCGCACGCTCGACCTCGGCGGCGACAAACTTTCCGAAATAATCAACTTCCAGAAAGAGGCGAACCCGTTCCTCGGCTACCGAGCGATCCGCCTCTGCCTTGGCCATCCCCATATCTTTCAGACACAGCTCAGGGCGCTCCTGAGGGCGAGCGCGCATGGCGACCTCAAGATCATGATCCCGATGGTCGCCTGCGTCGAAGAGGTCGACCAGTCCCTCCAGTTGATCGAGGAGGCGAAGACCCAGCTACGGCAGAAGAAGCTAAGCTTCAACGAACGCATAGAGGTCGGCATCATGGTCGAGACTCCCTCCGCGGCACTGATCGCAGAACACCTCGCACGTAAAGTCGCCTTCTTCAGTATCGGCACCAATGACTTAGTCCAATACACGCTCGCAGTCGACCGCAACAGCGAGAAGATGGCATACCTGTACCAGCCTTCACACCCCTCGATCCTCAATCTCATCAAGCGCGTCGTCGACGCAGCCCGCGCGAACGGCATCTGGGTGAGCGTCTGCGGCGAGATGGCCAGCGATCCCCGCTTCACCGCCCTACTGATGGGCGTCGGCGTCCACGAACTCAGCATGAGCCCCCTCTCCATTCCGCCACTGCGCCGCCTCATCCGCAAGATCCGCATGTACGAGGCCGAGGAGGTCGCGGAAAAGTGCCTCAAATGCGCCACGGCGGGAGAGGCTCTCGAACTATCCGAGAACTTCCTGCGCACCGTCGCACCCGACATCTTCAGTCTCACCACCCGCGGCGTGATCGACGAGTGAACATGCATAAGCCCATACAAAAGCCGGACTGGGACCACTATTTCATGGCAATCGCCCAGGTCGCAGCCACTCGCAGCAGTTGCCGACGCCGACAAGTCGCCGCCGTCATCGTCAAAGATCAGCGCATCATCTCGACAGGCTACAACGGAACACCCCGCGGCATCAAGAATTGCGATGAGGGGGGCTGCCCCCGCTGCTCCTCAGACGCGCCATCAGGAAGCAACCTTGGCGAATGCTATTGCTGCCATGGAGAGGAAAACGCCATTGTGCAAGCGGCGTACCACGGCATCGCGGTCAAGGACTCCACCTTGTATACCACCTACAGCCCATGCCTCCTCTGCGCCAAGATGATCATCAATGCGGGGATCAAAGAGGTCGTCTATCTTAAGACCTACCGCTTCGACAAAATCGTCAAGTCAATTTTCGACGAGGCGGGCGTCAACATGCGCCCCATCTCCAACTAACCTCTTCTTTCCCCACGACCTGCGACATGCCTTGCATGCCTCGAACTATTCGCCATGCAAGAATCGGGAATGAACGCTTCACGGATGGCCTACCCGAGACTAAGATCAACAAACCAGCTTCAGTTTTGGCGTTGAAACGTTGTTTCACGTGTTACAAGCGTACAGACAGACGGTTGAAGTTCTTCGGTGGTAGCGATGGTGCCTCGCTGGGAAAGCCGGTCATGCCCTGCGGAAGGGGAATGTGCAGTTCCGGTTGTAGGTAGATCTGATTTGGGAAGATGTGGCGTTTTGTCGCCTGGTCAACGACCATGCAGCTCCAGCGACATCTTGCACGAAAAACGGATCTTATGAACTGGTCGCAGCAGGTTTGGGGGGAGGTTTTGGCACGTCAACCGTAATAAGCGCGGATTGCTTATCTGTGACACTCGTCCCGTGGCCACGTTTCATTGAAAGGCATTTCTTCGGGCAGCAGTCGACACAGGCGCCACAGTAAATGCACTTAAGACGGTCAATCTTCCATGTGGCGCCTTTGCGGTCGACCTCGATGGCACCGGTCGGACAACGCTTCGCGCACATGGTGCAAAGAATACACTTCTCCTTCTCTATTTCCACTGGTCCGCGGGTATTCTCGTGATAAGCCGGGATTTTGAAAGGATACATTTTGCAGTCAGATCCCGTGGCGAGATTCTTCAGGATCGTCAACGTCATGCGCATTATCGGATTAAGCGGCATTGGATCACCTTTCCGTGCAGCTGATACATGGATCAATTGTCAGCACGATGGCTGGAACATCTCCCAACTGACATCCCGCAAGCATCTTGAGCAGCGGTGGAATGTTGGCGAAAGTCGGTGTCCTAACCCGAAAGCGTTTGACATTTTTCGTTCCGTCACTGATCACATAGTAGACGACCTCGCCACGGGGCTGCTCAAGGCGCGAGAAGAACTCGCCCTTGGGAGGGACAGAAGGCATTCCCGTCTTCTTTGGCACCGCCACATCAGCAGTGGCGGCGTCATCGCACTTTGTAGAGGAGGCTGGCAGGGTTTTGAGATCGATCGCCCCTTCCGGAATCCTCTCGACGACTTGACGAATGAGGTCAAAACTTTGGGAAAGCTCGCGGACGCGAACGAGACATCTAGCCTGACAATCACCGGCTGTCTCAATAATCGGCTCAAACTTCAACTCGTCATAGGCGGCATATCTGAGGCTGCGTAAATCCTGTGCGACGCCACTTCCTCTGACCGTCGGGCCGACAGCTCCGAGTTTGATGGCATCAGCTTTACTTAAAGGACCAACGCCGGTGAAGCGATTCAAGATGGTGCAGTCCTCACGGAATATCCCGCCGATCTCTTCACACTCCTTCTCTATCCCCGCAAGCGCGGCGTTAAGCCGTTTCAGCGTCTCATTGGTGACATCCTTTCGGACACCGCCGACCTTGCAGACGCCGAAAATCACCCGACCGCCGCTCGTTTCCTCGATAACCTCGAGAATCCGCTCCCTGACACGCCAGCATTGCATGAAAAGACTCTCGAAACCAACAGAGTCGGCAGCGAGTCCGAGCCACAGCAGATGACTATGTATCCTTGAGAGCTCAGACCAGAAAACGCGCAGATGCCTCGCACGCCGCGGCACCTCTACGGCCATGATGTTCTCGATCGCCTGGCAATAGCCAAGGCCATGAATGAAACTGCAGATGCCGCAGATGCGCTCCGCCACGAAGGTCATCTCATTGAAGTCCTTCTTGGCGGCGAGCAGTTCAAGACCGCGGTGGACGAACCCCAGCGAGGGAATCGCCTCCACCACCAACTCGTCCTCGAGCACGAGATCAAGATGAATAGGTTCCGGCAGAACCGGATGATGCGGACCAAATGGTATTATCGTGCGCTTGGGCATACTGCTCCTTATCCCTTTCCCGCTTCTTTCGCCGCCTGCTCCTTCAGGAAGTTCGCAAACGGGAACTTCAATTTGGTGCGGTAGAAATTGCCTTGATAGTCCAGCGTGA
The DNA here is from genome assembly GCA_964436735.1 of uncultured Victivallales bacterium. Classification (GTDB taxonomy): domain Bacteria; phylum Verrucomicrobiota; class Lentisphaeria; order Victivallales; family GWF2-38-69; genus CAYTFM01. The sequence goes on along the minus strand of CAYTFM010000269.1, from coordinate 8,346 downwards.
GGCCATGGAATTTAACTCCGAACAGATCATGTATCTCGTTCTCGTACAAGAAGGCGTTCCCGTAAATACCCGACACGCTGGCGAGTTCAGGACCATCAAACGGAATCAGTATGCGGACATTCACCAGTTTGTATTCCTTGTCGAGCGTGTAGTCAATCTGCAGCAACTCCATTGTGGAACAACTGATCTTGACGAGGCGATATCCATCGACGGCCAAGGCGGCGACCTTGCCGAAAAGAGCGTCCTTGCCGTCGACGACAATGATTTCCTGTTTATCGTGGGACATTGCCAGCCTCCGTTGGACGTTTCAATTGATGACGAAGCGCAGCCCCTGCCTGCTCCCCGGACTTGAGCGCCGCGCGCCGCGTCTCGAGAACGCCCAGCGCCTGCACCACGCCATCGATGATCGCCTCAGGACGGGCTGCGCACCCGGGCACATAGACGTCGACCGGTATCACGGCGTCAACGCCTCCCATGGAGTTGTACGACTCCCGGAAGAAGTTGCCCGTCGCGGCGCACACGCCAATGGCGACAACGACCTTCGGCTCCGGCATCTGACTATAGAGCGTCTTAACCGTGTGGACGTTCTGCATATTGACTCCGCCCGTGATGAGGAGGATGTCGGCGTGCTTGGGATTGCCGGTGTTGATGATCCCGAAACGCTCGACGTCATACATCGGCGTCAGGCAAGCCAGCACCTCGATGTCGCAACCATTGCAACTCGAGGCGTCGTAGTGGAGGATCCACGGTGATTTTTTGAAATAAGACATGTTAGCCCAGCTTACTTAAATGGTACATGAAATACAAAGCTATCAGATTGCCACCGCCAAGAACGATTGAGATCAACCATGCCGACCCCCATGTCAGTTGCCACCTCAGACGGGCACAGGTGTTATCGATCAGCACTTCAAGCAGATAGGCCACCAAGGCGACGATAACGCCGACAAGCAGATTCGAACTGAAGAAAAGGAAGACGAACCCCATCAGAATGACGACCTCGTACCAGTGGGCGATCTCGAAAAGCGCAAGCGATGGTCCGGCGAATTCGGTGGTGAGTCCCTTCACCAACTCCTGATGCGCATGATGCGAAGTGGCGATGTCAAAGGGCGACTTCCGCAGTTTGATGGTGAGGATGAACAGGAGCCCCAGAAACACGCCGGGCAGGTAGATGATGAGCGGCTTGGGGGCCACGACTTTCCCACTACTCGCATAGGTCACGATATCGCTGATGTTAAAGCCAGCCATATGCGGCACCATGAAGAAACCGACCGCGGTGATCAGCAGCATAGGCTCGGAGGCGACCATCTGCACCAGTTCGCGCTGCGCGCCAATGAAACTGTACGGCGAGTTCGTCGAGCAGGCCGCAAGCACAAGAAATATGTCGGCGAGCGTGAAGGCGAAGATCACCAGCAGGATGTCCTGTCCGGAAAAGAACAGGCACCCGCTGATGA
>CAYTFM010000269.1:0-6885 GCA_964436735.1 uncultured Victivallales bacterium | reverse complement strand
CCGCTGAAGACCATGAAGATAATGAAGCAGACAAGATAGTAGGAATGATATCTGTTGACCGTGAAATGCTCCTTCTCCAGCAGCTTGAAGACGTCGTAGAACGGTTGCATAACCGGAGGCCCCACCCTGCCCTGCATGCGTGCGGTAAGGACACGGTCGAAACCGCTCAGGACACCGCCCGCAACAGGAGCGAGAAGGACAAACGCGAGACAGTAGAGTAGCACGGTCATCGTAACCCCATAGCGCAGGCTATCATTGCTATTGTAAGTAATATGGCGATGATGTTCGACGGGAGCAGGAGACGGGGCTCACCAAAATATTTCACCAGATAGTAGTTTGCGACCTTCCAGCCCTGATCCTTGCCTAACGAGTTCATGAAATGATGCGGGTTGCTCACGTTGGCGCCGCCAAGATAGGGCTCGACGACCCGCAACCCCTTCCAATCGAGGAGAAAACCGAAGGGCAGCAGCATCGCCATGGCGGTCATGATGGAAATGATAATGACATTACTTTTCACCATGAGAGACACATGCCCATACATCGGCTCGATAAGGTAAATTCCCGTGAGCGGAAAAAGCGCGCATCCAAGAACAGTCAACACTGCGAGCCCCCACATTGCCGCAGACTCGACGGCTTGCAAGCCCTCATCCTTACGATGCTTCCCCGTGATGGCCACGAGAGCCCCCATCCATTTCCCCCAGAAGAAAAGCATCAGAGAACTGCCGAAGATCACCAACAGCGGCAGAATGGGATCGCGCCGCGCCAGCGCCTCAAGCACGCCCCATTTGCTGATCAGCACACCGAACGGGGCAAGGAACATGCCCGCAATACCGGTGAGCATCAGTATCGTGAGGCTGCGACTTCTCGTTATCAGTCCACGCATGCTCTCGATCTCGACGCTGTGGAGCATATGGTCGATCTTGCCAACAGCGAGGAACAGCAGAGCTTTGGCGAGCGCATGGAAAATCATCAGCAGGACGCCAGCCCATAAAGCAAGAGGGGTCCCGATCCCGGCGCATAGTATGATAAGGCCCAGATTCGCCACGGTGGAATACGCCAACACGCGCTTTCCGTTGCTTTCTGAAACACCGATCCCCGACGCCGCGAGGAAGGTCACTCCGCCGACCAACGCCATCGCCAATCCCGCCCCCTTGCCCTCAAGCAAGGGCGAAAAACGGAGTGCGACGTAGACGCCCGCCTTCACCATCGTGCTCGAATGCAGCAGCGCCGAAGACGGCGTGGGGGCAACCATCGCGCCAAGCAGCCATGACGAGAAGGGGAACTGCGCCGCTTTGTTCATACCGGCGAAGCAAATAAGAATGACAGGAAACAAAGCGACTGCGGCCTCCGTATCTTTCATTGAGAGAATCGCGGCAATCTCGACGGTGTGGCATTTGGCGGAAAGATAGATAATCGCCACGGCGAAGGCGAGCCCACCGATCATAAGCATCCACAGCGCGCGGAAGGCGTTGTTCATCGCCTCCTCCGACCGCGAGTAGCTGATCATGATGAAGGAACAAAGCGTCGTCACCTCCCAAAAGAGGTAGATCCAGGCCACGTTATTGGATAGAACGATGCCGAACATCGCGGAAAAGAACATGAAAACCGCCCCCACGAACTGGTTCGAGCGGTCCTTCAGTTCCGGATGCTCCTCGTGATGGGTCTTCATGTACCCGACGGTATACAAAGCGATGAGACCGCCGACGACGCCGATAATCAAGACCATGATCACCGAAAGATTGTCTATGGCAATCTGCTTCTCCACCATGGGGACGCCACCTTTCAGCTCGAACGCCAGAAACGGCACGTACTGAAGAAGGACAAGCCCCGGAATCCAGAGGCGATGAAACGGAAGCACGCGGCAGACATACAGAAAGACGGCGGCCAGCACCACGTCGCACGCCAGAATCACCTTGTCGAGCTCATGGGGGTTGGGGAGAGAAAGCAAGGTCGGCGCCGAACCGGCGTACATGAATGCGAACTTGACGGACGCCGCGCCAATCAGCGCCGAAGAGATGATCGCCGTCCACCTGAAGAGAGCCGAATGCGGTTTCGAGAAGAGGATGATCGCTGCGGGTACCAGAGGAAAGAGGATGAGGAAAAGGACTAATGAACTATCGTGGCCCAAGGGAATCACCTCCTCCTCAACTTAATCAATCAAATCAATCGCCGCATGGGGCGGCTCCAACGTTTCGCAGACTACACTTGTCGCTCTACTCAGCTTGAAAAACGACACCGCAAAGGGTCTTTTATTTTAACGACACGCATCAATTTTTCAAGCGTGAAAACCGCATTATTTTTTTTATAAATCGAAAGCCAATGATATGCAAAAAGATACAACACCGATGCCTTCTTCCGTTCCGCGATTTCCCATGCTCCGGTGCGCGCTTCCGCACTCCGCTCCATCATCCCCCGGTCTCGCCCTCGGCGGAGACCTGAAGTCCGCTCCGTGCGCCGTACTTGGACCAGAAGCCTTTCTCGTAGAAAGTCTTGGAGATCTTGAGAACCCGAACACGATGCGTCGTTTCTTGGAGCTAACCTCCAATTTTGAGCGGTATTTCGGCTTCGTCCCCGAGTGGATCGCCTGCGACGCGCATCCCGGCTACCACTCAACCCGCTGGGCCTTCCGCTCCGGTCTTCCGGTGATCACCATCCAGCACCATCACGCCCATGTCGAAGCCTGCAAAGCGGAGCACGGAATTTCCGGCGCCGCGCTCGGACTTGCGGTCGACGGCACCGGCCTTGGCGATGACGGCTCGGTGTGGGGATGCGAACTCCTCCTCTGCGATGGAACAACTTTTGAACGCCTCGGACACCTCCTCCCCTTCCCTACCACGCCAGGCGACGCCGCCGCCATCGAGATCTGGCACTCGGCGGCCAGCGCACTCCACACCGCTGGCGGAACAGCCTGGACGAACGATCCTTTATTTGGCGGAGTAGGCTCACATGAATCATTGACAATTTTCGCTTCCCGACTCGCGTCGCAACGCTCTCTCATCCCGTGCTCAAGCCTCGGCAGACTCTTCGACGCCGTCGCCTTCATCCTCGGCATCTGTAGGTTGAATACGTTCGAGGCCGAGGCGGCAATTGCGCTCGAGCTGGCGGCAACCCGCGCCAAGAACTGCCAGACACTTCCCAACTCGCTTCAGCGAGAAAACGGCAGAATACTGTTTGACTGGCGTCCGCTTGTCACATCGCTGGCGGCGGAAAGCCGCAAAGGGGGGACCTCGAAAGAGGAACTCGCGCTCGCATTCCATCTCGCTATCGTGGAGATGCTTGCAGAGGCTGTTTCCGTTGCGTGCGAAGAACATGGACTTAAAGCGGTGATGCTTTCCGGCGGCTGCTTCCTTAACAAGATACTATCGGGGCGGCTCCGCGAGTCGCTTGCCCGCCGGGGCATAGCGACCTATACCCATTCGCGCATCCCCACCGGAGACGGAGGAATCGCATTAGGGCAGGCCGTCGTCGCGGTAAACCGACTTGAGAGCGGCAAATCTTTGTAAAACGCACAGGTGAGTTCCCCATCTACCACTGCAAAGAAGGAAGTTCGACGGGTAGTGGGGCAGATTGACGTCAATTGTACCGCTAAAAACAGAGGTCGGGCTGCAATATGCCCCAATCCTCGTCCCCATCCTGACCGGACCCCGCCTCAGCCTGTTTAACAGGAAGCTTGACGGCCGGAGCGGAGGATTTAGACGTCTCCCTCCTCTTGCGTTTCCGCATCTGGTCAACCGCCTCATCAGGAGCTTCAAGCGTGAAACTATCATCGGCATCCTCTTTTTCGGCACCAGCGGAGGCGGGGACCGGGGCATGCTTCGAATGCGGAGGCGCAGACTTGGGCTCGGCGGACTTGCTAAGCTTTTCAGCCTGCCCCTGTCCCACAGATGACTCCGTGGATTCGTCCGCTGATTCCGCCTCCGTCTCAGCAGACGCCTCTCCGCCGTCTTGCCCCTCCATCAACGGTGGCGTCTCAGCCTGCCCCTTGTAGACAAACTTCTCGACCCCCTTTGAAGCAAGCTTGAACCCCCTGGCGGATGAACTTCTAATCCCAATTTGGCTGAAGTCCACAGTCAGGGTTCCGTGCTTCTGCCGCGGCCCCGTCTCAAGATCGCACTCGTAGATCGAGCCCTCGCGGGTCGTTATCACCTCGATCTTGCACCCTTCAGGAATGATACGATACTCCTTGTCGGTGATGAACTTCGAGATGGCGCAGCGCTTCGCATAGGTTCCGCCCCCCTTCACATCCCGATAGATGATCGAGAAAATGTTCGACTTGTCATGCTTGTTGAAATAGCACAAACGCTCGATGAAGGTCTTCTCGGGAATCCCGATCACGGTGTACTTCCCTTTGCGTTCGATGCACAGCAGTTTGTCAAACTCGTTGCAGGTCACCACATCGTCGCTCTTGACATTTGTCCCTACATAGCAGTTCTTGCGGTCCCACCCAACCTTGATGTTGTTGAGGGCGACAGCCTTCTTGTCAACACGATCGAGTTTCTCTATCTCGGTGCGCCGCACGCAGTCCTTGGCAAAACGCTCGATCAGCCCCTGAATGTACTTGATCGTGAAGTTCTTAATGCGCTTCAAGTTCTTCTCCACCTCGGCGATGCTCAGAAGGATGTCGTCGATGTCCTGCTTGTTCTTGTTCATGTCGAACAGCGAGATGCGACGAATGGGAATGGCCAGCAGCTTCTCGATGTCCTCGTCGGTGATTTCGCGCATCAGCATGTGCTTGAACTTGTCCAGACCGGCCCTGACCTCGGAAAGCACCAGTTCGTACGTCGAGCACTTCTCGATGCGCTTGTAGATGCGATTCTCGATGAATATCTGCGCCAGCGTCTTCTCGTGGAACTTGTCATTCAGCTTGCCGAGTTCTATCTGTAGCTCACGCCGCAGATACTCCACGAGCGTCTCGGTGTAATGCCGCAGCACATCGGGCACATTCATGACCAGAGGTCGGTTCTCTTTGATGACAAGGAGGCTCACGGAAATACTCACCGAGCAATCGGTGTAGGCATAGAGAGCGTTCAGTGCCTTCTGCGGGTCGTATCCACGGGCAGGGACAATCTCTATCTCTATCTTGTCCGTGGTGTAGTCGTTGATCGAGGCGACCTTGATCTTATTCTTGTTGACAGCTTTCTCGATGGAGGCGATAAGGCTCTCGGTCGTGGTCGAAGCGGGAATCTCGCGGATGATCAGCTTTCTGCCGACGATGTCGATCTTCGCCCGTATCTGAATTTTCCCGTTGCCGTTGTCGTAGTCCGCCACGTCCATAACGCCGCCATGCGGGAAGTCGGGATAGACCTCGAAGCTCTCCCCTTTGAGAATGGCGATCTGCGCCTCGAGCAACTCACGGAAGTTGTGCGGTAGGATCCTCGTGGTCATGCCGGGAGCTATGCCGTCGCTGCCCAACATCAGAAGAGCCGGCACCTTCGAGGGAAAAAAGACTGGCTCCTTATTCCTGCCATCGTAGGAATCGACAAACCCCGTAATGTCATTGTTGAAGAGCGTCTCCCGGGCAAGCGGCGTCAGACGGCACGCGATACAGCGAGCGGCGGAGGCCCTATCTCCCGTGAAAATATTGCCGAAGTTACCTTGCCGCTCGATGAAGTATTCCTTGTTGGCAAGCACCACCAACGCCTCGTAGATAGAGGCGTCGCCGTGCGGATTGAACTGCATCGAGTGGCCGATCACATTGGCCACTTTGTGGAACTTGCCGTCGTCTATCCGGAATAACGACCAAAGGATGCGCCGCTGCACCGGCTTCAATCCATCGTTCAGCTCGGGAATGGCCCGGTCTTTGATGACATAGGATGCGTATTCAATGAAGTTGCTGTTTATCAGCCGCCGAAGGTGGGTGTTCCCCCCCTTCCTCGACGCCAAGGCGGTCGTCATGTCCTCTTCGCCATTCTGGTCGCCGTCGCTGGCGCTTACCGAAGACTCTTCGCCTTCGAGACTCCCCTCCTCCTCGCCGGAGACATCGTCATCCTTCTCTTTTTCGTCTTTCTTGTCAGGCATATATCAACACCACCTCGGAAAAACACACGTTCACATCTTCATGGTTTACAGGATAATATGACGCTCATGCCAGCAAGTTCAACGCGCTTTCCTCCCGAGAAAACATGCGGCAGCTTCTAATTCATTTCAAATCTCCCGCAGATGGCCGTTTGACCTTTGCATAGTCCAGTGTAAAGTACACACTCCGCATTTTCCAGACACCCTTGTCAACGACGAGGACGCGAGTGGACTGCGGCATATGGTGGGGTTCCCGAGTGGCCAAAGGGGGCAGACTGTAAATCTGCTAGCGATGCTTTCGGTGGTTCGAATCCACCCCCCACCACCATCTTCACGATCAAGGAGTTGCGATTAAAAACGCAACTCCTTCATTTTTCATGACAGATAGTGATGCGTCAGGTTGGAAATGAAAAATCCGCACTGTGCCGCATTGACGGAAATTACGGGAAGGCTTATTTAAGGAATGACGCCACGGTCGCAAGGAATGCCTTTAAGTCGGTAATTGGCTTCGGAATGTAGCCATCGTAGCCTGTGGCAAGTATCCTCTCGCGGTCGCCCGGCATGGTGAATGCGGTCAATGCCACGATATTGATATCTTCCGTGCGCGTCGCGACCCTGAGAGCATCCAAGGCCTCAAAACCACTCATTTCGGGAAGCTGGACGTCCATGAGGATGAGGTCGGGCAGTGCCTCGGTGGCGATGCGGACCGCGTCGGCGCCATTTTGGGCCTCCAGCACCTCGTATCCACTCTTTGCCAGAATCCCCACCGTCATTTTCAAGCAGGTGGCGTCGTCTTCCACGACAAGTATTTTTTTACCCATAGAGCCTGTCCTACAATTAAACCGGGCATCCAAAAGCCACTTGTGACCC
>CAYTFM010000268.1:10258-13063 GCA_964436735.1 uncultured Victivallales bacterium | reverse complement strand
GGCAACAGCAGCGACGCCAGAATGGCGATGACCGCAATGACCACTAATAACTCTATGAGGGTGAAGGCGGCCGCCTCCACCCTCATAGAGTTACTTGTCCGGCTCCGCCGGCCACCGCCGGTTTGTAACTAAATCCTCATACAGCTTTCTGGATACCGCATACCTACTTCCCGCCTCTTCTCATTTTTATTTTCACCCACCACAAACAATCCGTCCGACGCGCATATTCGCCTGTCGATCATCACTGGCAATCACGCCGCACGCCACCAGCCGCCTTCGGAGTGTTTTCTCGGAGTGTTTGATTACTTTAAGTCGATCGCCGCGCTCAACCGTGAGATCTGGTCGAGTCCCGTGATCTCCCAAATGCTGGCGTACCCCGAGGCGCCCGCCGTGAAATACCATTTCTGGTCGATCTTATTCTGATACACGATGGAGTTGAAGTGCTCGACGATCAATGTGTATTCGCTGGGCTGGGCAACGGCGGGATCGTCAAGCAGATTACCGACGAAGAGACCGTCGTTGGTGTAGACCTTGTCCTGGCCGCCCTCGTCGACGAAGCTGAAGTACTCACCGGCGATGGGGCCGCCAAGGCCGCAGGCCCGGCCATAGAACTCGCCGTTCTTTGTGATACCGCTGGCCTTGCTTCCGGCGCGCCAGAGCAGCTTGCCGTCGCGGTCAAGTCGATAGACAAACACGTCGCTGAGGTGTGAACTGTGGCCGATCCCCTTCGGGTCGGAACCGTTGAGATCGGCGTTTCCGAAAATGCCGCCATCGGGCGCATGCCAGATGGAGCTCAGATTAGCCGTCACGCCAGGCTTGTTGGCCTCACGCAAAGAGATCTTGCGGACTTTGTCGAAGCTATAGACCGGAACGCCCGGCTTGGCGAAGGACGGGGTGAACGCGTAGACCTCCCTCCCCTCCGCGCCTTTGGAGTAGTCGCAGGTCAGGAAGTAGATAGTCATGTCGCGCTCGTCAATGCTGCCGCCCCAGTAAGAGGCCGCAAGCTGAATCGGATCGTCCTTGCCTTGTGGAACGACCTGCATCTCGCCCTCGTCGACCACGCCGTTCTCGTTGAGAGCGGTGAAAATCCAGCGGGAGCTTGTCTTGTCCTTGGCGACATCCACCCCAATGGCGGCGACCAGCAGCACCTTGTCGCCATCGATCCGGTAAAGGCCCGGCGCCGTGCCACCGCAGAAGATATACGTCTTGCCGTCATGGCTCACCACCCGTGGAAACCACCGGCCGCACTTCTCGTCCGGAAGAGCGAACTTCGTCCACACGGCGTCCGGTCGGCTCGATTTGCCGGCATAGTCGACGACATGCCGCATGAGGGCCTGCGTGTTCGTGGGATAGTCGAAGCCCCATATGTAGAGGTGCTCGGGCTTGGCGGGATCCACCGCCACCTCGCCGCTCAGATACCACGGCCCCGACCACAGCTTCTCGTACGTCAACTCGTCCGACAATCTGACAAAGGTTCTCGGATGAGTGTCCTCGGAGAAGAAGACCTTCCCCGATGACGCCACCGTCACGCCGGCCGGCCTGAAGAGCTGGTCGGGCTCGTACTTCCCTTTGTTCTCCCGTCCACCGACTTTACCAAACACTCCCTGCGGAACCCCTTTGCGGTCAAAGCGTTTCAGCTGCTGCGCCGCGCCGCGGTCTGTCACCAGTATCCTTCCTTTCGCGTCAACCGCCACATGGTGCGGCGCCGCAAGCCCCTTGTCCACCACGGTGGTGACCGCTCCCGTGGAGACGTCGAGATGGACGATGCGCTCGCCGCTGACGACCAACACGCCGCCGGCGGAATCGACGCACACTCCCATGGGTCGCTCCACGGGAAACACCTTTCCGGCCTTCCCTGTTTGCGCGTCGCAACAGACGATCTGATTCTGATGATACGCCGCGACGTACAAGGTGCTGCCGTCGGCAGCCATGCCCGTCACCGCCGAGGGAATCTTCACCGCTTCCTTCTCCTTGCCCTTCTCGGCCACAGGCCTACTTACGCCTTCAAGATAAAATCCGAGAGGATCACTACCCGAGTGCGCGAACGGCGCATAGTAGCCATCGGCGCGCCTGACGCGCCACAGCCCCGCCTTGCCCTCGTTCTTGCCGCCAAAGTCGACAGCGGCGAAAACATAGTCTTTATTCACCGCGACGGCAGACTGGTTGCCATTCAGCGCGAGCGGAATATGCTGCCGCCAGCGAATGGCGCCATCCTCGTCGGTGTGCAGCAGCGCGCCATCGCCCTCCTCCATACTCCATAGCGGAAAGACGCCGTCATCGTCGGAGGCGATGTCGACCACGTTTCCCCAGACGCCACCCCATCCGCGCGTGAGATCCGGACTTTCATATGGCGGCTTGCCCGGCGAACAGGCACTGGCGACGTATTTCGCCGCCAACCCGCCGTTGAGCACAGCCCTAACCTGATAGGATCCCGCCGCGGCGGGCTTCGCCTCGTCCGTCAGTCCGTCCCAGCCGATTTCGACTGCCCCTGTCTCCACTTGTTTGCCGGAGAACAATGTGCGCAGCAGGCGTCCGTCCGTTCCATACACGCCGGCGGACAGCAGTCCCTTCTTGTCAACCTTGACGGTGGTTTTGCATGTGGCTACCGGCTCAACCGCCTTCTCCTGCGGCTGCGGAAGATCGAGGAAGACCAATGGCTGACGTCCCTTGCCGAGGAAGAGCGCCTGTCCCCAGTCGTTCATGCCGCGGTAGGAGACGATCGACCCCATGCCGAAGGCGCGCAGACCATTCTTCCAGATGGCGGCCATCGTCCAAGCGATGCTGTCGCCGGCCTTGGGATGATTT
>CAYTFM010000268.1:0-10244 GCA_964436735.1 uncultured Victivallales bacterium | reverse complement strand
CCGGATTATGCTCCATGGCACCCGCAATTCGAACGACCGCCCACCGTCGACCTCCTTGGACTTCACCGTCAGAGCTTTGACGTCGTCGATCTCGAAGTTGAACGAGCGCTGCAACGCCACGTAGTCCTTCCGCTCCTTGTCGTTGCGCCAAACCCCAAAGGTCAGTATGTCCACATTTTTCTTGATGTCGCCGCCTTGGTTCTTCGGATCGGCGGCGAGACGGAACTCCAGCGAGTCGCCGCGCCACCAGACATTGTCGACTCCTCCCTCGTTGGCCATGGGTTGGGCTGACTTGAAGATGGCCCCGAGATACAGGGCGTCGGCGTCACACATCGCCGCCCATGTCACGTTGTACTTGTCCTTGAGGGCGGGATCGACGAACTGCGGACCGTAGGCGCAGGAGAGATCCCAGTCCTTCAAATCGCCGTCGATTTCGACCGCTCCAGGCGCCGGCACGACAAAGCAGTTCGAGTTGCTGATGACGATCGGCGTCTCACCCGCCGCGCGGAAGACAGCGCCCCCCCAGAGATTTCTATCGAATCTCAGCTCGGTCGGTATGTCCAGCGTCTGCGCCCCGCCACGACGCCACCAGATCTTCGCCACGTTCTTGGTGCCGGTGGCGTCGCTGAAGTTGACCGCGGCGTCCGCGGCGATGGACGTCCCGGCGGCGGGCTTGAAGTTGTCGAAGAACGCCCACGGAATACTGATCTCGGCGGCGTACCCGCTTTTGTCAGGAGCGATCTCCGTCGCCATCGCGGCGCCAGGCACCGGCCCCATCCAATCCATCGCAATGGACGTCGCGGGAGATTTGATCACCACCGGCTTCTCGACTCCCGTCTTCTTCTCGCGGAAACAGTGGACAATCGGCTTGCCCTCCAGCACCGACATCAACACGTGGAAATCACCAGGTCCACCATCCTTGCGGTTTGTCGCAATCTCCTTGTCAACGCTCAGATAGAAATGCAACGAGTCGCCCGTCTTAAAGGCGGACGTCGGATCCGAACCGCTGTTTTTCAATGGAGAGGAGTCTTTGACGGCATACGCCAGATACAGGTTTTGATCGTCCCACATCGCATAGGTCTTGACTCGGTGGTCGAAGGAGTTGGGATCGACAAAGTAATTCACCGGCGCGGTCAGGATCCAGTCGTTCAATTTGCCGTCGACCACCACTGGCCCCGGAGCGCGGACGATATTCATCGGCGGCGGCTCGGTTTTGTCCGCACCACACGCCACGCCAGCCAACATGGACGACGCCACGCCGACAATCGACGCGCATACCAGAAGCCTTCCCGCGTTCATCATACTCCCCTCCTTAAACCTGCTTATTTTATACTGCCAAATCCTATCCTCGTTCCTTATTCCCCACATGATTTGCCGACCTTCAGCTTGACGGCCTCCGGCACAGTGGGCGGAACGGTCGTCCCACTCTTCCCCTTGACAGGAAGAGACTCCCGCACGAAACGGACGGTCGCCGCCGCAAGCGGCTTCGGATCGACCTCGACCCTCGTCAACGGCACTTCGCCGAGAAAGTCATCATCGCCTTTGTTGAAATGCGTGACGAGCGCGAGGTCATCGGGAATGCGGATTCCAAACGCCGAAAGTCCTTGAAGGGCTCCCCGCGTCACGACGTCGTGATTGATGAACAGCGCATCCGGCTTCCGTCCGCGCCCTTTGAACATTCCTTTAACCCCCTCGTATCCGTCAATGGACTTCGGTCCCCAGAGCAGATGGAAGGAGCGCGACGGCGCCACTCCCGCCTCCTCGCAAGCCTCAAGAAACCCCTCCTTCTCCAAGGAGACCGTTTCAGCTCCTTCGACGGGATCGCCCGTCATCGAAACCAGTTTGATGTCGCGGGCGCCGCGCTGGAGCAGATGGGCCACGCCGAGCTTTATCGAACGCTTCAGATCATAGCCGGCGGGCGAGAACGACCGCAGGGCGTCCTGATGGAGAAGCCAGTGGCTGAATTCCGGGGAGATCGACAGTCCGATGATCGAACCGATCTTCCCCTCGTCGACATCCCTGCGAAGACCGCGCAACCGCGCGTCGATGCCGGCTCCCCCCAACCCGGCGTAGACATGCGTCTCGATCGACGCCTCGTCGAAACTCCTCAGCAGGGCCGTGAGCATGAGACGCGGAAACGCGGACTGATAGTTCATCACCTCGTCTCCCAGCACGATCCCCACGCTCTGCCGCAGCGGACTGGCGTTGACGAAGGTTCCCGCCCGAGGAATTCTTGTGAGGAGCCCCTTGTCGGCGAGGCGAACCAACCCCTGCTGGACGGTGACAAGCGTGACGTTGAAAAAGCCAGCCAGCTCGGAAGTCGTCGGCAGACGGTCGCGGTGCCGCAGCTTGCCTGTGACGATCTGCCTCTCGATGTGGTCGGCGATGGCCGGATACAAAGGCCGCGTATCGCCCGCCGTCACCCCCATCGGCTCAAGATTAACGATGTGTTCGCCCACATATTCACCATATATCATGTATTATATACGCCTATTACCATAATATTATATATAATTATTACCAATCTGTCAAGTCCAATGAGGAGAAATCGCGTTTCCCATTGCGTCTATGAGGCTGTATGGTACGCAAGGCGGCGCCTGCCCGCACCCAACCAGTTGTCATGCCATTGGGCACCTGCCCCCGGGTTGCCAGGCGAACGGGCCGCCTCGCATTCGTGTGGTGTTTTTTATGTTTTTCGCAATGAATTGTTCTTTTCGTCCCTGACACGAGGTATCATCACCATGAGCACAGCACAACAGATCGCCTTCCTTGGCGCCGGGCGCATGGCCACGGCCCTGGCGAAGGGCATCATAGAAAAGGGCGGCGGCAAAAGTTCGATCGCCGCCTACGATGTTTCGAAGGAGGCGGCCGCTGCGTTCCTCAATACCACCTGCATGGAGTGCGAGACCGCCGACATGGGCAAAACCCTCTCGCCCGCCGATATCGTCATCCTCGCCGTCAAGCCCCAGAACGTCGAAGCGTGCCTCACCGAGGCGCGCCGATTCATCAGCGGGAAACTGCTCATCTCGATCGCCGCGGGGGTTAAGATCGCCACGATCGCGAAACTCTCGGGCTGCGATCGGATCGTGCGGGCGATGCCGAACACCCCGGCGCTGGTCGGGGAAGGTGCGACCGCCATCGCCCATTCAAAAGGCGCCTCGTTGGACGACGTCGAGAAGGCCCGCGCCCTCCTCAGTTCCGTGGGCGAGGTCCTCGTCCTCGCCGAGCATCTGCTTGACGCCGTGACGGGCCTCTCGGGAAGCGGCCCCGCCTACGTCTTCGACTTCATTCAAGGGCTGGTCGACGGGGGCGTGCGCGCGGGGCTCCCCCGCGACGCCGCTTTCAAGCTTGCGGTGAAGACGGTCCTTGGCTCCGTCCGCCTCCTCGAGGCGACCGGCGAACATCCCGCGGTCCTCCGCGACCAAGTCACCTCGCCAGGGGGCACGACCGCCAAAGGGCTCTCCGTCCTCGAGAAGGGCTGCTTCCGCGGTACCGTCGCCGAGGCCGTCTTCGAGGCCGCCAACCGCTCCCGGGAACTGGGCGGGAGTTAAATCCCGCATAGCCTTTTCAACAGCATAGGTGCTCGTATATGAAGCTGAGAACAAGAAGGTCGATGGTGGTCGGCGAGATCACCGTCCCGGGATCAAAGTCGCACACGATACGCGCCGTCGCCGCCGCGATGATGGCCGACGGCGAGTCGGTCGTCCGTTCGCCGCTCGTCTCGGGCGACACGACCTCCTGCCTGAACGCCGCCAAAACCTTCGGAGCCAAGATCATCGAACAACGCGTGGCGGGGCAACTCGTGTACAAGATCAAAGGCGTGGCGGGGAAACTGCGCGCCACGAACGCCGTCGTCGATCTTGGCAACTCCGGCACCTCGCTGCGCATCCTGGCCGGTCTCGCCGCGACGATACCCTCCGTGACCCGTTTCGACGGCGACAGCTCTCTGCGCACCCGCCCGATGGCTCCCCTGCTCTCGGCCTTGTCGAAACTGGGTGTCCAGTCACAGGCCGCCGAGGGCGGAAAATGCCCGCTCTGGATCAAGGGCCCCATCCGCGGCGGCACGACGATCATCGAGGGCAAGTCCTCGCAGTTCGTCACCGCCCTCCTCTTCGCGGCCCCCCTCGCGGCGATCGACACCAACATCCAAGTGGTCAACCTTAACGAACGCCCTTACGTGGAGATCACCCTCGACTGGCTGCGCTTCCTCGGTATCGAGCATGAGGCGTCTAACGACCTCCTCCACTTCAAAATCAAAGGGCATCAGGCCTACAAGGCCTTCGAGAAAATCATCCCGGCCGACTTCTCCACCGCCACCTTCCCCGCCGTGGCGGCGGCCGTCACCAACGGCAGCGTCTCCATCCGCCACCTCGACTTCTCCGACAAGCAGGGCGACAAGGAGATCTTCACCTACCTCGAACGCATGGGCATGGAGGTCACGCGGGACGCGGACGCCACGCGGGTGCGCCGCGCGGGACCGCTCAGAGGTGTCGAACTCGACCTCAACGCGACCCCCGACGCCCTCCCCGCCATGGCGGTCGCCGCCTGCTTCGCCGAGGGGGAGACGCTGCTTGGCAACGTCCCCCAGGCGCGGATCAAGGAAACCGACCGCATCGCCTGCATGACCAATGAGTTACGCAAGATGGGCGCGGACGTGACGGAACTCGAGGACGGCATGCGGATCCGCGGCTCACCTCTCAAAGGGACGACCGTGGAATCCCACGCCGATCATCGCATCGCCATGGCCCTCGCCATCGCCGGCATGGGCGCGGAGGGCGACACGATCGTCAACGAGGCCGAAGCCGCCGCCGTCACCTATCCGGACTTCGCCGCGGACTTCGAGAAACTTGGAGCTGACATCGCCGAGGTGTGACCGCGCTATTGCCAAACCGCCTGTTTCGGCGTATACTATCCGCTGCGACTGCATAGTTCTTCCGTCCCGGTAGCTCAGTTGGATAGAGCATCTGACTTCTAATCAGAGGGTCGCAGATTCGAGTTCTGCCCGGGACGCCATTCTACAAAGCCTCTTTCATGGGGGCGTCCGAACAAGGGATATTCTTCCTGTAAGATGCTACCGCTATAACACGGGTGCGTAAACGGCCTATCCCTTCCGCTCCATCCATCCAACACTCACACTCCCGCCTCCCTCAGCATCCGGAAAAATCCCTCCAGATCATCGTGTCGGGCGCAGGCATGTTTGTCGAGGGGCGTCGGCATGTCGTTGACGATGATCAGCCTTCCCCCGTTGTCGAGAGTGCGCATCGGAAGAGATGCGGCGGGGTGCACAACCAGGCTGGTCCCGAGAGCGATCATACAGTCCGCCTTCGAGGCCTCCGCCACGGCCGCGTCGTAGACCCGCATGTCCAGCCCCGCACCGAAGAATATGATGTCCGGCTTGACCGTCCCGCCGCAGGTGCACCGGGGCCCTTCGTCTTTTTTCACCCATATGGCGATCTCGTCGAAGGAGAATGTCTTGCCGCAGTCCAAGCAACGGTGAATGCTGGGTGATCCGTGAATCTCTATCACATTCTTCGAGCCAGCCTTGCCGTGAAGCAGATCTATGTTCTGGGTTATGACCGTCTTGACTATCCCGGCTTTTTCGAGTCTGGCGAGTTCACGGTTGACTATGCTCGGCTCCTTCGCGTCGAGGTCGTAGATGAAGTCCTTCGTCGCCTCGTAGTAGAAGGAGGGATCTTCCAGAAAGCAGGATAGGTCGAAGATCCTGTCGGCGTCGAACTCTTTGTATATCCCGTTCTTTCCCCTGAAGTCCCGAATGCCGGACAAGGTTGATATACCTGCGCCGGTCAGGGCGACACAGTGCTTCGATTGTCGGATGATCTCGACGGCTCCGCTTTTGCCGGTTGTATTGATAGCAGTCACTCTCTTCCTCCGTCACAGAGCACGTATTGTCACTTGTCCTTGCCAGTCTTGGTGCCGGCGCGGCTTCTCCTTTGATTGCGGGAAGCGCATGCAGCAAGAATACCACGAGCGTGGCATAGGATCAAGGTGAGTTAAGATGGAACCCTTACGACTGTCCCGTTCGTCCTGTCTTAAGCCAGTAGACGTTGGCGACTTCGCACATCAGACTACAGCTTTTGATGTCGGCGCACTACATCACATGCCCGTCGACGAAAAGAAGATTCGCTCCAACGGAACGCCCTTCGCCGCCTCCTCCCCTCCGCAAGAGGCACCTTGATTTCGCCGTCGACCGCAGATAGAATGTGGACAGACGCGGTGCCGTTTTCCGTGGATTCCCATGCGACGCCACAGCGGAGGACTCGTGCGGCATATTGCTTGTGATGTCCCGCGACTCATGGAAAAATGGAAGCAAGTCATATGAATACAATGCTGAAGTCCGTATTCGCCCTGGCGAACGATTTCAAGGAGGGTGACCTCCTCGTCGGCGGCACCCGTGATGACACCACGCGGATGGAGGCGAAAAAAGAAATCGCGGCCATGCGGCTTGGCGAAATCGCGAAGGCGACCTTCGTAGAGGATGACGTGACGGAGGCGATCCGGCGATCGGTGGACATGCGGCTCTTCTTGGAGATTACGCGACTGACCGTCTCGGACATGAAGGGAATACTGTTGGGAACGGAGTGCGCGGCGTGGGCCGGGAACTACCGCGACGGTCTTTCCAGCGAGATAATCGCCGCCGTCGTGAAAATCATGACGAGTGAAGAACTCTCACGCGTCGCCCGCACCCTTTTCAACCCGCTCCCGGGAAACGCCTCGGGCGACACCGTGACGATAGGCTCCCGCGGCCACTTCGGCTCCCGCATTCAGCCAAACAGCCCCGGCGACGACGAGGAGGAGATCCTCGTGTCGATCCTCGAGGGACTTGCCTACGGCTGCGGCGACGTGATCATCGGGCTCAATCCAGCGAGCGACGATGTCGACACCATCGTCAGGACCGAGAAACTCCTCCACAGCGTCGTCGACAGGCTCGCGCTGCCGACCCGCTACTGCGTGCTGTCGGATATCGTCAAGCAGACGACCGCCCGCGCGCGGACCAAGATCGATGTCGGCTTTCAGAGTCTCGCGGGAACCTCGCGATCGCTCACGGGGATGGTGGGGCTCGACATCGAGGGGGTGGCCGAGCTCGCGAAAGGCTTCGACGGCCTGTATTTCGAGACGGGGCAAGGCTCGGAGGTGACGAACGGCGCGGCCGAGGGAGTCGACATGGTCACGCTCGAGGCCCGTTGCTATGGCGCCGCCCGGGCGATCAGACGCCACTGCGGACGTGACACCTGGATGATCGTAAACGACGTCGCCGGCTTCATCGGCCCCGAAGTCTTCAAGACAGGAGGGCAGTTGCTGCGGGCGTGCCTCGAGGACACGGTCATGGCGAAGCTCCACGGCATCACCATGGGGCTTGACGTCTGCTCGACATTCCACATGGGGATCGATCCGGCCGAGCTTCAGACGCTGACCGAGACGGTGGCCCACATGGCGGCTCCCGCCTACCTGATGGCGGTGGCGGGAAAAGCCGATCCAATGCTCGGCATCCTGACGACCTCCTTCCGCGAGCACCCACGGGTGAGACGCAAGACGCGCAAGCGGATCGCGGACGCGATGAGTCGCAGGCTGCTGGAACTGGGGGCTGTCGACGCCGACAGGGAGGCGGATGGCGCCCCCGGCAAAACCGCGTCGCTGTACGCCGCCTATTTGAAGGCCGGGGGAGACAGGCGCACCCACGACTCCTTGGAGGCCGAAGGCCATCGCAAGGTTGCGAAGCTCAGGGAGAAAGGATTCGACATCGGCTACGGCACCACCCCCGACCTCGGCGATCCACCTCTCGCCACGGCGCGGATCGAATCCATCTTCAGACATGCGCGGGAATCGCTCTATGCCACTCTCGCCCCGTCCGTCACTAGGGACTGCTGTCCGCGGCGCCTCGAAGCGTCGACAAACTCCAACAGCCGGGAGGACTACTTGGCGCATCCGGCATCAGGCGAGCGAATCAACGATAGAGACGCGGACAGCCTGCGGGGGCTTTACGCCTCACGCGACGGAGCCCCTCAGATCCTGGTCGTCGTCTCCGACGGTCTGAACGCCAACGCGGTCAACGAGAACCTCCCGGATGTCCTGCCGGTACTGAGACGACGCCTCAAGGAGGTGGGACTCCATGTCGGCGAGATCGACGTCGTCCTGAGGAACGGACGCGTGCGCGCCGGCTACCACGCCGCGCAACTCGTCGGTCCCCTCATCCTCATTCATCTGATCGGTGAGAGGCCTGGCACGGGTCTTGACCAGATGTCGGCCTATCTCACCTTCGGAAAAAACGTGAGGGGAGAATTTCGCTGGGATCCCGGCATGGACCACTCCCTCACCACGGCGATCTGCGGCATCCATCCGAAAGGCAAGCGGCACGACGCAGCGGTCGATGACATCGTCACCTGCGTCACGCGCATGCTCGAACTCACCTGCTCCGGCGTGGCGTTAGGCAAAAGCCCCTCACCAGCTTAGTGGTCTAAAACGCAAATACTGTGTCGTAGCAGTATTTACGTTCCAGACCACTTAGGGATACTCAAAGCCGTCGGGGATCAGAATCTGCTGCGGATGCCAGTTGTAGTGGTTGATGGAGTTGGTGAACGCCTCGGTGAAAGTCGCTCCAGTTCCTTCCGGAGCTGTGAAATGGAGCCCCTCCCGCTGGTCATGGTTGCCTTTTTTGCTTTCAAGGAGGTTGACGGAGCACGGCCCGGGAATTTTGAACGGTTTGATTTTTTTCCTACGTTTCAGTCCGGCCAGCACGCCTTGGTAGATCATCTCCCGCGCCTTCTCGGGACAGCGGCTCCGCGCCATGTAGGTGCCGAGGGCTTTCTTCACGACGGCCGTTTCGATGCCGGGTACCTTCTCCCTCATCTCGGCGCAGACGAGATCGTCGCCGCAGACGAACACGGTCGGGATGTCAAGATCGCCGGCAAGTGCGGCGGCGGAGCTTGGCTCGCTTAATTTGTATTCGCCATTGTTCACCATCCACAGCGTATGAGGGAGAAGCGCCTTCTCCGTGCCGGCCATGGCGTGCATGCCGACAAGCACCATAGCGTCGATGGAACTGTCCAGATCGGGCAGCCAGGCGGGGCCGCTGCCGTTGCGCCCGTGGATGATCTCGCAGCGGGGGTCCAACTCCTCGAAAAGGATGTTGTAGCCGCAGCCGTGATTGTCGTTGATGACCACGCTCTCCGCGCCGGCGTCGAAGGCAGCCCTCACAGCGGCGTTCACCTCGCCGGTCTGCAGTTTCCGCATTCGTGTCCGATGGAAGATGTTCTCGTGCGAGTCGTTCTTCCGGTTCTCGAAAAATACGAAACCCGCGGTCCCCTCGATGTCAGTCTGGATGTAGACGTTCATGCGTGCGGCGCCTCCTTTCGCGCCAACCACTGACGGGAACCGCATATGCCGATTCCGTTAGCGGCTTTGTGGGTGCAGTCATTGTTATGGTTTCTGGACTTCCTGTATCTTTTCATAAAGTACCGTCTGAGATGGCTGCGCTTTACCACTCGACTTCAATTCGTATCGGTCCGCATAGATCGACGCACACAGACAGTCGACCACCGCTCCATGCGTGGCATGAACTTGGAAGCGGTAGTCGGCCAAAGGGTTGCGCCTGGAGGACGGTCGCCTCACCTGAAGCGAGTAACACCGAGCGAACAATGCGGGGACTTCGATCACAGGGGAACGAGACGGTGAATCCGTCGCAGTTGAACGCTGCGCTTAATTCGAGGGGAAACATGTCCACGCCATCAACAGGTTTCAATCGCAGTGTCGCCGAGGCTGCCGTCCAGGCGGCAAGTTCAGCACATGTCCGCCAAGCAACCCGCGCGCCAAAGGCGCGTGAGATTCTCAGGGCAGTCTCCTCCAACGCCTGGAGCCCAGTCAACCTGCCTTGCGAATAGAGTGATTGCCAATGCGTGACAAGGGTGATCCCTCCACCGGCCGCGGCGAGGATGGGGATGCGCCCTTGCGGCGCGCCATCGGTTATCAGCTGGTCAGCTACGGAGCGGATATATTGCTCTCCTTCGGCGTAGCTGCTCATCGTAGACCAAAACACGTCAGGGCACGACTTTCGCACATGGATGACAGCCTCTCCTTCCGCCAACCGCTCGCCCGCGGCGATAACGGGCGGCACGAGCGGCGACAGGACATCGCCCCGAAGAAAGTACCATGTGAGACGGCGTCCGTGAACCATCCTTTGCGCATTTCCAATCGCCTTGGCGTAGGCATCCTCAACCTTGTCCGCAAAC
>CAYTFM010000267.1:3888-13107 GCA_964436735.1 uncultured Victivallales bacterium | reverse complement strand
ATTGAAGGCGTCCATGAGCACGAGTCGGCTGCGCGTCAACGAGGCGTCGTTGGAGTTTATCAGGCTTCTGCGCAGGGATGGGTCGCTCACCCGCCCGGAGCTGGCGCGGCGTCTGGGCATGACCCGGGCGCGCGCGACCCTGATGGTCGAGCGGCTGATGCGGGAAGGGGTGCTTTCCCTGTCGGGCGAGGAACGCGCCGGCCGCGTGGGGCGCGTCCCTAAGACGGTCACCCTTGGCTCACAAGGTTTCATTGGTGTCGGGGTGTCGATCGGCCATGGCGTCACCATGGCCGCCGCCGACTTCACCGGAACCGTGCTCGCCACGCAGGAGATCTCCATCGACAAGATCGCCGCCGGCACGCGTGACCCGTCCACCGTGGCGAAGCGCATGGCCGCCAAGATCGCCGCGTTTCGAGATGGCTTTTCCGCCGGGAGGTCGTGCGGCGTCTGTCTCGCCGTCGTTGGCGTCATTGCCGAGGACGGTCTTTCCATGCAGGAATCGCATGGGCCACTCGCCGACCTTCTCGATCTGAACGAACTCATCTCAGTGTTGCGCGGCGGGAAACGGAATATCCTGACGCTGGAGGACATCATCAACACGTCGGCGCTCGCCGAGGGTTCCCTCAATCCCGCGCTTCCCCGCGCCCCTAGCATCTTATATCTCAACGACCTGCTTGGACTTGGCGTGATTCTCAATGGCGAGTTGTACCGCGGCCCCCGCGAATGGTCGTACGGACTTGATCACGCGTTGGTGAGGACGGACGGTCCGGAATGCATTTGCGGACGGGTGGGATGCCTGTGCCTCAGCTCCTCGCTGTGGGCGATGGCTGACCGGTTCGCTGGCTACGCTCCAGGAAAGAGGCCGCCGCCCGCCGCGGATTCGGACGAGGGGGACAACGAACTCGCGCGGCTCTATCAAAAGTTCGATGCCGCCGATCCGCAGGTCGTCGGCATGTTCACCGAGGCGTTCGACGCCATCGGCCGCTTCCTCAACAACCTCTGCGTCTCGTTCGCGTTCGACGCCATCGTGCTTGACGGGTGGACGGACGCCGTTGCCGCGTGTGGCGCGGAGCGCGTCGCCATGGCCTTCAAAATTCCGGCGCACGCCAAGGTGAAGACGAAGCCCATGCCCCGTATCATCCGTCCCGCCTCAGGGTTGTTTCAGCCCGCCGTCGGCGCCGCCATCCTCGCCATCGACCGGGCCCTCGGACGCTCCGCGCGGTGAGCGGGTGCAACTCGGCGGGATAGTTTGTTAAATATATTGACAAATGCGGCTCCGTGCCGTACACTAAGTCTATGCTAAGGAAATTCAATGTGGTGGCAGGCGCGGGCTTCTTCACCCACGGCGTGAGGCTGTGGGGGCCGAAGAATGTGGAGAAGGGGGCGTGAGTAGCTTGTGATCGTCTTCACCCATGGGGGTCGTGAAAGATCCCAACGGGCTTGCCCCGCATGGTGCGATATTTCCACAAAAGCTCTGACAGTATTCGGGGAGAGAATCTACAATCACAAGGAGGGATACGAATGCGCAGGAGAAACAGGCCGAGCTGGTTAACTCAAGCGGGACTTGTCGTGCTGACAACTGCGGCGTGCCTTCTTGTCGGTGCCTTGTCGTCAGCTGGGGAACTGACGGCTGAGCAGAAGGCGGCGGTTGTCCTCGAGCCCGAGCTTGCTGACGTCTTTTTCGGTCAGGCAGACCGTCTCCACCCCAACGGAATCTAGAAGTTCAAGCCGGTCGTCAATTTCCTCGAGGCGAAAGATAATAAAATAAGCTTCAAAGCGGGATGTCCCACCACGAATCCCGTCGAGGATGAAGGTCTCGCCGGCGGCTATTTCCGTCCCGACTACGACGCCAGTGGGTGGAGCGAGTTGCCCGTCCCGTGGCCGTGGAACGTCGCTCCCGATTTCCAGAAGGGCGGCAAGAACATCAAGACGCCGTTCGCCGGCCTTGGCTACTATCGCGTATCGTTCCGCATTCCGGTGGAGAAGAAGGGAATGCGCGCCATTCTTCATTTCGATTGTGTCCAGACCGCGTGTCGGGTGTGGCTCAATGGCGTGGAGTTGGGGACGCACGTCAACTCCTCGCCGGAGGGCGGTCCGCCGTGGGATCTCAACCAGCGGCTGTGGCTGGACGATTTCGAATTCGACATCACAGGATCCGTCAAGTATGGTGAAGACAACATCTTGGCCCTCAGAGTGTTCGACGACGGGCAGCCGCTCATGTACAACCTGTGGCCGGACGACGGCGGTATCGTCGGGCAGGTCACTATCGACTTCGCGGAGGAGACCCGGGCCACAGAGATTCTGGTGGCGGGAGATCCCGCGACCGGGGCGGTGCAGATCAACGCCGCATTGTTCAACGCGGGGGCTGCGGCCGTCGAGCTCCAACTTCAGGTCGAGGTTGTCCCGTTCGAGTCGAAGCACTACACGCCTCCCGTGAAAGCGCCGGGCGCGAAAGCCGACCTTGGGGTCAAAAGCGTCCCGCCCGGCGAGAGCCGCCATGCGTTTGCGTTCACCGTCGACAAGCCGGCGGCATGGTCACCCGAGTCGCCGTTCCTGTATCGTCTACAGCTGCTGTCAGGCGGAAAGCTCATCGGGCAGACGCGCTTCGGTTTCCGGACCTTCGAGACGAAGGACGGGCACTTCGTGCTGAACGGGCATCCCCTCTATCTGCGCGGGAGCAACCCGACCAACTGCTGGGATAAGAACCAGCGCGTGCTCGCCTTCAACAAGGGGAACTGGCTCCGCGAGGGGCTCAAGCTCTTCAAGGAGGCGAACCTCAACCTGCTGCGGATCAACAACGGCCCCGAGTCGCAGATCTATTATGACATCTGCGACGAGGTGGGACTTCTCACCGAGGACGACTTCTCCGTCGATTCCAAAGAGCTGCCGCCCGACGAGTCGCGCGCCGAGCTGATCAAGGCGGTCTTCGTCGACAAGTACGTCGACGCCGACGGGAAACCTGTTCCCGCCGGCTCGGCCGTCATCCGCAAATGGCTCGGACGCCTGCACAACCATCCGGCCGTCAGCATGTTCACGGCCGGCAACGAGATCGGCTTCTCGAAACGCTCGGGCAACAGCGAGGCAGACCTCGCCGCCTACATGAATTGCTTTTACGACCTCATCAAGGCCAACGACCTGCAGAAGCGCCCCATCACGCCATCATCAGGACTCACCGTCTGGCAGTGGTCCACGCCGATGAAAGCCGACTACTATGACTACCACAACTACGCCAACGGCTACTTCGGCTGGGCGGGCAGCGGCGGCGAGAACTGGCAGTGGCGCAACCATCTCACCCGCATCTACGGCAAGCTCGACAAGCCGGTGATCAACGGCGAATGCGGCGGCTACGAGACGGTGATGGCACTCCGTGGCGACATCATGAAGCTTGCGGCGGACGGTGACCTCGACAAGAAGAAATACGTCGCCTGGGCGAACGCCGTCTCGCTTGACTCGGGTGGCATCACCTACCACGACTACCTCGCCCGCGTCTACCATGCGGTCTTCAACGGCATCCGCTCCGGCGCGAGCAAGGAGGCTCTGTCCCTTTCGACCGCCAAGCTCAACGCCGCTTATGCGGTGGCCATGCGCCGCGACATGGACTTCCTCGAGGGGTTTGTGCTGCACGACCTCGATCCTGCGCATTTCGGCCTCGACGCCATGGATCCTTTCCTCACTGCGGCGAAGTCGGCCGAGCAGGCGGCGGCGTGCCGCGCGCATCCCGAGTTCCTCGCCCTGCGGAACGCCTTGGCGCCGCAAGCCGCCTTCCTCGACATGTGCGACCGTCACCGCACCGCCGGCGGGACGCTCGCGTCGAAGGTCTTTCTGCTCAACGACCGCTACGCCGCAACCGAGCCCGAGTTGAAGGTCGACATCCTTCTCGAGGACGCGGCCGGTACGATGCGGCAATCCGTGTCGGTCGTCTTCAAAGATGTCCAGGAGCGCGCGCACCTCTCCGAGCCTTTCAGCTTGCCGGTGCCGGCGGATCTGGCGACTGGCGACTACACTCTGCGGACGAAGCTGTTGAAAGGCGGGACGGTCATCCATGAATCGACCTCGCCCTTCTTCGTGCTCGCGGCGGCCGACCGACCGAAGCTGCGTGCCTCTACCCGCAACGTCGCCGTGTATGATCGCAAAGATGCGGCGGCTTCCGGAGCCAAGGCGGTGACCGCCTCACGCATTCTCACCGACCTTGGTGCGGCGCACGAGAACATCGACAGCTTCGAGAGCATCGACAAGTTTGATCTATTGGTCATCGGCCCCGACGCCATCGACGAGGCGTTTTTCAAGGATGCGTTGCGGTTGCGCACATGGATGGAGAACGGCGGAAGAATCGTGTGTTGCGAGCAGTCGTTCACCGGCCCCGTTCCCTTCGCAGCCGAGCTCCGCTTCCAACCGAGCGGTGCGATGATCTTCGCTGATGTGGTCGATGCGAAGCATCCGCTTTTCGAGGGCTTAAAGCCATGGCACTTTGAAATTTGGAACGGCGAGCGGGTGAAGAAGGATGGATTCTGGGACGCCAGTCCGAAGGCGCTCTATTCGAGCTTCATCGTCCCGATGCCCGAGGGCGTGGCCTTGAGCGGCGGCGCGGTTGGCGCAGCCTGGGCGCACAACCCGAAGTTCGGTATGGTGGCCGGCGAGGTGAAGGCGGGGAAAGGTTTGGCGCTGTTCTCGCAGACCATTGCGGCGGAACGCTATGGGGCCGATCCTATCGCTGATCTCTATCTACGGAACTTCTTCGCATACGCCCTGTCCGAGGCGTGGAACGGCGAGCGGGCTTCTGTGCTCACTGGACCGAAGGCGCTTATGGTCGACCGGACGAAGTGCTTCTTCGTCGATCTCGCCAAGGTGGCCAACCGGGCGTTCGCCGACGAGAAGGACGGCGATCAGATCGGCGGCTGGACCGACCAGGGCGCCAACGACCTGCGCATGATCCCGAAGGGCGATGTGAACTTCAACGGCGTGCCGTACCGTGTCATCAACGACGACGGCGGCAAAACGCCCGCCTGCCTTGTGCTGTGCGGCAAGCTCCGTCCCTATTTTCCGAAGGAGATCACCGGCACACCCGTCGCCCGCAAAGCAAAACGGCTCTGCTTTCTGCACGCCACCGCGTGGGGGGATGGCAAGGGCGAGAAGGCGGCCGAATACCGTGTTCACTACGCCAACGGCGAGACGGCCGTCGTCGAACTGCTCAACGGAAAGAACATCGGCGGTTGGTGGAGCCCCGGCGACGTGCCCGAGGCGACCGTCGCCTGCGCGTTCGCGCAACCGTCCGGCAACCGGGTCGGCCTGTACACCTTCGCCTGGGAGAACCCGCATCCCGACTGGGAGATCGCGTCGATCGATTTCGTCTCGGCCGGCCTCGACCCCGTTCCCGCCTGCGTGGCGATCACCGGGGAGTAGCGTGGCAGTTACGTCCTAACATTGCTCTTGCTCTTAATCATAATATAGAGCGATTAAGATTAGGAATCCTTGCCCTCAGGTTCCGTTTTGACGTTGGACGGCGGTGGTTCGACCGGCTCGACGCATGGTTTCCGTATCGTCTTCGAAAACAGGTAGATGCCGATGGAGGCGGTGACGGCTCCCCCGAGATCGAGCCACCACGGCTGGAGGGCGACCTCGCTGTAGTCGGTGAAGGTCAGGCCGCTGATCTCGATTCCGAGGAAGCCGCACGCCACGAACCACGCCAGGAAATTGTTGAGGCCGTGCAGCAGCATGCACAGCGACAGCGACTCGGTGGCGGCAAAGATCCATCCGGCGGCGAGCCCGAGCGTGAACGCCGACAGGAACTGATACGGATTGAGGTGCCCACCGGCGAACAGCAGCGCCGACAGCACCACTGCGGTTCGCGTCGAGTGACGGCTTAGCAGCCCTCGCAGGATGATGCCGCGGAAGACAAGCTCCTCGGTCAGCGGCGCCACCAGCACCACGAGGACGAACGAGATCGATGGCGAGGCGAAGAGTTGCTCGAAGAACCGCGCCAGAAATTCCGGCATCGGCAGTACCCACCGCGTCAGGTTGTCCGCCTCGGAGAGCAGGACTGCAAGCCCCAGCACCATGACCGATATCGCCCCCACACGCCGTGGCGTCATCGGCAACAGGCTTAGATAGCGGCGCAGCGGCGGCTTCGCCAGCAGTGTGTGCAGCAGGACAACGGTACCTAACACGGCGAGGATGATCGGCGCCTGCAGCAGCGAGTTCAGCAGATGGGTCGTCTTGGACGAAATCCCCAGCAGATGCCCCGCCAGGAACGTCGCGGTCGCGGCGAACATCCCCAGAACCGCTTCGCCGAGCACGCATGCGCCTATCAGCAGGATCGCCATCCAGAACGACGGGAACAGTTTTACGTTGTCCATGGTAGTACTCTCCTCTATAGAGAACATACACCGTGAGATTGGTGGGCGCATGTGCGTTTGACGGGAAAATCATATGCGGCGGATCGTTGACTTCGTCATTCTCCGAGGTACCTTTCATCTCTTCGTGTGGACTAATGGAGTTCATGGTCGTTGCTTTGAGGAAGAGGAGAGAAGGCTTGCACATCTTCATGTACATCTGCCCGGCCCTCATGGACTGGATGGTGTTTTTCGTGTTGTTCGCCGTGATGTACACGGTGGGCGAGAAGAATTTCGGAACAGGCGCGGGATCGGTGCTCGGCTCGGTCGTGCAGATATCCTACATGCTCTCAAGCCTCGGCACCGGGATGATCTTGAACCGACGGAATGCCCGACCGATTCTGCTGGCGAGCACGCTGCTCTGCGGGATTTTCAGCACTATCTGCCTCAACTCCCAGACCCTGTGGCAGATGGGTGTCTTCATCACCCTGTTCGGCGTCACCCTGGGGCTTTTCTTCAACTCGTTCCAGACGTTTATGAGGAACGAGTCCGCTCCGGGCGGGCTGAAATGGACCGTCGCGCTGTACACCCTCGCCTGGAGCGGCGGGGCGGCGTTCGGATTCCTTTCCTCGGGATACCTCTATGCGTTCGGCAAAACGGTGATGGGAGTCACCATCATGGCCGTCACCCTGTTCATCTTCCTTGTGCTGCTGACGAGGAAGGCGAAGGACGACGGCGCGCCGACCATCGATGACCATGTCGAGGAGGGATCGCCATGCGCGCCGCGAGCCACACACGCCTACGTACTGGTCGGTTGGATGATGTTCTTCACCGCCTGTTTCGTGCAGCGTTCGACCTGCACGTTCTATCCGATGATTTGCGCGAGGGAGGGCGTCAGTTCGCTGCTGACCTCGGCGCCGCTGTTCATCCAGATGGCGATACAGGCGCTGTTCGGGTTCTACGCCTTCAAGCTGAGGGACTGGCTGTATCGGCCTGAGCCGCAGCTCGCCTTTCAAATCTCGACCGCCGCACTTCTCGCCGCCGCTTGGCTATGGCCTTCCGCCCTGCTCGGCGCGGCCGCGTTGGCGCTGATCGGCTTCTACTCGGGCTTCGTCTCGTTTTGCGCGGTCTACTATTCGAGCAACTCCGGGAACCGCTCGTTCAACATCGGGGTCAACGAGTTCCTTGTCGGACTCGGCTCGGTGGCGGGCATCTTCATCGTGGAGTGGTTCGTGAAACGCAGCGGCAACGAGAACGTCATGTTCCTCGTCTGCGGCGTCTGCCTCGCCGCGTCCTCGCTTGCCCAGGCGGTCGCCCCGCGCCTCACCGGCAAATGGGGACAGGCCGAGAAGCACGGCTGACACTTACACTCGCACCTCATGGGGTTCCTCACCCCATCACTCCGCCCAAGGACGCACGGCGCCCCGCCACGGCTACAGAGATCGAAAAATCCACCATATTTAGTCGATGGCAGAAAATCGTAACTATTCAGCCCCTGCGCATGAAACGCAGGGGGCAGAATAGTTAATTTTAGCTTGGATAAAGATGAAAAGACGTTGCGATGAAACGGGATGGCGGCACTTGCTGTCAGGATCTTCCCGGCAAGGCTGCCGTGGGTATGAAGGGCATTCCTTGGTAAGCGTTTACTGACGACCATCGTGCATTAGCCGCGCTGCAGCGGCACATTAGAGCCACGCGCGGGGGGAAGACTTCCCCGCCGTGGCTCTGTGACATGAGTGAAGTTTAGGCGGCGGCGCCTGATTCGACGGAAAACTGTGCCTGTTTTTCCGCCAGTCTCAGCCGCTTCCAGTTGTGTGGGATAAGTACGGCTATCCGACTCGCCGGAGTTTTCGAGACGCGCTTGAGGACGTCCTCAAGGTAAGTGTGCGGGTTGATCTCGTTGCGTTTGCATGTCTCTACGAGACTGAGGAGGATGGCGAGGTTCTGCCCGCCTTCCTCCGATCCGGCGAACAACCAATTTTTCCTTTTATGCGAAGCTTCGCATAAACGGAATTATGCGAAGCTCCGGATTATGCGCAGTAAATTGTCTCAATCAGGCCTAGCACGCAGGAAACAATCACTGGTGATGGCGAATCACCTGAGCATAATAATGGACGTCCAATTGACCTGTAATCACCCAACAGGAGGGAGCGTCCATGCAGAGGAAACCGCCAGCGTCTTGTCCAATGGTAAACGAAGAGGTGTTGAGCGTCGATGCCATAACTATTGATCGGTTGCTGTTTTTCTTCCACTCCCACGACAGGGTTTGCGATCCTGACCAGTACCGCCTAAGGGTGGCGAAAGATCGCCGTCACGACTGGTGTTTGCACTACGACATTATCAATAATTGTCTTTGGGCATAACGCCCAGATCTCCCCGAGGCTGTAATGAGATTAAAATCTACCACTCCAAGCCGATGGGGAGAATCTGTTTGTTGGCAGTTTAATTTTCCGGTTTATTGTTTTTCGTCTTTATTATTTTTGTCGAGCCTGATGTTCATGTTTGCTAACTGATCATAATGAAAAACATCACTTGGAATCATTATTCTTCTCGCTGGCGGAATTTGTTTTTTACCCTCAAGGGCAATCTCAATTTCTTGTGTGTAGGGAGAGTAACCATTTTTTTGCACAGAAAGACAACCGCTGGGGAAATGCATTGACTGTGTCATGAACCATATCCCCCATTTAGTCATTTCGGGGATTGAAAATGCTCCTGCTTTATCTGTTGAAACTACAATGCAATTACTATCTGGTTGTCTTGAGTCCCATTGATGGCTAAACATTGTTACGGTTGCTCCCTGAATAGGTGCCATATTTGCCGAGTCGTATATATGACCATTTACGGGAGGTGTCATGGTATAAAGCATTGGTGCACAACCAGGCAATAGCGC
>CAYTFM010000267.1:0-3878 GCA_964436735.1 uncultured Victivallales bacterium | reverse complement strand
CAGGCAATAGAGCAAAAATAATTAGTGCTGAAAAGATTATGATTTTATGATAATTCATGGTTTGAGTTTGTAAGCTTTGTCTTTGCTGCCAACGCCCAGATCTCCCCGAGGCTGTAATGAGTTTAAATTCTACCACACCGAGCCGAAGGAGTAGAATCTGTTTGTTAGAACCGATTTCATTAGTGAGGCATAAAATGTGTATACATATAAATGTAACAAGCGGGTGTAATGATTGGGTCAACCAGAAGGGTGAACGGTGTGAGTGCAATTTTCACGGGAAGACTAGCTGCCATATTATTTGTGTATGTAGTCTTGTAGACATGGGATATTTTTATTGGAACGGCTTCCTGTTCTGCTCCATCGCAGAAAGTTACGGAATCGACATTGAATTGGCTAATGGATACGGCAAGTTCACCTTTGGGGCTACAAGTGCCTTGTTTGAATATTAAAAAGTGATATAAGACGACTACTCTATTTTGTGGTTCGACGGCACTATAATCTTGTAGATTGATGCTGGCTTCTTCTATTAGGGGTGTTTTATTAATGATTTTAACAATCATATCATTGATAGAGTATTTAATTTTGATGACTTTATTATTGTCATATTTTATGTATAAAATATTGCGTGAAGGTATGCCTAAGGCATCAGTATTGCCATATCCAAAACTGCTGACCATGAGCGGAGGATTCCAGACTCTTTTAGTAAGACTGGAGCATCCGCTTAGAAGCAACAAAAGGTCAATGCAGATTATCCCGAGTAAAAGATAAGTAGTGCGCTTTGTTATGAATTTAATCATGTCTTTGCTTCTTTGGTGTTGTTCTAACGCCCAGATCTCCCCGAGGCTGCAATGAGTTAAAATCTACCACTCCGAGCCGATGGGGAGAATCTTTTTGTTCGCATCCCTATTTTTTTACATTACAAAATTGACCTTTTCCCAGGGAATCAATATGTCCTTAAGCAGCATGGCTGTGCCTATGAATATATCGCCCCAAACTATCAATAATCCCGTAACGGATATGACAACAAAGAGTCGCTCCGATGCTGCTATATCTTTGAATGATTTTAGATTTTTCCACCATTGAAATAATGATATTGGAATAAGAAAAGCTAATAGAATAAAGCATGCTTTTGAAATGTGATATTCATAGTCCCAGAAACTGCATAATATCGCATTAACTATGAGTCCTACCACCACGACATCAAGCATCATAATTGACTTTGTGGCAGTATTCATTTCTTTGGTCTCATATGCGAACGCCTAGCTCTGCCTGAGGCTAACGAGTTGAATGTTCCACCACTACTGCCGATTGGCAGAAGCTATTTGTTCGACTTTCATTTGTGCGGGTTATTTTCTACTGTCCATGAATTTTTGAAATCAATTCATTCAGCACAGAAGTTTCGTTATTCCAAGGAATATAATAGTATGAATCGCCTTCTACAATAAAGCACCATTTGTCTTTCTCGTAGGTGCAGATATGGATTTGATATTTGGCTTTTTCTGAAAATACTTCGATCTTATTTAAGTTTGTGAAGGTTGGCATTTTATCTGGTGCCAACATTCTTTGAGCATTCTTAAATAAATCTCCCATTTTGTCTATATACATTTTCTGTACTGGGATTCTTTCACCGGGAGTAATCAAATATATATCATTAATTTTATAGCTGGGCAGTGGGTTGCTTGGGATTTTGCATATCACAAAAGTAGTCGCTGCCACAAGCAACAATAACACTAATGCGCTTCCAATCTTTATGAGTGATTTATTCATCGTGTATTATTGCGGGTATTGGACGTGTTTTCGTTGGAGGGCCATCTGTTTCTTGAGTCGAACGCCCGGCTCTCCCCGAAGCCTCTATGTAATTGAATGATCTACAACATTCGACTGACGGGGAGCAGCCTTTTGTTAAACTTTCTTATTGTTTTGATATTAGATTCTTTAAATAGTTTTCATTCATAATATCCAGAGATAAAATCATTCTTAATAAATGTCTTCAAGAAAGTCGCATTCTTTTGTTCAATAGGAGAAAGAAATGATTTTCCTGAAAACCCAGAACTTGGATTATACCAACCGCCATGGTACATGTATGATTCAAAATAACGTTCCCAGCCTTGGTTAGTAAACGGGTACTTGTTTCTGGCGAATAATTCATAGTAGAGAATTTCGGCTATTATAGCTTTAATTGATGATTCTTTGACAAGTTTAATCTTTTCAGGAAATACCTTCTTTTGTTTTTCAATCTCCTTGCAAACAAGCTTGTTTAGAAGTTCTTCCGTATATTCCGTGTCATTGCCATGATATGGATAAGGAAGCCTAATATCATTTTCGTAGACGTCCGACTCGTCATACCCGATCCATCTAGCACTAATGAATCTAATGTCCTTATCGGGCTTCCAGTTTGTAAAAGTCCACTGGAGTTCTTTGGTGGAAACCCATTTAGCGTTATCTTTGTATGACAATATTGTTTCAAATGGGAAGGGGTCGTTTTCCTCTGTATAATTGATTCTCGGATCGCTCTCGAATTTAATGTTAATTGTCGCCTTTTTAATATTACCTTTCCAAAGGGCACCGGTGCGAACGATATATTCAATAAACCATCCTTCTACAGGCTTTGCCCAAAAACGTTGAAATGCTCCCATGTGATATGAGCATTTTATAAACTTTGTTTCAATAGGCTTAAAGGGCACCTGCCATTGGACATAACCGGGATAATCCATGCTATCGTGAGGTCTTTCCCAATAGAATTTCTCAGCCCAAGACATGTTAAGGTGGTCTTTTGTCATAGTAATCTTCGTTGGAATTACTTCGAGGGTATCTGCTGAATTACCTATGCTAACTTTAAATTGCCGAAACGCAGACTCATGTAAGGGACTTGATATTGGAAAGGCCATCGTCACGATTTTAGCTTCCGATGAATTAGAAATCATCTTGAACAGGCAATCCACGTCATAATAAACATTTATGCCTGTGCCAGGAAAAATAGCAACATTCTCCTCTTCCATTGAAATATCGTTTTCATTTAAGGGTATTGGGGTGTTGCCAATGTTGGCTATAGTGAGGATGTCTGCATATGTAGAGGCGATTAGAAAAATACACACAATTAATTGAATGATTAGTTTCATATTGTGTTTATTGAATTTGAGTTTAACGCCCGGATCTGCCACGGCTACAGTGATAGAAAATCTACCGCAATTTAGCCGCTGGCAGAATCCTTATGTTGTGCCTGGATTTTGTTTTAATCTTATCATTGTAAAACTTAAAGCTATAATGAAAACTGAAATTTGGCTTAATAAAATTCCTAAGTTATCTGTGTATAAACTAAAGATGCCTAAAAAACATATGGCGAAGATAATTTTTTCAACCAGAGAAATTGTTTTCCAGAATTTTACACCTGCCACTATTGATGCAGCTCCATAACCCCAAGAAATCATAGTTGGGGATGCTATTGGCATATATCCTAAATTATGGTATGTAATTATTGTATATAATAGTCCACCAATAATAGTCGAAATGAGTATCAATCCTATTAAATCACTTTTCTTCATTCTTTTTTCAATTAAATAGCCATAGCACAAAATGCATATTGAGTTTAATAACCAATTGATTAACCCATTAACATACAAAGGGTAAGTAAAATATCTATACCAATTCCATGGTTCAAAAAGGTTAGTTGGATAGAGTAGTACAAAATATCCTATTTTAGGTATAAATATTGTTATAATGTTTGATATGAATAAAATGATTACTAAACATGTTGAAATATAGAGTCGTTTGATAATAATTATATGTGTCATAATATTTGCATATCTTAGTTAGTAAATTGGCACAACGCCTAGATCTGCCCGAAACTGTATTGAGTTGAATATCTACCGCTCCGAGTT
>CAYTFM010000266.1:2972-13151 GCA_964436735.1 uncultured Victivallales bacterium | reverse complement strand
TTAGCCGACAACGCCGCTCGCCGCTCCTGCCGCGCAGCGGCTCAGTTCAACAAAAGGCTTCTCCCCATCAGCCCAATGTTGTAGATCATTCAACTCAATAGCGGCTTCGGGGAGAGCCTGGCGTTCGGCAATAAAAACTTGAAAAGCCAATAAGACGCTGCTAAAATTTACAAAATGATGGAGGTAACTATGCCAGCAGTTATGGAAAAAGTTGAGGCACATAAAATAATCGATCATCTACCAGATAAAGCAACATGGGATGATCTAATTCACGAGATTTACGTGCGCGAGGTCATTGAAAGAGGATTAGAGGATAGCAAGGCGGGGCGCACCAAAGACGTATCAGAGATCAGATCTAAATACGGTTTAGCGGAATGACTGTTCATTGGACAGCAACGGCAGAAGGTCATCTTGACGCAATTTACTCATATATATTACTTGCGACGTTAAATAGGTTGCATTTTCTTTTCACTTATTTTATACTATAAGGCATGAAGGTTGATGCACGAAAGATGAGCACCGAGGCCCAGGCCGCACTGCGCGTCCGCGCAGTGCGTAGCGTATTGTCCGGGCAAACACAACTGGCTGTTGCGGATGTGCTCGGAATATCGAGGCAAGTGGTCGGGCGCTGGATGCTTGACTACAGGAAGCGGGGCGAAGCCGCCTTCAAGTCGCGGCGCAGAGGCCGCAAGGGTGGCCATGGGAAGCTGAAAGGTTGGCAGGCGGCCACGATTTGCCGCATGATCATGGATAAAACCCCCACCAGCTCAAGTTTAAATTTGCGCTTTGGACATCCGAAGCGGTCGGTGATCTTATCTACCGCAAGTTTAAGGTCAAGTTGACCCCCAGATCGGTTCAACGTTATCTGAAACGCTGGGGATTCACGCCTCAAAAACCAGCGCGCAGAGCGAGCGAAAGGAATCCGGAGGCTGTCAGCCATTGGCTTGAAACGGAGTATCCCATGATACGGAGCCTCGCCAAGAAGTCTCATGCGACGATCCTTTGGGGGGATGCGATGGGGGTACGCTCCGATCACACCGCTGGGCGCAGTTACTCTCCTCGAGGGAAAACGCCGATCATCCCCACCTCTGGCAAGAGGTTCGGGACGAATCTTTTTTCGGCGATCTCCAACACGGGGAAGCTGCACTTCATGGTCTTCGACAAGGATTTTGACTCGTCCATGTTCATACGCTTCCTCAAGCGTCTCTGCAAACAAATCAAAAACCGCATTTTTCTGATTGTTGACAACCACCGCGCTCATCGGAGCAAAAAAGTGACAAAATGGGTCGACTCCATGAAAGGAAAGATCGAACTGTTCTTTCTGCCTGCATATAGCCCCGAACTTAATCCGGACGAGATGCTCAACCAGGATGTCAAGGCAAATGCGGTTGGGCGCCGCAGGCCCAAAAGCAAGGATTCGATGAAGTACAACCTCCGAGCCTTTCTTGGCCGCCGCAAGTCCGATCCTGACTCGGTCAAGCGATATTTCCATGCCGATCAGGTTCGATATGCTGTTGCCTAGTTTAAACGCAATCATTTTAGTGTCGTGAGTAATATACAATACTTTTCCTGCCGATAATACTCATTGCACTGATAGTGATATTCATACTCCGTTTCTACAAACTTCAGAAAATACGGTCTGCTATTTTATGCCCGAAATGCAATATTCAATTTGGCAACAAGGCAATAAATCAATCCAAAACTTGGATCAATCCAAACATCCTTGATGGCTTACCAATGCGCTCAGATGGGATTATATTACAATGCTCAAGCTGCTCAAATGAATATATATTGGACAACAAAGGCAAAATAATAAACACAAATTAGACAGATAACCTACGGATTCTGCCATCGGCTAACTGCGGTAGATTTTTCTATCTCTATAGCCGTGGCAGATCCGGGCGTTAGGGCAAAAGAATCACAATATATGAATCGATTCAAAATACCGATAATATTTGTGGCTGCACACTCATGCCTACTCATTATAACCGCCATTTCGATGTTGATTACCTTAAATAGTAGCGACACTGATGGCATTGGCTTCATAATGATGTGTATCAATTTTTACATAGTTGACTTCCCAATTGGTGTAATTCTTGAGATGTCTCGTCCACATTTCGAGAATGGAATTGGATGGCTTACAACTGTAATATTTCTTTATGGGGTTTTAGGAAACCTAATGTGGTTTATCATTGGAATGTTTATCAGATATTGCATCACTCCATCAAAACAAGATGAAAGCCCTACAAATAGATTCTGCCCATCGGCCGAAGTGGTGGAACATTCAACTCGTTAACCGCAGGCAGAGCTAAGCGTTCGGCAAAACAGCCTTAATCTGCTCTACTTGAGATCTAATCGGGAGAATGGGACACATGGATAATATGCTGGATTTTAGTGTTAGTCACGCCACATGCATCCGCTGTAACGCCTGTATTGAAGACTGTCCCCGCCATATTATTGAGTATCGTGACAATTATCCCGATATCCTGACACATATGGAGGAGCAATGTATCGGCTGCCAACATTGTTTGGCGATCTGCCCGACCGGAGCCGTGTCGATTTTCGGCTTGCGGGCTGAGGACAGCCTCCCCCTGGAAGCAACGCCCGCAGTTGCACCGGACGCTCTGAGCCGGTTTGTCCGCGGCAGGAGAACCATGCGGCAGTACCGCAGTGAAGACGTGCAACGCCCACTTATCGATAAGCTCCTCGCCGACACCGCCCATGCTCCCACGGGAGGCAACACATGCGACCTTACTTTCACCGTAGTTGACAAGCGGCTCGCCCTGAGCCGTATATTGAAGGATCTGATCGACGGACTTGAAAAGTCTATCGCGGAAAAACCCGAACTACCGGAGTTCATCGGCAAGGCGATATATGCCTATCGTCATTCGAATGTGGATGAAATTTTCCGCGGTGCGCCGCATCTTCTGATCGCCTCCGCAGGCGAGAAAGCTTATTGCGGTGATGCCGATGTCGTGATTGCGTTGAGTTACTTTGAACTTCTTGCCCAGTCGCACAAGATAGGCACTACTTGGTGCGATTTTCTGAAATTCATCCTCGACGTGCGTCCAGAGATGGGGAAACTCTTCGGGATTGCCACGGACCGTCCTTACCGGGCAATTCTC
Source organism: uncultured Victivallales bacterium (assembly GCA_964436735.1). Lineage (GTDB taxonomy): Bacteria > Verrucomicrobiota > Lentisphaeria > Victivallales > GWF2-38-69 > CAYTFM01. The sequence continues at coordinate 10,026 of CAYTFM010000266.1, read as the reverse complement.
TTTGGACTGCCAGCGATTCAATACGTGCGTACTGTTCAACGCGACAAAATGGCACGGAGCAGAACAATCAGCTCTTAATGCCTAATCTTACGATCAATTTGCGCGGCGGCCGGATATACATGCCCAGAGAGACCGAACGCCTGATTTCAACGGCAGAAATCAGCCGCGTTATGGAACGCCCGCGTTTTGCGGCTGGGAACGCGGGCGTCCCGCCCGGCCGCATCTTGGCTTTCCCTTGAAAACGCGGGCGTTCCATTTGCGGGTCGTGCTGAGCTCACTTTTCACTCCCCGTCGACCTGCGTTGAAGTCCTTGGAAACGCTGTCGGCGGATCCTCGGTTCTGATGGCGAGACCTATCACAATGGCAGCGAAGATGTTGCCGACGAGGAGGGCGACGGGGCCGATGAGATTGCCGGACATTCCGGCGTCGAGGCAGAAGAAGGCGACGGCGGCGGCGAGCCCGAGATACACCCCCTGCCCCGCCATGACCGCCAGCGGCTTGCGTCGCACGGCCGCTCTTCCTTCGGCGTATGAGCGCACGGCGACCACCAATGGCAGCGGCACCAGCCAGAGGGCGGTGAGCCTCACGTCAGGAATGGACGCATACGGGATCTTCTGCAGCGTAACATAATACCACTCGCAGACGCCGGGCAGCAGAAACAGCAGCGGGAAGAACCCCAGCACGATCCCCGAGGCGTAGGTGAAGTCGAGAATTCTCCGCTTCTGCCGACGGTTGCCGTCGAAGCCGATCACCAGCGCCTGCGCCCGGGAGGCGCCAAAGCTGACCGGATTCACGAGCCCGAGCGCGGCGTAGTAGACGGGCAGCATCAGTTCGGGAGCTGCGGCGCGGGCGGCGAACGCCCCGATCAGATAGGTGGAGAACCACATCAGCACCTTGCCGATGGAGAAACTCATGGTGAAATTGAACATCTCCGTCAACGACGCCACCGGCCCGCCGGCGTCAGGCAGCTTCCTGATGAACGGACGGGCGAACCAGCTGAAGGCGTACGCCTCGGCGATCATCGGGATCGTCTGGGCGATCATCGCCCACACCAACCCGACCAGTCCCATGGCGCAGCACACGGCGGAGAAGACGAGCGTCAACGCGATCCGGCCGAGCGTGGCGGCGTAGGCGAGTCCCGTCGCCTTCTCGTTGAACAGGACGATCATGGCGGGGTTGCGGATGTTGAATATCAGCGAAAGGGGGAAGATGAGCATGAAATAGAAGGCCGTCGGACGCTCCAGGGCCGGTGGCAGTCCCATCAGGACGCCGAAAATCACATGCGAGACGGGCGGCAGACAGCACAGGAGATGCGCCACCATGATGCCCGCCGTCACGATGCTGTTCAGGCGCCGGAAGGCGGCGAGCCCCTGCGCGGTGTGCGCGTAGACCATGCCGGTGGTGATCAACCCTGTCGCAAACCCGTAGAGGAAGAAGAACATGGCCCCCGACTGCGCCAGGGCGGCGATGTTGGCGGCTCCTCCCTCGCCACGGGCCGCGACCATCGCCACCAGCGGATACGTCAGAGACTGCGAAATCGCCTGCAGGGCCAGGGGGACGAAATAGCGTGTCAGGCTTCCATAGGACGTCGGGGAATCCATGGCACCGTCGATCATGCGCGGCATCGGGAGAACACCTCGCTTTCAGTGTCAGGAAGGGGAACGCCGATCTGGCTCACGCCGACTTTCACGCCAGGGCGTTGACGGTGCGGATGCCCTGGTAGAGGTCCGCCGCCCCGGTGAGCACGAAGATGATCCGCCCAAAAGCGATGTTGGCGCTGGGGTCGAGTTTGATTTTCACGTTCGGCTGGACAAGTTGGCCATTGACGCGGGTGCCGTTCGTCGAACCGAGATCCATCAGGAAATAGAGTCCGTGGAAAAGAATGATCTCGGCGTGACGCTTCGAGATGGAGTAGTCGACGATGACGACGTCGTTCTCCGAGGAGCGTCCGATGCTGATGACGTTGGGCATGCCGCCCGAGAATGGCTTCTTGCGGAGCATGTAGATGGCCCGCGTGATGCTCTCATGCATGTCTTTGCTTTCCTGAGGGATCGCCGCCTCCTCGGACACGGCCTCACCCTCCGGACCGCGGAAGTTCGCGACCTTGAAGCGCATGGTTTTGGAGTTGGTGAAGTTCTGCATGAGTTCGCCGTCATACAGATCCTTGCCGACAAGCAGCGGGTGCTTGACTTGTTCGACGAAGTACGGCAGGGCGTAATGAGAGATGTAGGCGGTCAACATACGGTAGTTGACTCGACTGTTGTCGTCGATCATGTCTCTGATCGTCTCGGCCATGCGCTGCGTCCCTCAGACATATGGTGACAGAACTCGCCCGGCTTCGCCGGGTTTTGTTGTCAGTCGCGTGTTGCCCGTTGGACGAAGCCAAGACTTCCAGCACCAAGCAACTGACAAGCAACCAGCATACTATAGCGTGATATTGATGTGTTTCACAGCCGTATCTCCATCCTGCGGGGAAGAAGTGGCCTCGTCCGCCTGTTTCTGACCAGGTTGCGGGGATGGAGAAGCTTCCTTTTTGGCATCGCCCCCCTCGGGGACGGCGGTACGCGAGGCGGAGATGGCGGCGGCGGAGAGGTTCACCTCAACGGGTTTACCAGGAGAGAAGACCTTCTCATCCTTGGACTCCTTCGGCTGCCTGCGCCGCCCTCCGCCATACATGAGAAAACGATACCCCCCGCCCTCGGTGTCGGTATGCTGCGATTGGTCGACCACCTTTTCGCCGGGCTTCAGATTGCCGAACATGTCCTCTGACATGGCATCGCTCCTTTCAGTCGACAATATCCTTGAGGTGCATAAGCGCGCGAAGCTTCAAAATGATCTGCTTGTACAGCTGGGAGACCCTTCCCTCGGAAATACCGAAAACCTGTGCGATCTCTTTGACGCCAAGCTCTTCGTAATGCCTGAGATAGAGCAATTGCTGATCGCGCTCGTCGAGTTGCCGATAGGCCTCGCGGAGCCCCTCGAGGGAAAGAGCGGTGTCGGCGGCGTCGAGAGGGGAGACGGCCTTGTCGTCGGAGAGGAAGTCGAGGTACGCGACGCCGTCGACCCCTTTCTCCTCGTTGAGACTGATGGCATTGCTCCCCATGCCGATGTACATGGAGATGTCATCGCAGGAGATCTTGGTCTCGTCGGAGATCTCCTGGTCGGTGGGGGGGCGGGCGAGACGCTCGGTGAGGTGGCTGATGGCGGCGCAGATCTCTCGGTAGTGCTGACGCTGGGTCCGGGTGAGATGATCCTGCTTTCTAAGCTGATCAAGGACGGCGCCCTTGATCCGCTTGTAGGCGAACGTCGTGAACGGCGTCTGCTTGTGCCGGGAGAAGTTGGAGATGGCGTCATGGAGGCCGAGGACGCCTGAGCCGAGCAGTTCCTCCTCCTCGATTCGATGCTGGACGCGGATGGCGAGTTTGCTGACAATCCTCACGACGATGGGCAGATAGGCCTCGACAAGCCGGAGACGCAGATCGGAGTCGTCGGGATGCCGCCAGAAGTCCCACCAGAGGGTCTCCTCGGTCACGGGATCGATCCAGAACTCCACGCCCACGTGTTCGCCTGTGTTCTCATCCGCCATACGCCACCACGCCCACTTGCCTATGTCTCCACAAGACGTTTGGTACATCCGAAATCCGAAGCTCGAGATCCGAAACAGCGAAAACGCTGTTGAACTGTTTTGCGTCATTCATTCGAACTTTGAGATTGACCATTATTTCGAGTTTCGATATTCGGATTTAGGATTTGCGGGGTTGCCCGCCACTATTCCTTGAGCTGCTTCTTCAGCGCCTGCTCCTTGGCCCTCTTTTTCTGCTCGAAGAGGAAGACCATGAGAATCTTCGCCACCCCCTGGGCGGCGAGGAAGAGCACGATGGCCACGGCCAGCATGACGCACAGCGCCATGAACGCCGAGTACAACAGCTCACGTTTCGCCATCAGATTGATCACAAGGCTCGCGGCCGCCGCGATGAACGCGACCACCAGCACGAACCGCCTCAACGCGTCACCAAACATGTTCGACACCGCTCTTTTAAAATAAACCCGAATATCGAAGCACGAAATCCGAGACAGCGGAAAACGCTACTGAACTGTCTTGTTTCATTCATTCGGGATTCGAATTTTCAACATTACCTCGGATTTCGATATTCGGATTTCGAATTTCGCCTCTTCAACATCACCCGCTGACCGTGCCGACGAGGCCGTCGAGGATGCCTTGCGCGTTGAAGTCGGCCATCTTCACATCGGCGCTTCTCTTCTGGACGATCGTCTTGGCGATGTCCCTGATCCGCTTCGCCGCCTCGTCTTCCGGGTAGAGGAACAGCAACGGCTTCCTCGCGTGGATGGCCTTGCGCGCCTTCGCCGAGGCGGGGATGATGCCCAGCAGCTCGATGCTTTTCGACAAATAGACCTCCGAGACCCGCTTGAGAATGTCTCTGACACGCTCGCCCTCGGCGTCGGACTCGGCCATGTTGACGACGAGGCTGACGCTTTTGGAGAGGCTCTCCTGGTGTATGACCTTGGTGAGGGCGTAGGCATCCATGATGGAGGCAGGATGGGGGGCGGCCACCACAATCGTCTGGGGGGCGGCCGAGATGAACATGGTGACATTGTTGTCAATCCCCGCGGCGCAGTCGAAAATCAGCACATCATAATCGGCGGCGAAGCTGACCAGGTCGTTGACCAGCATCGCGATGCGGGCGTCGCCCATGGAGACCATTTCCCGCGCCCCGGAACTGGCGGCGAGCAGGTCGACGCCGTAGGGCGTGTGGACGACGACCTCCGCAAGCGGCTTGCCTTTGAAGATGGCGTCCTGGAGCGAGAACTTGGGGGAGACGCCCAGCATGAGCTCGGCGTTGGCCAGCCCGAGGTCGGCGTCGATAACGAGCACCTTCCTGTTGAGAAGGGCGAACGCCACGGCCAGATTGGCGCAGATGAAGGTCTTGCCGACACCGCCCTTGCCACTGGCGACAGCGATGCAGCAGAGTGCCTTCCGCGACTGCGGCAGGGTGGCCGGGGAGCTACTGGGGGCGCGTCGAAGCGACGCCGCCTGATCCACCTTTCCGGTCATCGGCTGAGCCTCCAATCTTGACGTTCTCCTTGGTCGGCACGAACGGCATCACAAGGGAGGCCACGACCCCCGGCGACGCCACATGGATATCTTCTGGAACCCTTTGCCCGTCAGCGATGTAGACGACAGGTAGACGCGTACTCTCGAAGAGCTGCGTGAGCCCGTCGCAGCGGACCGCCTCGTCCGTTTTGCTGATGATCAGGGCCGAGGGCTTGAGCGGGGCATAGCTTTGACAGACGACCCGCGCCTCCTCCTGCCGGATGCTCGCCGGAATGACAAGGAGGGAGCAGATCCCCGGGACGGAAGACACGCATTCGCCAATGGCCTTGATGCCGGCCTCATCGAACTGGCCGCGGCCAGGGGTGTCGACAAACACCACATCCTTGCCGGAGAAGCGGTCGAGCTGCGTTTTGAGCTCGTCCGCGCTGAAGGCCACCGACATCTCGGCGCCGAGCAGCGTGGCGTACTCCCGGAGTTGGTCGACGGCGGCGACGCGGAAGGTGTCGAGGGTGATGATGCCAACGGACAGCTTCTCGCCGAGGACGCACTTGGCCGCCAGTTTGGCGAGGGTGGTGGTCTTGCCGACGCCGGTGGAGCCGACAAAGACGTAGACGTCGGGGGTTGCGGAGGACTTGCGGAAGAGGATGCCCCCCGCAGTCGGCACAAGCGACGCGAGAGCCTCGTGCCAGTCCTCTTGAGTGGGGACGGGATTCTTCGAGATGCCGCGGACCGCCTCCGCCAAAAGCTGATGCCACGCCGTATGGACGTTTCTGAGCTCTTCGGACTCCTGGGGTGGTGTTCCCTGCGTCGCCAGGGTTCCAATCCTGCCATCCACCTCGACCAGTTTCTCGTCGATCATCTTGATGGACTTGCGCAGGTTCCGGTACTGCTCCTTCTGGTCGTCCAAAAGCGTCTCAAACCGCTTGGCGTCGTGTGAGTCCAGCGGGACGCCGTCGGCGTTGACGGGCTCCTCGAGGGCGGCAATGACCTCGAAGCCGGTCTTGCGCCCCAGCGAGAGGAGGCCATCGCCACTGATCTTCTGGATGTTGACGATGACGGCGTTCTCGCCGAGCTCCTTGAGAATGACATCCCTGATCTTCTCGAGAGAGGCGCCTTTGTAGCGCTTGATCTTCATGCGGCCAATCGCCCTTCCATATTCGCATCTCTGACGGCGCCCAGTATCCGGATCGAAATGTCATCGGACACCTCGGCGTAGGAGAGGACCGGCAGATTGTATATCTTCCTCTCCAGCATCCGATGCATGTGCAGACGGATGAGCGGAGAGACAAGAAGAACGATGTCGGCGTCAGTCGTCTCGCGGGCACTATCATACACCGCCTTGACCATATTTACTATCCCGCCAACACGCTCGGGAGCGAGCCCCATCATGCCGCCGCCGCTCGAATGGGTGATGCCGCGCTGGATCTCGTCCTCGAGGTCGGGCTGGAGCGTGATGGCGTGCAGCGCGAGGAGCTCCAGCGACTGGGGATCGCCCTCGTCCTCGCGGACGCGGCGGACGTACTGCGCGACGATGTGCCCCTTGAGCGCCTGACGGCAGAACTCGGCGAGGATCACGGAGTCCTTGGTCTGGGAGTAGAAGTCCGAGAGGGTCTCGAGAACCGTTGGCATGTCGTGGATCGGCACCTTCTCGTCAAGGAGATGCTGGAGGACGCGGTGGACGATGCCTACCGTGACCTGGTGGGCGACAAGCTCCTCGACGACCGCCGGATGCGTCTTTTTGAGCTCGTCGAGCACGTTGCTGACATCCTGCCGGGACAGCAGCTCCGAGGCGTAGTCGCGGACGATCTTGGTGACATGGGTGGCGATGACGCTGGACGGTTCGACGACGGTGTATCCCATGGACTCCGCGGCGTCCGACCTGCCCGGGTTGATCCAGACGGCCTCGAAGCCGAATGCCGGGTCAATCGTCCTGATGCCCTCGATGTGACCGACGACGTCGCCGGGGTTGATGGCGAGCCG
>CAYTFM010000266.1:0-2962 GCA_964436735.1 uncultured Victivallales bacterium | reverse complement strand
GAGCCGGCATGGACCTCGCCCCGGCCCCTCTCAAGCCCTCTGACGAGGATGCGGTAGACGTTGTTGGGCAGGTCGATGTTGTCCTGTATCGAGATCGGCGGGATCAGAAAGCCGAGTTCATCCTTGATCTGTCGGCGGATGAGCCCGATGCGCTCCACCAAGTCGCCGCCCTGCGAGGTGTCCACGAGCGGAACAAGGCTGAAGCCGACCTCGAGGGTCATGGGGTTGATCTTCGGCAGACTGTCCTCCGGCCGCTGCTGTCCGGCGGGGCCGGATTCACCCGGCTGCCCCGGTTTTCCCGGACCAAGCGCCTTCGGGACATTGCCAGGACCGATCATTCCCTGGGGACCAGCCCCGGCGAGCGCCAGAACTCCGGCCTGCTCCTCATCCTGCACGTTCTGCTTGTTCACGGCGAGGCCGACGACGAGGCAGACAACGGACAGCAGCGCGAAGGGGAGGAAAGGGAATCCGGGGAGGATGGCGATGACGAACAGGAGCGTGCTGCCGATGAGCAGCGGCTCGGGCCGTTTGAACATCTCACCGGCGAGCTGGCCGCCAAGGCCCTCCTTCTCGGTGTCGGTCTTCGCCACAAGAATGCCTGACGCGACGGAGATCAGCAGGGCGGGGATCTGGTTGACCAGTCCTTCACCGATGGTCAGGATGGTGTAGGTCTGCAGCGCGTCGACCAGTTCCATCTTGCGCTGCACGATACCAAGACAGAGACCACCAACGATGTTGATGGCGGTGATGACGACGGCCGCCTTGGCGTCACCGGCGACGAACTTGGTCGCGCCGTCCATCGCCCCGTAGAATTCGGCCTCCCGGCTGAGCTCCTCGCGACGTCTTTTCGCCTCGCTCTCGTCAATGATGCCGGCATTCAAGTCGGCGTCGATGCTCATCTGCTTGCCGGGCATGGCATCGAGGGTGAACCGCGCCGCCACCTCGGAGATGCGCGTCGAGCCCTTCACGATGACCATCAACTGGATGACCATCAACAGACAGAACACCACGGCGCCGATGATATAGTTGTTCTGGATCACGAAACGGCCGAACGCATGGATGACCACACCCGCGTTGGCGTCGAGCAGGATGAGCTTCGTCGACGCCACCTCAAGGGAGAGGCGAAACAGAGTGGTGATCAGCAGGATTGTCGGAAAAGACGACAGCTCGAGCGGATCCTTGATGTAGAACATGATCAGGAAGATGATCAGACTGATGGCCACATTCAGCACCAGCAGGACGTCGAGCACCTGCGTCGGCAGCGGGAAGAGCAGGACGACGATGACGCCCGCCACGAGGAAGGCGAAGATGACGTCCACATTGAAGATCTTGTTTCTCTGCTTGATGTCGGTAGCTGGAGAAGCCATCTCAAAGCCTCGTTTTTAGTGTGAGCCTGTCCTCAGACCTGCTAAACAGCCATATGCGGTGATGTACAACGCAATTCCCAGGCCAGCAAGCCCGGTACCATGCTCTATGAGAGTTTGAACCGGCGGATGCCCGCCCGGTGCAGCTTGGCGAGGACGGCGGCGACCGCTCCGAAAAACTGCGGCTGGATGAACCCGCCGGTCTTCGTGCTGCGGTAGAGTCCCCTCGCCAGCGGGGGGTTCTCCACGATCGGCACCCCATGCTCGTAGGCGATCATCTTGATGCGCATCGCCCTTTTTCTGAGGCCTTTCGCCAACACCCGCGGGGCAGGCATCCCCGCCTCATACTTGAGCGCCACGGCTACATGGGTCGGGTTGGTCACCACGACATCGGCCCGAGGGACCTGCGCGATGATCCTCGCCAACATCATCATCATCCGCTTTCTGATCTCGGCTTTGATTTTCGGATCGCCCTCGCTGTTCTTCCGCTCGTCCTTGACCTCCTCCCGCGTCATGCGCAGATCGACGTAGTACTTGATATGCTTGTAGGTGTAGTCGATGGCGGCGATGACCACCAGGAAGGCGAGGATCTTGAAGACCAGGAAGGCGATCTTGCCCAGGATCCAGTACATGGCCTCGGACAGGGTGTCCATCGGCAGGGCCACGATCTTCTCAAGGTCACCTTTGACCGTCCAGTAGACGAACAGGGAGATCGCCCCGACTTTGAGGGTTGTGAGTCCAAGCCGGACCATGTTCGCCTGCGAGGGGATCAACGTCTTGAAATTCGGCATCAACGCGTCGAATTTCCACTCGAGGGCCTTCGTGGAATAATAGCTCCCGATCTGCGCCTTGACGGCAATCACGGTGGCGAGGGCGATGAAGAACATGGCCGGCAGCAGCAGTTTGGCGAGGACGACAGCCCCCACAAATCCGCCGCGGGTCACCTGGGCGTCGGACCAACTTGAGCGGCAGTCGATGGCAAGACATCCCATCAACGTGTCGTAAAACGCTTCCTTCACCGACGGGAAGGTGAAGAAAATCAGCACCAGCGTGCCAATGAGCAGGACGGCGACCGAGTTGATCTCGTCCGACATCATCACATTGCCGTCAGCCCTCGCCTCCTCTATGCGCTTGCCTGTCGGCTCTTCGGTTTTACTCGGATCTTTATTTTCCATGGGAAATCCTGGGGGCGACGTCGGGATGCGGTTTGTCAACCGTCCAGGATATTCGCATGAATCATACCCGTTGCCGCGTCTTGGGTGACGTCCAATGCGGATTGCAATCAGGACGGGGCATCACGACACGGCCATGATGATCCATTCGATCATCATCTCCGAAACACTCCTGCAGTAGTAGATGAAGATGGGGAGCATCCCCACAAGCGCGATGAGCCCCACGCCGATTTTTACAGGAAACGAAAGCATGAGGACGGGGAACTCCTCGCCCACCTTCGATATCACCGCCAGGCAGATGTTCAGGATCATGTTCAAGGCGAAAACCGGCAATGCCAGCTGGAAGCCGATGCGATACACCTCCACCAGCATAGAAATGATGGAACTGCCCAAGGCGGGAGTGATGGCGAATGCCCCCGGCCCCAC
>CAYTFM010000265.1:0-13171 GCA_964436735.1 uncultured Victivallales bacterium | reverse complement strand
AGTCGGAGAGCCCCTGAATGGGAGCGCTGCTGCTCGCCTTCCTCGACGCGTTGCCTGTGGGGCGACTGCGCATCCTTATGGTCAAGGCGGTCATGGGGACAATCGTGCTGTCCATCCTTCCAGTGGCCGGCACGGTCGTGACCGCCGCGCATCAGTTTCTGTCAAGGGACTCCTTGGATGTGTCGCTTCATCTTGGCGTTCTGGCGCAGCTCACGCTCTTGGAGATATGCCAATGCGCCGTCGCGCTCTCGATAGGGATGGCGCTGTCGTTCTTCCGCCTCTTCGCCTTGCTCATTATTGGGCTCCTCTTCTGGGCGTATCTGATTGCCCAAATGGCGGGACTCTTTCCGGCGGCCCGCGAGATGTTCAACCTTTTGACGCTTGCCGAGCCTGTGTTCGAAGGGCGCCTCCTTGTGTTCCCGTGGGAGCGGGTCGGGGCGCAGCTCGGGCTTGCCGCGGGATGCCTTCTGCTTTCGGCCGTGGGCTTCGAACGGCTTGGGGCGGGGAGGCGGCCTCTCTTGCCGCGCCGCGGCAGGGGCGCCGCCATCTTGGGCGGCATCGGCGTCGCGCTCATCGTCCTTGTGTGGCTGTCATTTACCGTCACCTGGATTGTCAGGTTAAGACCAGCGGAAGATGGCATGGGGGAACCGCGGGCGGAGTTCAAAGCGTGGGCCGTGGCGCGCGCCGAAAGCCCCAGCTTCGAGTTCATCTATTACGCGAGTTTGGCAGGGCGTGCGGAAAGATTGATCGCCCATGCGGAGGAGGTGAACGCCAAGGTCGCCGCGCTCTTCGGCGTCGAGAAGTTGACGGGGATGGTGGTTGACACCACGGGCAGCTCGCAGATGGGAGCCAGCGGCATCGCCAACTGGAAGAGGATCTGGGTCGACCTCTCGAACTGCGACGATCCCGCCGAGCTCCGACGCATCCTCGGGCATGAGGTGACACATACCTATATCATGCATATGGGCGGGCAGGGAATCGCCCGGCACGCCTTCTCTACCCGCTTCTTCGACGAGGGGCTGGCCACCTACGTGGAGCTTCTCCTCTTTGATACGCCCGGCAAACGCTGTCGGGAGAACATGCGGCGTTCGGCGGCTGTCGCCCGTGGGTGGCGGGTGTTCCAGCCGGAGGATTTGTTCCAAAACGAGAAGCTTGTCACCAAGGCCGACTCCATGCTCGTCTATCCCCTCGGCGAGGCGTTCGCCGCGGCGGTTGTCGGCCGCCATGGCGTCAAGGGGGCGCGCAGGATCATCCAGGCGTTCGCCCGCCCGGACGCACCGCCGAATCTTTCAGGCATCGAGGTGTGGCGGGATGTCTTCCAGTCGCAGGGATTCAACCTCGACGAGACGCTCGACGATTTCATGGCGCTGCTTGATGGCGAAGTCTCCCGCGATAAGGAGTTTATCGCCTCGCTTCCCCGTTTGAGCGGAAGCGTCGAGGTGAGGAGCCCGGAGGAGGGGGGAGGTGGCAGGGATGATCCTTCCTCGGAGAGCCCCCCGCGGCGGAATGATTCGTACATCGTCGTCAAACTCCTTACCGATCAAGCCAGGAAGGGAACCTATATGTGCCGCTTCCGCTCAAAAGCTGACACGCCGGAGGCGCTCTACCGCGTGAGCACGTGCGTCGGCGGCGTGGCCTACGCCCAGTGCTCGCGCTATCCCGGCGCGTCGTTCTGGTATCAACTGGGGGTGGACCTGCCTGAATTGGCGATGCCGGCCTGGGAGCCCTGGATCGAGGTGAGATATTGACCCGTGTTCGTCGCCTCTCCTTGTGGTTGCCTCCCACTGGTGTTACATTCTCCCGTTTCCCTGAACCCTGAACCCTGAACCCTGAACCCTGAACCCTGAACCCTTTCACTAACATATCCACACCCATGAGCGAACCATCGAAAATCGACGTGCGGCGGGTCGCCGAGCTCGCCAGGCTGAGCTTGGACGAGTCCGCCATTCCCAAGCTTCAGACGGACATGGAGGCGATCCTCGACTATGTGAACCTGCTTGCGGAGCTCGACGTCTCTGGCGTCGAGCCCATGGCCCATGCCGTGCCGCTTGAGAACGTGTGGCGGCAGGACGTCGACGCCGTCCCGTTCGATCGCGCGGACATGCTCGCCAACGCTCCCGCCGTCGCCAACGAGTCGCTTATCAGAATGCCGCGGGTCCTCCCCGGTGAGGAGGAGTCGTGATGGACATCAACCTTCGAACGCTCTCTTTGACGAAAGCCGCCGAGGCTCTTGCAGCCAAAACGCTCAGCGCGAAAGAATTATGCGGACTATATCTGCGGCGCACCGGCGAGGTTGAGCCGGCGGTCGGCGCCTTCCTCCATATCGACGAGGCCGATGTCGCGCGGCAGGCGGCGGCATCAGACGCGCGCCGCGCGTCTGGCGCCCCGCTGAGTCCCTTCGACGGCGTGCCGATTGCGATCAAAGACGTCATCTGCGTGAAAGGACAACCCTGCACCTGCGGCTCGAAGATCCTCAAGGATTTCATGTCCGTCTATGACGCCACGACCGTGGAACGCCTTAAATCGAAGGGGTTTGTGCTTTTCGGGCGGGCCAACATGGACGAGTTCGCCATGGGGTCTTCCACGGAGAATAGCGCCTTTCAGAAAACGAGGAATCCCTGGGATCTGGAACGGGTGCCTGGCGGATCGAGCGGCGGATCCGCGGCGGCGGTTGCGGCGGGCGAGTCGCCTGTCTCGCTGGGGAGCGACACGGGGGGATCCATCCGGCAGCCCGCCTCGTTCTGCGGCGTGGTCGGACTCAAGCCGACGTACGGGCTTGTCTCGCGCTTTGGTCTTGTGGCCTTCGCGTCATCGCTTGATCAGATCGGCCCTTTCTCCAAGGACGTCCTCGGCGCCGCCGAGGTGCTCGACGTCATTGCCGGACACGATCCGCGGGACTCCACGTCACTCCCGGGGCAGGGCGGGGGATATGCGGAAACGGTGAAAGGCTTCACCGGCGATCTGCGTGGCGTCAAAGTCGGACTTCCCAAGGAGTATTTCGAAGTCGAGGGGCTCGACCCCATCGTCCGGCAGGCGGTCGAGACGGTCATGGCGAAACTGCACGCGATTGGGGCCGAGCCGGTTGAGGTGCATCTCCCGCGGACGAAGTACGCCGTGGCCGCGTATTACGTGGTGGCGACCGCCGAGGCCAGCGCGAACTTGGCGCGCTTCGACGGCGTCAGGTATGGCTACCGGGATTCCCATGCGGACGGCGTCATTTCCACGTACCTCGAGAGCCGCGGCCATGGCTTCGGCGAAGAGGTGCGCAGGCGCATTCTCCTCGGCACCTTCGTGCTCAGCAGTGGGTATTACGACGCCTATTATGCGAAAGCCCTCAAAGTCAGGGCTCTGATACGCAACGACTTCGCCGAGGCGTTCAAGAAATGCGACGTGATTCTCGCACCCTGTTCGCCAACACCGGCCGTGCGGTTTGGCGAGTTCGCCACCCCGCTGCAGATGTACCTTGCCGACATCTACACCATCTCGGCCAATCTCGCCGGGATCTGCGGCGCCAGCGTCCCGTGCTCCCTCTCGGCGGCAGGGTTGCCGATCGGGGCGCAACTGCTCGGCCCGGTCCTCGGCGAGAAGGCGATCCTCAAGGTCGCCCGTGCCGTCGAGGTCACGAGGGACGTCAAGGAGTTCGTTCCCTCAGCTGTTTGATCGTTGCCTGGGGAGGGCGTATGTAAGGGGGGCAGTGTCCGGTGTCCAGCGACTCCACTCGCCGCCGCGCGTGCAAACTCGAAAGAAACAAGGTGTCGGGGGCGGGGTTCAGGTGTCAGGTGTCAGGTGTCAGGTGTCAGGTGTCAGGTGTCAGGTGTCAGGTGTCAGGAAGAATCTCTTTCTGAAACCTGACACCCGAAACCTGACACCAGTTACATGAGGTTTTTCTTAACCGTTATCCCGCTTTTCCCGAACACCGAACACCGAACCACATGTGCTGCTTGATAGCGCTCTGGGAGGTTGGCATGTACAGACTGCTCGCGGTCGCGACTTTGGTTGTTGTCATTGGACTCGCCTATCTGGTCCACCAGAAAGGCCGAGCGCCGGAGTTGCTCATCTCCGGCATACTCGAAGGGGATCAGATCAAAGTCGGCTCGCGGGTCGGCGGCCGTGTCGCGGAGATATTCGTCGACGAGGGACAGGCGCTGAAGACCGGCGATGTCATTTTCCGCCTCGAACCCTTCGACCTCTTGGAGCGGTTGGCGACGGCCGAAGCGCAGGAGCGCGAGGCGGCGGCGGAAGTGGAGCACCTGACGAAAGGTTACCGAGTTGAGGAGATCGCCGAGGCGGAGGCGCGACGGTCACAGCTCGCCGCCAAACTGGCGCTAATGCGAGCCGGCTCGCGGCAGCAGGATATCGATGCCGCCGCCGCGCGGCTTTCTATCGCCGAAGCCAAACTTACGCTTTCGAAACTGCAGTTCTCCCGACTCACAGATCTTGAGAGGAAGCATGTGACGTCGACCTCCGACGCCGACCAGGCGCGCTGTGATCTGAGTGTGGCGGAGGGCGAACGGGAGAGCGCGGCGCAGTCGCTCAACCTGTTGAAGGAGGGCTTCCGCAAGGAGGACATTCTGGCGGGCGAGGCCAGCCTCGCCGAGGCCGAGGCCCGGTTGGCGATGCTGAAGGCCGGTTTCCGGGAGGAGGATATCAGGAAGGCCGAGGCTGCGTTGGCCGGCGCGAAGGGCAACCAGCAGGCGGCCAAGAGGGCCGTCGACGAGCTTCTGGTGCGCTCGCCAGCGGACTGCAGGGTCGAAGCGATCGATCTGCGCCCTGGCGATCTGGTTCCCGCGAACTCGCCCTGCGTGTCGCTGCTTGATCTCACGCGGTTGCGGGTGCGCGCCTTCGTGCCGGAGTCCCGGCTGGCTTTGGCGAAATTGAACGACAAGCTCCGGCTTCGCTTCGACTCCTTCCCCGGAAAGCTGTTCCACGGCACTGTCACCTTCGTCTCAACCGAGGGCGAATTCACTCCACGTAACGTCCAGACACCCGAGGAGCGCTCGAAGCAGGTGTTCAGGATCATGGTGTCGATCGACAAGGACTCGCGCGAGGGTCTCGCTCCCGGCATGGTCTGCGACATCCTCCTGGGGAATGACGAGGCGGGCAAGCCTGTCAAGAATCCTTGAAGTGGAAAACTCCGAAAACAATTTTGTCGCCAAAATTGTTTTCTCTGCTATTTCCGTCACCGCACCCGGACAATTTTTTAATAAAACGCCACAGTTACAGAACATTTTAGGAAATAGCATACATGAGCTCCGACGCCATAGCCGTCGAGGCGCTCACCAGGCGCTTCGGCTCTTTCACGGCGGTCGACGCCGTCAGCCTGCACGTCAAGCGCGGCTCCATCTTCGGGATGTTGGGGCCAAACGGCTCCGGGAAGAGCACCTTGATTCGGATGCTCTGCGGCGTTCTCAAGCCCAGCGCCGGGCGCGCGGCGATCATGGGATTGGACGTCTCCCGCGACCCCGAGGCGGTCAAGGCCAAAGTCGGCTACATGAGTCAGAAGTTCAGCCTGTACTCGGATCTGACCGCCCGCGAGAATCTTGAGTTCTACTCGAGAATCTATGGCCTTCGGGGGGGGAGGGCGGCCGCGCGCTTCAAGGCGGTCACCGAGCTTGCGGGGGTCGGACCGTATCTCGACCGCCTCGCGGGAGCGTTGTCCGGAGGCTGGAAGCAGAGGCTGGCTTTGGCCTGTTCGCTGATCCATGAGCCGGAAGTCCTTTTCCTTGACGAGCCTACCGCCGGAATCGATCCTGTCGCCCGTCGGGATCTCTGGGATCTTCTGTTCGAGCTTGCCGCCAAAGGTGTCACCATGTTCGTGACCACGCACTACATGGACGAGGCGGAACGCTGTTCGGAGGTGAGCTACATCTACCTTTCGCGGTTGATCGCCTGCGGCAGACCTGACGAGTTGAAGTCGCTTCCGGAGGTCAATCCGCCGGGATCGGCGAGGTATGAGGTGAGCTGCTCCAAACCGGCGGAGGCTGTGTCGGTCGCCAGACGTCTGCCGAACGTGGCCGACGCGACGCTCTTCGGCGCCACCGCGCACCTTCTCGTCGACGCCTCCTTCGACTCCGCCACGGCCCTCGCCACTTTGGCCCCGGGGGAAGCCTCGGCGTCGATCCGCTCCATTCAGTCAAGCCTCGAGGATGTCTTTGTCCTCTTGAGCAGAGCCGAAACGGCGAGGAGGGGGTTGTGAAAGGCTTCTGGGCGGTGTTCATCAAGGAGTTCGCCCATATCAGGCGGGAGCGCTCCACGCTCTTCTTCGCGCTGCTCATCCCGGCGATGCAATTGATCATTTTCGGTTTCGCCGCCAACACGACCATCGACAATGTCCCGTATGTGCTCTTGAATCTCGACCACAGAACCGACGGCCGCAGGCTGGTGGAGGCGTTTGAGAACAGCGGCTCGTTCAAGCTTGCGCGGTCCGTCGACTCCTACGAGGAGGCGCAGAGCGCTCTCCGCGCGGGAGAGGCGAAGGCCGCCTTGATCATACCGCCCGACTTCACCGTGAGAACCGTCGGAGGCAAGTCCGCCGCCGCGCAATTGCTCATCGATGGTTCGGATTCGCAGGTGGCGTCAAGCGCCATGAACAACGCCAGTCTCGTGATTCAGAACATGGCTTTCGCGCGGGCCAGGCTGGCGGGCGAGAAAAGCCAGATCGCACCCTCACGAGACCAGTATGGACGCCCAACCCTTCCCGTCGAACTCAGACCGCGGCTCCTCTACAATCCCAACCTCCTCGACGCCAACTTCTTTGTGCCGGGACTCGTCGCCATCATCCTGCAGTTCGTCCTGACGTTTTTGACGGCCTTCTCCGTCGCCAAAGAGCGGGAGACGGGCACGCTTGAGCAGCTCTTCGTGACGCCGGTGACGGGCGGCGGGCTTTTGTTCGGCAAGCTCTGCCCCTATGCGATCCTCTCTCTGACCGAACTGGTCATCGTACTGGTCCTCATGCGTGTGGTCTTCGACGTCGCGATCAATGGAAGTCTGGCCTGGCTCTTCATTTTCTCCTCGCTGTTCATCATGACGACTCTGGGGCTCGGCGTGATGCTCTCCACCTTCGCCGCCACGCAGCTCCAGGCGCTACAGCTGACCTTTCTGGTCATGCTGCCCAGCGTCCTGCTCAGCGGATTCGTCTTCCCGCGGTCGGAGATGCCGCTGCCTCTCTACCTTCTGGGAGCCGTTCTGCCGGCGACCTACTTCGTCGACCTGCTGCGCGGCGTGATCGTCCGAGGAGCTGACGCCGTCGAGATGATCCCCTCTGTCACCGGCCTTTGCGCCTGCTGTATCGTCATCGTGGCGGTCAGCATGGCCCGCTTCAAAAAAACCATCGATTGATCCTCCCGGCTCTGCCTTAACGGCAACCACTCATCTGTTGTGTTTCAACGTATCTTGTTGAACTGCAATTTAATGTGTCTTTTTGTCTCATCCAATGTTGTAATTTAAATTTATTTTGTCGTCGCATTTGAAAATGATAAACACGTAAATATATTTTAGGTTTTTGTCTGTAAATTACGTAAGTAGTATGTGCGCAATAACATTGCCGAAAGACAATCACAACAAGAAAGGCGGGAGGATGCTTTTAACGCATCAATGGCTCACATCTCGACGCCTCGTGTCGAAGGCGCGGGAGGTCTTTGCGGTCTGCGGGGTGGCGGTCGCGCTCTCGGCGGCTTGCGCGTCGCGCGCCGCCGATCCTGCAAGCCTTCCCGGTCTGCAGGTATGGCTCAAATCGGACAAGGTCGTGCTTGACAAGAAAGGACAGGTGCAGAGCTGGCCCGACAACTCGGGGAATGACAACTGTTTCACGCAGAAAAACAAACAAAGAAGACCGCTCCTCGTCCCCGATCTCCTTAATGGCAAACCAGCCCTCCGCTTCAAGGGCGACGACTTCCTCGACAGCGATAAAATTCCCGAATTGAACACCAACAAACTCACCTTCTTTTGTGTGTTCAAGGACGACAAGCCAGGCAAATTCCAGCATCTTGTTGACAGTCAATACAAAATTCCCAAAACCAAAAAGACACGCGCCTACCTCTGCGAACCGTGGGGTGCCGCGGTGGCATCTTCGAGCATCGTGTTTTACGGTTCGGACTCCAAGGGCCAGGCGAAGAGTGCGCACGTTGTATTGACTGCGGGCTCCGGGCTGTACACCATGATGTGGGATGCGCCGTTGGTCGCCGTGTGGAATTTGGACGGGGTCACTGCCGCCGCGGAGGGGGGTGATTTCCCGCCTACGGGGCATGTCAGGACACGCCTGGGTTCCGACGCCTCCAGTCCTGCGTTTTGCCTCATTGGCGACGTGTACGAGGTGATCATCTACGGGAGGGCTCTCTCCGCGGAGGAGCGCCGGATCGTCGAGCGCTACCTCAAGGCGAGATACTTCCCCACCCTCAAGGCGCACTTCCTCACGGTGGAGAATGGTTCAGGCTCTGGCGAATGCGACCCCGGCGCGCTCGGGCCGATCGCCGCCGGCAGTCCGCGGGGCAAGGTCGTTGGTGCGCGCCCGGGGGACGCCGTCACGGTGGTGGATCCTGCCGCTGCCTCGACGAATCTGACGATGCCGGACTGCGACACAGTCGTGAGGGCGAGTTTTAAGGATCTCTATGCGCTGACCGTGCTGAACGGCTTGGGAACCGGCGAGTATCTGGCTGGGACTTCCGTTCCCATCGCCGCCACGGTTCCCGCTGGCGCGATTTTTCATACGTGGACGGGCGACACCGCGGCAATCGCCGATGTCATTGCGCCGTCCACCACGCTGACAATGCCGACGGCGTCAACGCAGGTGGCCGCCGCGTTCAAAAATCTCCGCGCGCTCACGGTGGTCAACGGAACGGGCTCCGGCACGTACTCCGTCGGAACGGCTGTGGCGATCGGCGCCACCGTTCCCGAGCATATGCTCTTCAATTCCTGGAGTGGTGACGTCACAGGGGTGGCCGACCGCGTGAAGGCCGCCACGACCGTGACGATGCCGGACGCCGACGCCACGGTGACCGCCACCTTCACGCCGTTGTATCCGCTGACCGTCAATGGCGGCTCCGGGGCGGGCGAGTACGCCGCGGGACGCGTCGTCGCGATTACGGCGGCTGTGCCTGCGGGACAAGTGTTTGACAAGTGGACAGGCGATACTGCGGGAATAGCCGACGTCAATTCGGCGTCGACCACCCTGACGATGTCGTCTACGTCGGTCTACGTGGCAGCCACGTTCAAAACACTTCGCGTGCTCACGGTGGTTGACGGAGCAGGCTCCGGCGCGTATCCGGCCGGGATGACGATACCCATTGTCGCCTCTGTGGTGGAACACATGGTCTTCCACACCTGGGCTGGCGACATAGCTGGCGTCGCCAATATCAACGCCGCCGCCACTACGATCACGATGCCTGACGCTGATGCCACGGTGGCCGCCACCTTTACACGGTTGTACCAACTGACCGTCGAGAATGGCACGGGGTCAGGCGAGTACCTCGCCGGCGTCAACGTGCTGGCGGCGGCGGCACCTCCTGTCGGAAAGGTTTTCGACAAGTGGTCGGATGGCGCCTCCTTGCTCGTTGATTCGTGCTCGAACCCGACGGTCGTTGCGATGCCAGCGGCGGACAGTACGGTGAATGCGACATTCAAGGACGCGCAGCAGGGTTCCTTCCAGTTGAGCGTGGAGGGCGGAGCGGGCTCGGGCGCTTACGCTCCTGGCTCCATGGTGAGGATCACCGCGATTGTCCCCGCCGGAACAGTCTTTAGTTTGTGGGAGGGAGATGTGGCAGGCGTCGCCGACGTTAATGCGGCTTCCACGAGCTTGACGATGCCCTCCGCCGACGCCAGGGTGGCGGCAGTTTTCTGCGACGCTCCACGTGGTGTTTTCCCTTTGACCGTGATCAACGGGGAGGGGACAGGGGCATATTCCGCACATGCCGTGGTGGCGGTTAAGGCTGAACCACCATCCGGAAAATCTTTCGTCCGATGGGCGGGCGACGTGTTGACGCTTGCCAACGTCTCCGCTCCCTCGACGACACTGACGATGCCCTCGGCCCCTGCTGTGCTTGCCGCCGTGCTCAAGGATGTTTACACGCTGACTGTCGTGGACGGAACGGGAGGCGGAGAGTATGACGCGGGGACCATCGTACCCATATCTGCCACAGTCCCTGACGGAAAGTTGTTTGACAGGTGGACGGGGGACACGGACGGAGTGGCGGACGTCGCAGAGGCCTCGACGACAGTAACCATTCCCGCGGCCAATGTCACACTTGCGGCGACGTTCAAGAAACCGCTGCGCAGGTTGACTGTTGTAGGTGGCACTGGTTCAGGATCATATGCCGCTGGAGCCGCGGTCGAGATCGCCGCAACGATTCCTCCGGGAAAGATTTTTGACAGGTGGTCGGGCGACGTCGCTGGCGTTGCCAGCGTCACGGCTTCGAGCACCATCGTGACGATGCCCGATGTGGATGTGGTTGTCACCGCCACGTTCAAGGATCCTACCTATGCGCTGACGGTGGTGAACGGCACGGGCTCGGGATCATATCCTGCCGGCGCTGTGGTGCCAATCGCCACCACCGTTCCGGAGCATGTGATCTTCCGTAGTTGGATCGGAGACACAACCGCCGTCGCCAACGTCGGCGCCACCTCCACGACGATCACGATGCCCGCCGCCGCCATCACCGTGACCGCCAGCTTCGCCCAGTTGTATCAATTGACCGTCAATGGTGGTTCCGGCTCGGGGGAGTATACTGCGGGAACATGTGTCGCCATCGCCGCCATCATCCCCGTCGGGAAGGTCTTCGACGGATGGACGGGCGACACGGCCGGTATCGCCGACACTACTGTAACTTCCACAAAACTGACCATGCCGGCCGGCAGCGCAGTGGTCACCGCTTTGTGCAAAGATGGCGTCACGGTACCGAGCGATGAAGACAATGACGGCCTCCCCGATGCGTGGGAACGAAGCTACTTTGGCGATCTTTCGCAAGGGGCTGAGGACGATCCGGATGACGATTGCGTCACAAATCGGCTCGAATTTGAGTTGGGGCTTGATCCCGCGAAGCCCGACGGCCTCGCGGATAGGGACGCCGATGGCTATCCCGCCATCTACGAACTGCTTCACGGCGGCGACGACAACGATCCGCTCAACGTGCCGGATCCAACGATCTACGTCTCCTCCGCAGCCGCACCTGATGGCGACGGTTCGATCACTCGACCATTTCAAAACATTGCCGCCGCGGTCAACGCGGCCACGGACTTCGATGTCATCCAAGTGGCACCCGGCTTCTACCGGGGGGGCGGAAATACGCCAACCATATCGAAGAAAATCATGTTGAAATCAACGTCCGGTCCAGACGTCACCATTATCGACGCACAAGGCGACTGGCGTGGAATCTATTGCTACAATGCGCCACGTGCCACGGTTATTGATGGATTCACCATCGTCAATGCCATGTATTCACTCTATGTGGTAGGCGGAGCGCCCGCTATTCAAAACTGTGTTGCCGTCAGGTCATCTCAGCAAATTGGCTACAACTTGTATGCAGGCAATGCCTCTCCGATCATGAGAAATTGCGCATTCTTGAAAAACCGAGGCAATCTCGTCTACTGCAGCAACAGTCCGGCGGAATTCGTGAATTGTCTGTTTACGGGCAATACGGCTGTGAACAGCTACGACGCGGTAATCAACGCCGCCAATTGTGCGGTGCGCATTTCGAATAGCATCATTTGGGGCAATTCGAATAGCATTATTACGGGGAATGTCAGCATAAGCCACTCCATTGTCCAGGGAGGATGGCCGGGCGCAGGAATTTTGAGCGTCGATCCGCAGCTTGATCCACTCGGACATCCCGCCAGTTCATCTCCATGCGTTGACGCCGGGACTTCTGCTCATGCGCTTTTCCGCGATGCCGTCGGTGTTGTCCGTCAACGGGCTCCCTCCGGGGGCGCGGCTGTCTCAGCCGTCGACATCGGCCCATACGAGTTCGACGACTCGGACGGTGACAATCTTCCGGACTCCTGGGAGAGGAGCTACTTCGATGACCTCTCACATGACGGGACAGCTGACGCGGATGGCGATGGCCTCACCGACACAGAAGAGCGACTTTGTCATTCGGTTCCGACATGCGCCGACTCCGATAATGATGGCCTCGCGGACGGCGACGAGGTTGCCAGAGGGCTCGATCACATTAATCCCGATTCCGATTTCGATGGATTGCCCGACGCGTGGGAGCTTTCCCATGGAACCAATCCCACGATAGCCGACAACACCTTTGTAGACAACGACGGCGACGGCTATCCCATTCAATACGAGTTGCTTCATGGCACCAGCGACGATGACGCATCCAGCGTCCCCCCGCCCACCATCTATGCGGACCCCAGCGCTCCCCACAACGGCGACGGCTCGCAGTCGCACCCGTTCAATACGATCCAAGACGCCATCAACGCCGCCGGTTCCTTCGACATAATCGAACTGCTGCCTGGAACGTACAAGGTAAACAGTTCGATCACCCTCTACAGCAAGAATTTGATGATCGTCTCCAGAGACGGGGCTGAGAAAACTATAGTTGATTTCACGCAAATCGCCTATTGCACATTCTACCTGGCAAGCAATCTGTTGAAGGCCACAATCATCGACGGAATAACTTTCGAGAACAGCGTATATGCGGGGGTCTATTGCTACAGTGGCGCATCGGGCACCATTAGAAACTGCGTCTTCCGACGGAATTTCAATTCGAATGCCGGTGCGGCTCTTCAGGCCTTAGGAGGCCCACTCACGGTGATCAATTGTGCCTTCCTGGAAAACACCTCAACCAACACGGGTGCCGCTGTCGCCACGAACGCCCCTGTCCGCTTCGTTAATTGCCTTTTCGCCGCCAATAAAGCCAGTACTGGCGCAGGTGCCATCAAGATTTACAACAATGCGGCGGTCGAGATCGTCAACTCCATCATCTGGGGAAACTCGTCTACGCAACTTGATGGCGCATTCACTGTCACTTCCTCGTGTGTCCAAGGAGGTTATGCCGGAACCGGCAACATCAGCTCCGACCCATTGCTGACGAAGGCGGGGAGACTGCGCGTCGGTTCTCCTTGCGTCGACGCCGCCGACCCCGCCAAGGCTCCGGCAAAGGACATTGACGGCATTTCCCGCCCCATCGGCAGTGCTCCGGATATAGGGCCCTTCGAGATCGCGAACGCCGAT
>CAYTFM010000264.1:9915-13230 GCA_964436735.1 uncultured Victivallales bacterium | reverse complement strand
CAGACAAATATAACTGGATGTGGGAGAAGAAGCGCGTCATTGACACGGCCAACTACGGGGACGCAGACGGACTTCGGCTCTACCTCGACACCATCACGATCATCGACACAGTGAAGTGCAAAGACCTGTCGGACAAGGCGCTCTTCATCACCATGCCGGTGAAGATCGGCGACAGCCTGTTCGGACTGACGAAGCTCGACAACAAACTCTTCAAGGCGGCCATCTCGCTCAAACTCCCGAACGAGTCTGTTCTCACCACCGCCCCGTTCGACGTCGACAAGTTCATCGGCGGCTGGAACTTCCACTGCCGCATGAGCGTGGCCGCCGACAAGGCCTACCATCTCGTCTGCGCGGACGGCGGCAGCCCCCTCTCCGATCAGGGAGCCATGATCATCCAAACCCCTGCCGGGAAAACCGCCGAGCTGAAATACTTCCCCTGCGTCGGCAGCTGCGGCGGCGCGGAGATTTTCGGCGACCGCCTCCTCCTTCTGCTCGACGGCGACCCCCTGACGATGACCACGGGCGAATTCCTCCGCCTCATGGAGAACGATCCCGCGCTCCACGCCGCGGAAAAGGGTGCCGCCCCCGTAACGGTGGACGGCTATCCCGACGAGTGGAAACTCGACACGTTCAAGGGCATGGGCGACAACTCCTTCGGCGTCAACCTGTTCAAAACGAGCGTCGCGCTTGCGTTCGCCATCAGGAATCAAGAACTGCTCAAGCTGATCGGCGTCGCCGGCCTCGATCAGCGCTTCTCCATCGCCGCCCTCCCCGGCAGCGCGGCGGGATTCCGTCGTGACACCTACAAACAACTGGGCTTCCTCGCGCCGCTCGACAAACTGGCGGAGTCCGGTGCGAAATGGAGCTACTCGATATCACCGGCAGGTGACTTTGCGTTCGTCGAAATGGACATTCCCCTTGACAAGATATTCCACAGCAACGACATACTCAGAGCATTAGAGACGGTGAAAACCCGCGCAATGCGTGGCGACCTCGCGTTCGACCTGTTGTTTGACGACGAGGATGGTGAGCGCGGCGTGATCTCGGGCAAACGTCATCCCGTCTTCTTCCCCCGGACACTGTTCCCGCTTCCACTGGAGGAAAAAAAGAAATGAGCAGTTGGACGAAATATTTCGACGCCGACACGATCGCACGGCTGTCGCAAATCGGCTTCAAGCCATCGGGACTCGTAGAAGGGAACCTGGTCGGCAACCACCGCTCCCCCTTCCACGGCTTCGCCATCGAGTTCGCCGGGCACCGCGGCTACGTTCCGGGCGACGACGTGCGGCACATCGACTGGACCGCCTACTACAAGACGGACAAATACCTCATCAAGCAATACGAGCAGGAAACCAACTTCGTCGCCCACATTCTCATCGACGTCAGCGAAAGCATGAAGTTCGAATACCAGCACGGATCGAAAATGGCCTATGCGGCGTTCATCGCGACATCGCTGGGGCAGATCATCGTCGGCCAGTCGGACCAGGTCGGCGCGCACTTCTTCGCCAATGCGATCGTCGACGAAATCCCTGTGAGCGGCGGCATGGAGGTCGTCGCCAAAATATCCACGTTCTGTGAGAAGATGGAGCTCAAATCCCCGTCGGCGATCGGCACGGTCCTGCGCCTGCTTGGCGAGAAGATCGGCAGACGACGCGTCGTCTTCGTCATCAGCGACCTCTTCGGCGATCTTGACGCGACCTTCGACGGCGTCAAGCGCCTGCTCGACGGCAAGCACGAGATCGTCCTGCTCCAGATCGTCGACCCCTTGGAACTATCCTTCAACCTCCAAGGACGCGTCCGCCTCATCGAACTCGAGGGGCAAGAACGCCTCGACCTGATCGGCGCCGCCGTCAAAGAGTCGTACGAGAAGCTCTTCCACGACTACCTCGACGAACTGCGGAACAGGGCGTTGACGCTGGGCATCGACTACATCCAATGCGACATGAGCCGCCCCTTCGGCTTCCATCTCGCCGAATACCTCTCAGGCCGCGCCCGCGGCGGGAAATGAGCGCATTCGACCAAACCGGATCCTGGACGGCATCTCCAAAGCCAAGGATTTGCGAGAAATGGCTTGTTGAGTAATAGTCGGAGCGGCAAGTGGATGCTTCACGTCGTTCGACGAGGGATATCCTATGACGTTGTCCTCTCAGCTTTTGCTGGTATCTTATCGGAAGCTGTGGCAATGGCTGACGCGGCGTAATCAACCAAGGATGAATAGACCGTGAAGCCCAAAGACACTGCCATGCCCCCTCCACATCACCGAGGAACCGATTATGGATAAAGGCGTGATTCTCGTCGTCGACGACGACGCAACGGCCGCCAACCTGATCAAGAGGATTCTTGATACCGAGGTGGGGCATGAACTATCCATTCACCACGATCCATGCGAAGCGCTCGAATTCTTCGAGAGGCGCTGGCAGGACGTGAGACTTGTGATAACCGACTATTTGATGCCAGGGATGAACGGAGACACGCTGGCAGCCAGGATCAGGAGTAAGAGCTTGAGCGTGCCCATTCTGATGTTGTCCGCCCACACGACAGCTGAGGCGATCGGCGGCGGAACACCCTCCGGGAGGATAAACGAGTTCGTGGCCAAACCTTTTGGCCGCGCGGAATTCATCGCGCTGGTCAAAAAACTGCTTGATGCGCATGGCGAGGACGAGCCCCCCCAGCTCGATCTATTCCTGCAGCATTTCACGCACCAGGCGCGGATCATCTCCAAGGGAGGAATTCCCCAGGGGTACTCAAAGCCCTCCTACATACTGGGAATCCTCGAACGGAAAGGGTACGATAAGAAACGCCTCGAGGAGATGAGAGTCCTTCAAGAGGTTCTGGAGGCCGAACTTGAATATCTTGTGGCGCTAAGGACAGTCGAGACGCTAAGGAAAGGGGAGGAGGAACGGCAAAGAACCATCCGGAAATGGCTCGACGACAATAAGGACCTCACGATGGACTGGGTTCTGCCTAAGGATGATATCACAGGAGGGTAGACGCCCGCCTCCTCCCCAAGCATACCGTCAACCTCGCGGGAAACGCAGACGTTCCCTCCAAAACTGGTAGATTAGAAAGTTCCGCGTCCCTTATATGCCGCACCAACACTATAGCTGGAGGCAATTTTTGCTGGGAATCGTCAGCCCGGCAATACTTGTCATGCTCATGTTCGCGGTGGCGATCTTCGGCGTCGTCATACCGACTCTCGAAAACGCCATCATCGATCGGAAGAAGGAGATGGTGCGCGAACTCACCGTGGCGGCATGGAGCGTCTTGTCGGAATTCGAACGCAAGATTTCTGGCCAAACGATCCTCACCACTTAC
>CAYTFM010000264.1:5290-9905 GCA_964436735.1 uncultured Victivallales bacterium | reverse complement strand
AAGAGCGGGAGGGAATCCTCACCCGAGAGCAGGCTCAGCGTATGGCGCTGAGCGAGATACAACACCTGCGATACGGCAGCGAAGGCAAGGACTATTTCTGGATTACCGATCTGCACCAGCGCATGATCATGCACCCCTACCGATCGGAACTTGATGGCAAGGACGTGTCCGAGTACCGCGACGCCATGGGAAACGCCGTGTTCGTCACGTTCGTGGAAATCGCCAAGACGCAAGGTGAGGGATACACTACTTATCTGTGGCAGTGGAAAGACGATCCCAACCGTATCGAGCGGAAGCTGTCGTTTGTGAAGCTGTTCCCGCCATGGGGCTGGATCATCGGCACCGGCGTCTACCTGGATGACGTGCACGCCGAGATCACGCAACTTGAACGGCGCCTGCTTCGCATTTCCCTCGCCATCGCCGCCTGCCTCGCCCTCCTCCTCCTCTACATCGCCCGTCATAGCTATCTGATCGAACAAAGTCGGCGGCGGACGGAACATGAACTGGCCGAATCCGAGGCGAAATACCGGCTGCTGGTCGAGTCCGCCGCTGAGGGTATCCTGCTGGTGGTGGACGGCGCAGTCGCCTTCTGCAACAAAACGCTGCTGGCGATTCTGGGGACGGAAGAGAGCGCCTGCAAGGGACGTCCGCTTCTGGAGCTTCTGGACAGGGAGTGTCCAGGCCGCAGCCATATGGAGGCGTGGCTGGAGGGCCGCCCGGCGCCCGCCCGATTCAATGCCCTGCTCGCATGTCCCGGCGGGCAGAGCGTGAACGTGGCGCTTGCGGTTTCCCCCGTCATGACGGGAGGCCGGGGCGGATTGCTCGTCAGCATCCGGGACTTCCATCCGCATCAGCCCTTGGTCGCACGACCGCCCTACACCGCCCTGACCGCTGCTCCGCTGGTAGCGTTCTTCCGCGCCGAAGTCAGTCCGAAGGCTCCTTTTATAGAGGCGAACCCCGCCATGTCGGCCTTGCTGGGAGCACCAACGCCCGAGACGCTGACTGGCCTTTCCGTCAGAGAACTGCTGCCCGACGCCACAGAGCGGAAGTCGTTCTTCAGGAAACTCATCACCGAACGCTCCGTTCACGGACACGAACTGCGCATGCGGCGCCTTGACGGCACGATCATCGTGGTGACGATATCCGCCGTGGTGATCGACGCCGACAACGGGCGGCGCCCCGTCTGTGAAGGAATCGTCGACGACATCACGGAGCGGTGTCTCGCCGCAACGGCGAAGGATGACGCCCTCGCCGCCCACCAGAGCTCACGCCTGCGCCTCGCCGTCTCCGCCTCCTCCCTCGCCCGCCCCATTCCGACGGTGCCAACGGATATGCCAATTCGAGAAGCATCCATTCTGCTGAGCCAGGAGCGCGGATACGTCCTTCTGGCGCGGGAAGGCGACGGCACTCCGGCCGGAGTCGTCACTGAGGCAGACTGGCGGGACAAGGTGCTTGCAACGGGAAATCTCGACCAACACGTCCGCGACATCATGTCATCTCTTCCCCCCTCCGTCAACGAAGCCACCCCTCTCTTCGAGGTGGTGCGTCTCATGCGCGCCAAAGGGGTATCCACGGCACTGACACGGAATGCCACCGGCGATGTGGTAGGCGCCATGCGACGTCAGGATTTGGCCGAGGTCAACGAACTTAATCTCTCCTCGCTTATTCTATCGGCCGAGTCGGCGGAATCAGTGGAGCACCTACAGTCCGCATGGTCACACGCCGCCGAAGCGGTCAAGCAGATGGAGGCTGGCGGCGCCAAGGCTCGGCACCTGACGGACTTCATCTCCACTCTCTCCGACGCCATCACGCGGAACCTACTCAGCCAGGCACGGGCGCGCCTCGGGCCGTCCCCGGTTCCGTTCGCCTTCCTGGCCCTCGGGAGCGAGGGGCGCCGCGAGCAGACGCTGGCTACTGACCAGGACAATGCGCTGGTGTACGCAAATCCTGGTTCCGACACCGAGAAGTCAGCATGCGCCGCCTACTTCGCCGAACTTGGCGCCCGCATGTGCGAAGACCTCAGGACGGTCGGATACGCGTACTGCGGTGGCAATGTCATGGCGCGCAATCCCGCATGGTGCCTGCCACTCGACCAGTGGCGGGAGATGTTTGACAGATGGGCAGATCGTCCCACCGCCGACGCCCTCCAAGGCACCAGCATCGTTTTAGACTTCCGGGCCGTTGACGACGAAACCCAGCTTGCGGGCGAACTCCGCCACTATCTTCGATCGAAACTTGTCGGCAAAGACGCCTTCTTCTACAATCTCGCGTTAGAGACGCTGGCCTATAAGCCGCCCTTAGGCATGTTCGGCAAGATCGTCGTCGAGTCCAACGGCGCGCATCCTGACTGCTTCAACCTTAAAGACGCCCTGACCCCCATCGTCAATTTCGCCCGGGTCTACGCCCTCCGTCATGGCATCCATGAGACGGGAACCATCGCGCGGATCAAACAGCTCACCGCCCGTGGCGTGCTGTTGCCCCGCAGCGCCATGGAACTGACGGAGGCGTGGGAGCGCCTGATGCAGATCAGGATCGCCCATCAAGTGGCCCAGGCGTCACAAGGCGGCGCACCCGACAACTTTATCGATCCATCCACGCTGACGGATATAACCCAAAGCCTTCTCCGCAAAATTTTCGAGGAGATCATCGTGTTCCAAAACAAGCTAAGACTCGACTTCACCAGGAGCCTCTGATGCGCGTCCTGATCGTCGGCGACATCCATGGGCGGCATGAGGAGTTCGCCGCCCTGCTGGCGCGGGCCGGATCGGACTCGGGCATTGAGGCGGCCATCCAGACAGGTGACTTCGGCTTCTTCCCCGATCGGTTCGCAGCCTCGTTCGAAAAAGGATGCCGACTCCCGATGCCGGTGTATGTCATCGACGGCAACCACGAAGACCATAATTGGCTTGCGGCATGCGTGAGGAACGGAGCCGCCGCGGGATGGCGCCACCAGTACAACATCTGGTTCCAACCAAGGGCCTCGGTGGTGCGGATGGGCTCGTCGACCATCGGCTTCCTGGGGGGGGCGCTCCATGTGGACCGCCCCCAGTACCGCCACTGGTTCCGACGAATCGCGAATTTCATCCTTCCCGATGAGAGATCTCGGGCGGCGCATCTTTTCAACGCCGAGCGTCCATCCCTCGTCGTCACCCATTCCTGTCCCGCCGACATCGGCGTGGGCATCCATGGCAATCCCGAGTTCGCCCATGGCGTGATGACGCACGTGGTGGGTTCCGGCTTCGATCCCGGCCCGGCCCATGACTGTGGCGAAGTGGAACTGACCCGTCTGTGGCGCCACCTAACCCACAAGCCGCCGACATGGATCTTCGGTCATTTCCACATGAGCCACGAACGGACGGTGGAAGGGACAAGATTCCTGTGCGCGGGCACGCTCAGCGGCAAATCACTCATGTGCTGGGACACGGATACGGGAGAACTGGGGAAATTGAGCATCTAAAGAGGCCGGCGGGTACGCCCGCACGGCTCTCCCCGTCAATCCGTGTCCTGTTTGTGCGCCTGGGCCATGAAACCGTCGACATCCTTGCCGCAATCCTTTGTCAGCAAGCTCACGAGCACGAGCGCGATGACGGCGGCCGTGACGCCAAAGGCGCCGGGACCTCCCGCAGTCGGCAGGCCAAGGAAGGACTTGACGCCGGTGAGCAACAGGACGATGAAGATCACCGAGACAACCAGACCCGTGATCATGCTGGCGATCAGTCCCTGCCGAGTGGCGCGCCGCCACCACAAGGTGCCCATCATGGCGGGGAAGATGGCGCTGGCGGCGATGCTGAAGGCCAGCATCACCAGCCAGGCGATGTTCTCTTTTTTCAAAGCCACGGCCAGAATCACGGCGATCGCCGACATCACCAGTGTCGTGATCTTGGCGATCGCCAACTCCTGCCGCTCGGTCGCATTCTTGTTGATATAGACCTTGTAGAGGTCGTGGCTGATGGTCGACGCGGCGGTGATCATCAAACCGGCGGAAGTGCTGAGGATCGCCGCCACTGCCCCCGCAGCGCCGATGGCCACCAACCATGGCCCGCCCACCTTGCTGCTGATCTCAAGCACGGCCATGTTCTTGGCCAAACCGACGCCACTGGAGCCTTGGCCAATCCACGCCACGATCTTCGGATAGATGGCGGGAAACAGCAGGAAACCGAGGATGATGGCGCACAAATAGAAGATGCCCAAGCCGACGATGCACAACGTCACGCTCTTTTTGGCAGCCCTGGCGCTGGGAACCGTGTAGAACATGATCAGTATGTGCGGCAAACCAGCGGTGCCGAAGACCAAGGCGATGACCGTGCTGATCATGGCCAACGTGTTGTCAGTCTTCACCCCGATGCTCATCACACTGTCGGCGTTTGGCAGCATCTGACGGGCGGTGGCGATGGCTTGGTCGGCGGGGAGATTTTTAACCGCCTCGACCACCGCGGCAACTTTCCCGGCTATGCAGGGGGGGACTGTCTGTGACGCCACAGCGAGGATATGCGACATGGATCCCTTGCCGATGATGAAAAACGCCATGACCGTGAGCACCACCATGGCGACCCACAGGAACAAAGCCTGGAGCACCTGGTTGTAGAGGGTTGACTTCATGCCCCCAAAGATGATG
>CAYTFM010000264.1:4951-5280 GCA_964436735.1 uncultured Victivallales bacterium | reverse complement strand
GATGATGTAGATCGAAACCAGCACCCCCATGGCGATCGTCACCGCCACGAAGTTCCAGCCAAGCAGCATCTCGAAAAGCAATCCGGCGCCGAGTAGTTGCGGCACCAGATAGAAGGTCGAGATCACTAGGGTGGAAATCATCACGATCAGTTTGATGCGGTCATCCGGATAACGACGGTGGAGGGCGTCGGCGACCGTGTAGCTGCCGACATTGCGCAGCGGGCCGGCGATGAGCAGCAGCACCGCCATATAACCGCCGAAGAAGCCGATCGACAACCAGATGCTGTCGATGCCGAAGACGCCGATGTCCCCGGCGCAGCCAAGGAAGC
>CAYTFM010000264.1:2842-4941 GCA_964436735.1 uncultured Victivallales bacterium | reverse complement strand
TGGCACCCCCTTCCCCGCGACATAAAAGTCGCTGGTGGACTTGGTTGAGCGCGTGGTGTACCACGTGATGACGATGCTGGCCACCACGAAAAAGAGGATAAAACCGACGACTAAGTAGTTGTCATTCATGGTGGCTCACCTCGACTTCCAGAAGAAGATGACGATGAGAGCCCATGACACAGGGAAGATGGCCAAACTGAGGAAGAGCCCCAGCGGCATCCCGAGAAAAGGAGTCGAGGCGATGCTCCGGCATGCGGGCGTCTGGATGATGGCCGTACCAAGATAGAACACAAAGAACAGCCCAAAGAGGCTGAAGTTCAGCTTTGCATCCTGGTAAATGTGCGCCTCCACAGTCTTCTTGTCTGGATGCGATGCGTTCGACTCCACCATGAGACCTCCAGGGGTTGTGGTGTTTTTTCTGAGTTTTTTTGCTACGCCGCGGAACACGTTCAGCTTCACACGCCCTGCGCCAGTCGCTGGCCGCAAACCGCCCAAAGTGAGCGCAAGTATAACCACCCATACAGGAACTATCAAGGTGTGTCCGAAGAAATACTATGACAAATTACCCTAAAGTGGAGATCTACTCCACCGCAAGATAAGCCATAACCGTGCCCCACACACACAGCCAGCGCGGCTCCTTTCCCTTCACCTGAAGAGGGAGCCATCGAGCGAACAGTTAGGGCAATTGACTTTTCTCCCCATGAGGGCGGCCAACGCCACGAATGGATATAAGAGCAGGCGCAGGTCGGCGGAGGCTAAGGGGAGCACGTATCCGACCGCCACCAACGTGAATGCATAGGGAGAGTAGCACATCCCCGCGGCACAGCCGGTCGCGATAAGCACCAGCGAGGATTTCCACGGCATGAGGAACGCAGATGCGATCCCCCTCTGCGTAAGTAGCCCCGTGCCACCGCACAGACCACACGTCGCACACCTGCCGTCGTTCATAATCGCACTACTCTTCGCACGCAAGAAAGCATCGCCAACGAACGCTGGTCACGCAAAGCGCACGATGGATTTGGGGGAAGCAGAATAGATGCCACAAGATGAGGCCGAACAATATAAGGCAATCGCCGAATCTATCGGCCCCATCCCTTCGCGGTCATCACTTGAGATCTCTCTGACTGAAGATCAGACTGGCGCACCCCAGGGCGAACACGCTGTAGGCGATCGCCCAGGCGAGAACCATGCACATGTATAACCCGCTAATGCTTGAGGAGTACACGGCCTCCGCCTTCAAGTTGAAGAGGTTCAAGTCCGGCACAATGCCTCCGTAAAGCACGCTCCCCACCTTGCCATAGAGCAGCGGTGTGCTATGGGCGAGCCATATGACGACAGCGGTCAACAGCGCCGCAAGCGTCTCCTGAACAAAAACGGAGAAGAAGATCGCGATGGCCGTCATGGGGATAACGCTGGCCATCACGAGAAGATGGGCCCGGAACATCGCAGTCATGGCCTGGGCGCTGAAGAAGAAGCTGAAGACGAAGAGAAAGCCGAGGGTGATCATGCCGCAGATGGCGAAACCAGCGCCAGCGGTGCCGACGAGCTTGCCGGCCAGGTACTCGGTCCTGCCAAGCGGCTTGGTGAGCAGGGTCGAGGCAACCCCCTGCCGCAACTCACGCGGGATCTCGAACGCGGCGGAGAGGGCGACAAGGATCGCCGCAATGGCGTTGAGCACCAGCGAGACGTCGATCATCAAGGGCTTGTGCTCCCCCATCGAAAGGATGTCGTAGTTGTAGGCGCTCCCGATAAGGATGAACACGCAGACGATGAGGAAGTACACCGCCCTCACCCTCATGATCCCACGGAACGTGCCACTTGCGATAGCCATTGTGTCTTCTATCATAGCATACCTCCTTTGTCGACCAGTGATTTGCGACCAGTAAAACATAGCCGCACACACCGTTAATGACAAATTTAAAATGCCACCTTCTCAAAATCGCGACACTCCCGCAGGCATGGCGCTACGGCCAGGAGGCACCCACGAACAATCATCTCGCCTTTCGCCCACCGACCGTTGACAGACGCCGGAGGTGATGATACTTTGCGTGGTGACCGGTCACGTATCCGGTTATATCAAGGAGCCGCACATGTCGGTT
>CAYTFM010000264.1:0-2832 GCA_964436735.1 uncultured Victivallales bacterium | reverse complement strand
CGGCGAGATACTCAAACGGCTTGAGGGCGGAGAGGCGGCCCAAGGGCAGCTCCCTTCGAAGCGCAAACTTGCCATCGAGTTCGGCATATCGCCCGCAACGGTCGCAAACGCCTTGAAGCTGCTCAAGAACGAGGGCAAGATCAAGACGGTCCCCGGCAAAGGCGTCTACGTGGCGAACTTCAACACCCGCGGCAAGGGGCTTGACGCGTGCGTCATCGGTCTCGCCGGCGCCTATATCCCATCCGGGCTCAGCATCCACTCCGAGGGCGTCAAGGTCATCTCCAGAAATCCGGTGCTTGACGGGATATGGTCCGCCGCCCAAGAGGCTGGCGCAGTGCTCACGTTGCTTTCAGACTCCAGCAAGGAGTTGGACGTGGGGCTGCTTCAGAAGCTCAGACTCGATGGCATTATCGTGACAGGAGGATTTCCTCTTGACGAATTCCTGGCGCTCCGCAAAGCTGGCGTTCCCGCGATCCTGTCAAATTTCCCCGCCCTCCCCTCCTCTCCGCTCAACTTCATCGACTTCGACAACGTCTGGATGCTTGAGGAGTCTGTGCGGATGTTCAAGGATAAGGGGCACGAGCGGATCGCTTTCATGGGAGCCTCCGACATTTCCGTGCCGGAGTATCCCCAGTGGTTCCGTGAAAAGTGGTATTTGGCGCTGGCGAGGCACGGCTACTTCTACGACTACCGGGATTACACCTCTTTCGAACCGCGCGCCCCCGCTGCGAGGTGTGGCTATACGTCGGCCCGACGGATGCTTTCGCTGCCGGAGCCGCCGACGGCGTTTTTCATTTGGCAGCCAGAGTTCATTGCCGGGTTCGAGGCCGCGGCTTCGGAGACGGGAAGAGGAATCCCGCGTGATGTTTCCGTGGTAGTCTGCTCATACGAGGGCACCGAGAACTATAACGTGTTCATCCCCCCCTGCCTGGAGCTTGGCAAAAGGCTTTTCGAGAATCTTTTGAGGCTGATCAAGGAGCCAGGGGGATATGTCGCCGAGTTTCTGCGACCAGTCTTCAAAGATGCGGGGAGCGTGCGACGCGTGCGGACTTACACCAAACCGAGAAGAGCGAGACCGCATAACCAGTTGCGGACTTCAGTCCATTGCGAAAACGTGTGAAATTACATGAGAGGGACATAACCAGTGAGCGTTCAAGCGCAGGAACGGGATGGGGCGAAGCGAACCTCTTGCGAATTAGAGAAACTTTGTCCAGCCATTCCATCTCTATTCCCGACAACTGGGCTCCCCCATGAGACCCTCCCGTTGGACGCCTCCATACGTGACAGCGGCGTCGAGCCGATGCGAGATCGGTTTACCACATGGCATGGAAAGTTTTGGCCAATACTTGACAGAAATCTGTGAGGGACATGCGAAATGAGCGGAAAACAGAGACGTAAAATCGGTTTGATGGGATGCGGGGTCGTCGCCGAATATGGGCACATTCCCGCAATCCGCGAGGTGGATGAACTTGAGCTTTTCGCCTTGTTCGATCCGAACGAGGCGAGCCTCAGGAAGGCTCAGTCGAATTTTTCGATCCCAGAGGCGTTCACGGACAGCGAGGAGTTCTTCCGCTCGGGAATCGAGGCGGTCAGCATCACCTCCCCCGCGCCCTGCCACCGGAGAAACGTCATGGATTGCGCCCGGCACCATGTTCCGGCGCTGTGCGAAAAACCTTTGGCCATGAATCACGAGGAGGCAGTGCTGATGGCCAACGAGATGAGGAATGCCGGCGTGCCTCTGCACACCGCGTTCTGCTACCGCTTCAGCCCATGCGCCTTGAAGACACGGGAACTGGTGAGAGCCCGCGCCGTCGGCGAAGTCCGGTCGCTCCGCCTGATCTACAACTGGGGGGCGCACGGCAAATACGAGATCGACAGCGTGGGACGTCGCACAATTCAAAAGCGGCGCGAGGACAGGATGCTCGAAGGTGGGCCAGTCGTCGACTGCGGCACACATCAGATTGACCTCGCCCAGTTTTGGCTGGGGTCTGAAGTCGTGTCTTTTTCCGGACACGGCGCCTGGGTGGATGACTACGAGGCTCCGGACCATATGTGGACGCATATGGAACACGCCAATGGTGCCCACACGACAGTGGAGATCAGCTACTCGTACCACCACACGTCGCGGCACAAACGGGCGGAATTCGTCTATGAGCTGATCGGCACCGAGGGCGTGATCCGCTACGACCGCGAGGCGCACAGCTTCAGCATGGAAAATGGCGAGGGGACCTCGCAGTTTGACTTTTACGGCGAGAAAGACTTCATAGGGATGTACAAGGAGTGGGCGTCCTTCCTCGCCACCGGGGCATCCGACCTGCTGACCACCGCAGACGAGGGGGCAAGGGTGATCGAGATCGCGCGCGGCGCCACCAACGAGGCCATCGCACGGCGCAGGCAGGGGAAATAAGGCACGCGCCACATTCGGAGATCATGCCTCAACAAGTTTATCGTGGCGAAGAACACAATGGACGAAAAGCGAATCATTGCGAGAATAGCTGACGACCTTAGGGCTCTTGGCGTAGGCAATGGCGACCTCCTCATGGTCCATGCCTCGCTCAAGGCCCTTGGCGTGAATTCCGGAGGACCGGAACTGGTCATCGCTGGATTGCTTGCGGCAGTGGGCCCCGCAGGAACCTTGCTCATGCCCGCCCTCAGCTATATGCAACGCCCCCACGAGATTCATGATGCCCGCCTGACGCCGACGTGCGTCGGTGCGATCCCGGAACAGTTCCGTCTGATGCGAGGAACCCGCCGGAGTTTGCACCCAACCCACTCAGCCTGCGGCATCGGACCGTTGGCTGGTGAACTTCTCAGTTACCACATCTTGGACAG
>CAYTFM010000263.1:0-13268 GCA_964436735.1 uncultured Victivallales bacterium | reverse complement strand
AACCGCCCGTTAGACGTCTTGACAAACGCGCATTCTGTTTTATACTATGCCAATATCACTATAGTACAGCAGATTGGACACCGCCATGGGGCTTCGGGAGAAAAGCAGGATTCAGGAGATCGCGGGGATGCTGCGCGGGCGGATCCTCGCGGGGTCGCTCGCCCCCGGGGCGCGGATGCCCTCCTACGAGGAGATGGAGCGGGAGTTCAAGGCGAGTCGGATCACGCTTCAACTTGCCGTCGTGCGGTTGAAGGCCGATGGTTTCATCATCGGCAAAGAGCGCAAAGGCCTTTACGTCTCCGAGCGGCCGCCGCACCTCAACCGCTACGCGCTGCTGATCCCCTCGCACGAGCGCTTCAACCGCTTCTGGGCGCTGCTCATCGACCGCGCCGCCGCGTTTGCCGACAAGAGCGGACGGGAGTTCGTCGTCTACCGCAACCTCGAGGAACCGTATGTCTCAACCGCGGAGGTGGAGCGGCTGCGGACGGACGTCAAGTCGCGGCGGCTCGCCGGTTTGTTTTTCCTGATGGGAGAACCGGGGCTCGTGGATCCCGCGGCGGCCGGCGACGCCTCGATCCCCAAAGTCGGTTTGGGAAACTACGGACACCACTATCAATCCTATTTCTCGGTGAAGATCGACAACGCGTCGTTCGCGTCGAAGGCGGTGGAGTATTTCGTCAAGAAGGGACGGCGGCGGATCGCCGCGATATGCCATGGCAAAGACGAGGTGCCTGAGATGATGCGGCGTTTCATGGATGCCGCCTCATCACACAGCGGGGTGACCGCGCCTCCCGAGTGGCAGATCGGCATACAGAACGCCTTCGCCGCCGGCAACATCGTCCGCCTGCTCATGTCGCTTCCGGCATCGAAACGCCCCAACGCCCTGTTCGTGGGCGATGATCACCTTGTCGAGCATGTCTCACGAGGTTTGGCGGCGAGCGATGTCAAGGTGCCCGCCGACCTCGAGGTCGTCGCGCACTGGAACTGGCCGGCGCCGGTCCCCAACGTCTTCGACTTCACCTTCCTGGGATACGATATCGATCAGCTGCTGCGGAAATGCGTTGACATCATCGACTCGTTCAACTCGTCGGGCAAGGCGCCCGCACACAGCGTCCTCGAGCCGCGCTTCGCCAACGAAATCACCAATTGAATAACAAGAATATTTGGGAACAAAATTTTCAAAGGAGGACCGACGTGAGAACACCGATGCTGATGTCCGCCCTGGCGATCGCCATGGGATTCGCGGCGAGGGACTGCGGGGCTGCCGACGGGGCCGCCGTTCCATTGGCTATTGTCCTCACGCCATCTCTCTGGCGTGTCGAGACGAAAGCGGGCGACGCCGTCGAACTGAAGGAGTCGAACGGGGTTGTCACACTCACCTACGACGTCGTCCTCTCCGACTACAAGCGCGTCGGACACGTGTCGTCCGTCAAGGGAGGATTCAAACTACTGTTGAAGGAGCCGCTGGCGCTCGCCCCCTCGCAGCTGCGGATCATGTTCGACGGCTCGGGCATCGGCGGCGACAACACGCTCCGTCCGCTCGACCAGGACGAGAAAGGCGAGCTGCTCAGCTACCAGCCGCACTAGCTCTGGGGACTCAAGCGGACAGACCGCGTCCCCATCGACAAATGGACGAAATGGGGCTCCCGCATGTTCTATTCAAGCGAGGCGGGCGGCGCCACGCAGAACATTTTCGACGCGGAGGGGGGCGACGGCGACTCGTGGCCGACAGGCAAACTGCGCTTCCTGGGATTCGAGGGGCGCATGATGCGCGGACTCGACGCCAACGCCGACATCGCCGCCGCGGCGAAGGAGCGGCGCAAAGGCGTGTTCAATCTCGCCCGCGTCGAGGTTGGTGGCGCGCGGGTTCCCGACGCCGAGCCGTCCGTGTTCGCCGACGTTCTGCTTGAGAAAAAGGGGAAAGCGCGGATAGCCGTCCAGATTCGGAGCGAGTTCCAGGCTATTCCTTATATAGAGAAGAGCATGGAGCTCGACTACGACCCCGCCGACCCGGTCAGCCGCCATCAGGGGATCCGGTTCGACATCGGCCCCGTCAAAAACAGCTGGATCACCTGTGGCGTGACCGAGGCCGATGGCACCGCATCCGTCATCAACTTCCGCTGGGAGAAGAACATCCCCCCCGGCGGCGCCGCGCCGCAGAAAGTCGACGCCACCAAGGCTCCATCAGTCGGATTCATGCGGATCAACCCCGACGCGCACACCATCGGCGTCTACAAGCAGGGCGAGCCCTTGCGCGTCGACGTCCGGGTCTTCAAAAAAGACGGCGCGCCGTCACCCGCCAAACTGTCGTGGACGCTCAACCCCTACGGCTATGAGGATGTTCTCGAGAACGGCGAGGCGGCGGCCGACCCGAAGGACGGTGGACGCGTCGACATTCCCGTCCAACTGAAAGGCGACGCCAGCCGGAACGCCTACACCCTCGTCCTCGCGCTGTCCGGAGCGGACGGGAAGGAGATCGAAAAGGCGTCGTATGTGATTGGCGTAGAGAATGCAAAACCGCAAGCCTACACCTCGCGGACGGGCATGCTCCGCGGCCGCGATTTCGTGAAGAAGTCCAGCTATTACAGAACCACGTATGCGGGCGACAGCAAAAAGATCACGAAGGAGCCGGAGCAGATCGCCAACTTCGAGGAGATGCTTGAAGCGTCGATGCAGATGACCAACTACGTCACCTATATGATCGACCTGGCCGATTTCGAGATCCTGCCCGGCGTCTACAACTTCGCCGTGCTCGACAAGGTCATGGACGCCGCCGCCGACCGCGGCTGCGCCATCACAGTCCGCGTCGCCCACGGCGAGCAGAACTGCCCCTACCGCTGGATGCCGTACACGCTGCCACGCAACTTCGACGGCGACGTGATCCCTGGCCACCGCTACTACGGGGCCTTCGACTTCGCCGACAAGAGTTTCGTGACCGCCTGGTTCAATTCCTTCGAGGCGCTGCACGCCCGCTATAAAAGCCATCCGGCGTTCCAGGGCTACTACATTCTCCAACCGGCCGGCGAGTGGGCCCTCCCCGACGAGCCGTGGACCGGCAGCTTCGCCGGCTACTCGTGGGCCGACGCCGAACTGTTCAGAACGTTTCTCAAGGAGAACCAGAAACTCACACTTGAGCAGTTGAACGCCCGGTGGGGCTCGACCTTCAAGGACTGGAAAGAGGTGGAGCCGCCAATGCCCGACTTCTCCGTCGGCAAGAAGCCGGATCTGCGCCTCTGCTGGCTGGACTTCTCCGAATTCCGCAAGTGGCTCGACCACTGGTGGTTCCCCGCGGCCTCCGCGCACATCAGGACGTTCGACAAGGATCATGTGGTGATCGACTACGGCGGCCAGAAACTAAATGGCGGGCCCGAAGAGGGCATCGTCGGCAACGCCGACTATCTCCACAACGGCGGAAACCATTTCCTGCAGGGCGAGGGAACGCTGACGAAGGCGTGGGACGAGGGCAAGCTCGGCTGGATCACCGAGCCGCACCACCCGCACCGCTGGGCGGCGTACGGCGACCCGGCCCAGAAGGGCTGGGTACTCGACTGGTCCGTGTTCGTGATGACCTCGCAAGCCGGCGGCGGCGGCGCGAACCTCCACATCTACTACTGGCCGAATCCGTCCCTGTCGCTGGTGGCGCACTACGCCGGGGCGTTCGCCTACGACCGCTACGAGATGTACAAACCGATCCTGCGCGAACTGCACGGCGTCAAACTGCTGCAGAAACCCAAACAGGTGGCCGTCATTCAGGACGACATGACCCTCATGCTCAAGCACCGCACGGTGTTCGGCTCGCGGCTGGCCGATCTGGGCCGCTGGTTCGAACTGCTCAAGATCGACTCCGTCGACTACGAGTTCTTCCGCAAGGACAACGAGGCGAACTACAAACTCGTCGCCATGAATCCGCTGGACGAGGTGATCAGCGCCGAATCGCTTGACGCCGCCGTGCGCATGGTGAACAACGGCGCCTTCCTCGTGCTCTCGGCGAAGACCGGCCGCTACTGCCCCGGAAAAGAAGCGGGCGAGTACCCGCTCCTCCGCGCCCTTGGCCTCCCCGTCCCGGCTGGCGCCTTCGAGACCGCGGGAGCCGGCGCGGTGGCGAAGTTCACGGCGGACTCCGCGTTTTTCACCAAAGGCTCCGACCTCAAGTTCTTCAGTCAAGGCGACATGCGCAAGGAGTTGCTGGATCCCGCCTACGGCAAGACCTTCTGGCAGTGGCCGTACCGCTGGATTCCCGAAAGCGACTATTTCGGCTACTACAAGGACAACCGCGTCGCCGCGGAGCAGGCGCTCGCCGTCTTCGCCGACGGCGGCTCGGCCGTCACGCTGCACAACGTCGGCAAAGGCAAAGTGCTGGTCTTCTGGGGCGTCCCCGACATGAAGCCCGAACTGCTCAAAGGGATGATGGCGAAGATCGCGCAAAGCGCGGGCGTCGTCAATCCCCGCGCCGGCAACCCGATCCCCTACGCGCTGGAGGCTGACCATAAAACACTGAAGCGGCACTACGTCCTGCTGTATCATGAGACACCCGGCGAGTACACGCAGAAGATTCCGGGAACACCCGACGGCGAATGGTTTATCGACGACATGGTCTCCGGCCACAGATTCGGCGTCCGCAAAGGCGACGCGCTCAGGACTGAAGGGATGAAAGTGTCTTACACCGACGGCGACAGTCCCTTGAAAATCCTACGGATGATCCCGAAGGATCAGGTGCAGGCGCCGTGGGCGGACAAATATGGCAAATAAGTCATTGGTCATTGAGTCATTAGTCATTGAGTCAGAGGAGGCGCGCAGATGATCAGAACAAGGCAGTTCTTTGCAGTCTTTGTGGCACTGGCATGCACTACGCTCTCCTCGCTTCGTGCCGAGGACAAGGGGCAGGTGTGGCCGCTGCCGGCGTGGGATGACGCGGCGGCGTGGACGTCGAAATCAGCTGGAGAAAAACCGTTCAGCGTCTTCTCCTCTGAAAAGAGCCTCTTCGTCCGCTTCGACTGCGCCAAGGAAAATGTCGCCGAACTGCGTTTGAAGGAACCGATCCCGATGCCGGCCGACGCCACGGGCTTCACGTTCCTGTGCGGGAACAACGGAGCCGTCTCCGGTCTCTGGATCAAGGTGCTC
Organism: uncultured Victivallales bacterium; assembly: GCA_964436735.1. GTDB lineage: Bacteria > Verrucomicrobiota > Lentisphaeria > Victivallales > GWF2-38-69 > CAYTFM01. The sequence continues at coordinate 8,147 of CAYTFM010000263.1, read as the reverse complement.
GCGCAGGACTCGAAGGGCAAAGAGTTCGCCTTCCACACGACGTCGTGGTTCTCATTCCAGAAGGGGGTGTTCTTCCCCGAGCATATCCAGCGGCGGGTCTGCGTGGAACGGTTTGTGACGCCGGGATTTGACAGGGTCGAGATGGAGCCGAGCAGCAACGCCACGATCGAAGGCCCCGCGCCGCACGTCAAGCCGGTGCCGCCTTACACGCTGGTGGGACTGCGCTTTGTCGGCGAGCATCAGCGCAAGGAGGAGGCGTTCACGGAACTCTTCTTCAAAGACTTCGCCATCACCAAACTGGATCCGAGGAACTCTCCGCTCTACTACCAGTTCCGCGACCACGAGGGTTTCGGCGAATTGGATCCCCTCCCCTACCTGACTCCCGCGCACATGGGGAAACACTACGGCAAACGTTTCGACATGAGCTGGGAGTTGCGCGACAGCTATGACGGCAATCCGTTCCTCGTCGACGGCAAGACGTTCGAGTTCACGCAGGTCGGCTGGCAAGAGAAAGGCGACGGCGTCCCCTACCCGCTGCAGATCGCCCAGAAAATCGAGTTCCCCGTCAAAGAGAAAGGCACCTACTGGGCGCGGGTGCGGATGCGCTGGTCGCATGACGGCAAAAGTCCGATCCCGCAGCAGGTCGAGGAGCGGGAGTTCCGTCTCGACGTGGTCAACGGCGCGGAAAAAATCGAACGTCAACCGGTGACGGCCGACGTCATGGCGCCGAACTGTTTCATCCGCGTCGCCCCCGAGAGGAAAACACTGATCTTCAACAACGACGAGAAGTTCACCCTCAAGGTGGCGTTCCGCAATCCAGGCGAGGCCGTCAAGGACGCCAGCTACCGAGCCGTGATCAAATTGGCGTCCGGCGAGGAGGAGGTCAAGGCGTTGGATATCGCCCCCGTGTGGGAGGGCGACAAGCCCTTCATCGCCGAAGTGGACTTGAGCGATCTGAAGCCTGCCACCTACAAAGTGCTGGCCGAGATCCGCGCCGGCAAGCAGTTGTTCGACCAAGTCGAGCGCCTGATCGCCCGCACAGGAACCGCGGCCGCCGCGGCCGACGCTCCCATCCCCGCGTCAGTCCCCTCGTGGAAGGAGATGCTCGCCAGTCCCAAGCCAATGTTCCATCTGACACCGATACTGCCGGACAATCTTCCGCAGAGCGGCGCGAAGGCGTGGGATGAGTACTACCGTCCCTTCCTCGACAAAGCAGGCGAGTTGTCCACGCAGATAGAGTTCGCCTTCGATTGGAACACCGTCGAGCCGCTGCCCGGCGTCTTCGACTGGGGGATCGTGGACCGCTTCGTCGAGTACGCCCAGTCGAAAGGGTTGACGGTGCAGCTATGGCCGTCGTTCCGCGATCTGCCCGAGTGGGTTCCGGCGAAGTACGAGATGAGCGTCGACGGCAAGGTGTTCGGCAGCAAGCAGGCCTACCTCTTCCATGGGGGACGGCCCAATTACGTGCACGCTCCCGAAATCCGCAACCGGATCGTCGAATTCATAAAAAACGTCGCCCAGCGCTACCGCGGCCACCCCGCCGTCCACAGCTACTTCTTCTGCTTCGAGCATCCCGGCGACGCCCCGTATGCGGGATGGTTCGAGGGATACGCCGCGGAAAGCGTGCAGGCGTTCCGCCGCGAGGTGCTAAAGACGCTGAAGACGATCGCGGCGGCGAACACGCGCTGGGGCACAACGTACGCCTCATGGGACGAGGTCGTCCCGCCGCCGAAAAGCGCCTCCTCACAATACCGTCTCGACTGGCTGCGCTTTAAAACTAATGGCATAGAGGGACTTCTGAAAGACTGCGTCACAGCGATCCGCTCGGCCGATCCGAAGCGCCTGATCGACATGTACGCCGACGGGGCGGCGGATCTGCGCTGGTTCAGCGAGCAAGGCTGCATGTCGGCCAACGGCGGCAGCCACGACACGATGGCGATGCCCGACTACGCGGCGTTCCCGCTGGCGGGGCTTCCGCAGCGGACCGAGGACCACTCCCCTGGAAACTGGACGGCCTACTTCCCGACGCAGCTTGACGCCAGCGTCTTCGCCATGATGGCCGGTGGCGGTGCCAACGCCCACTGCAAAGCCTACGTGTTCTCCAAGAACCGCTTCTCCGACATGGCCGATCCCAACGTCTCGCTGGGACGCTACAAGCGCTTCATGCCCATCTGGACCGAGCTCCGCGCGGCAGACCTGGCACAGCCGATCGAGGCGTTCCTCCTGAAGGACCACGCCTCGTACCTGGTGGCGGCGAACACCACCTACGGAGGATGGTGGGGAGATCCCTGGGGCGTTGTGAGCCTGTCGCAGGCGCACGTTCCCGCCGCCGCGGGATACGGCGATCTTTGGAAAAACGGCAAATTGTTGATCGCAATCTCGTCGCAGCACCTGCGGGAGATGGAGGCGGGACTTCTCGACCGAGTCGCAGCCTTCGTAGAGAACGGTGGAACGCTTCTGATGTCCGCCGACGCCGGACGCAAATCCCTCGACGCGCCGGGTGAGGACTGGGTTCTGCTCCACCGCTTCGGCGTGGCACCGCCGGAAGGCGACGTCATCCCCAGCCGCAACACCCTGGCCGTCCCCGCGCCGGGAGCGATTTTCAAGGATGACGCCAAGGCGTTCACGCTACGGGAAATATGGAAAGTGAAACCACCGGAGGGGATGGAGACGGCGGCGTTCTTCGACGGCGACCAACAGCGCGCGGCGTTGTCCTGGAAGTCCGTCGGCAAAGGAAAAGTCGCCGTACTGTGGGCGCAGACGGTCGTGCCGCCACTGTTCTCGCAGCCCAACGGCAGCTATCCCTTCCTGCGCGACATCGCGCGCTGGGCCGGCATCCAGCCCATGGCCGACAGCACCGACAGCCGCCTCTGGACGAACCTGCTCAAGACCAAAGACGGCTCGACGTTCTACGGCCTGGCGCATGTCGGCTCCTGGCAGCACAATCCCGCCACGGGCGTGGACTGCGCGGCCCGCTGGCTCGTCCTGCCGGAGGGAAACTACCACGTCACCGAACTCATTTCAGGCAAGGAAATCGGCGACTTCACTGCCGCGCAGCTTAAATCGGACGGTTTACCGGTCAAACTCGGACCACGGGAAGTCGCAATCTTCCGGATGACCAAGAAATAAATGACCGAGGGAAGTAAATTGTTCGGTGTTTGGGTGAACGGGAGATTGGATTTGGTGGGGCGCGGCACCTTCCGCGCCTTCAGCAACAGATGACAAGAGAGAGGTGCCGAATGCATGTCCACAATATCCAAGGACGGCGGAGCCGGACTAGTAATAATTCAATAAGGGTGGAGGCGGCCGCCTTCACCCTTATTGAATTATTAGTGGTGATCGCCATCATCGCCATCCTGGCGGCGTTGCTGCTGCCGGCCCTGAAGCAGGCGCGGGAACTCGCCATCGGTAAGACATGCATGTCGAACCTCCGGCAGGTCGGCATGGCGAACGCCAGCTACGCCTCCGACTACAACGGCTACATCCCCGGCTGGTCCTATGCGAACTACGCCTCCTTCACCTATCCCAACGGGTGGACCTATTCGGGCAATGGCACCGGATCGATGGGGGGACTGCGCTACCTCTCCTGCGGTGGCTACCTCCCCGGCTTCAGCAAACCGTCGCTCGAGCAGCATCCCGTCACCACCTGTCCGAAGTTCTTTCCCGCCGTACCCAAAGACGCCAACTGGGGCGGCGGCAATCCCTGGAACACCGTCTACTGCCAAGGAGGGACCTACAGCTTCAACTCGCACCTCGACCAGACGCTCACCACCGCCTTCGGCACGCTCAACATGCGCCGCTTCGACACAGTGGAGCGACCTTCGGCGCGCTTCGTCTACGGCGAAGGCTACAGCTGGCAGTGCCGCAGCACCGCGTCAAGTCCTGGAGGCTCGAAGGGCGGGTGGTCGATTTGGTGGGGGCACAATAATTCCGCCAATCTACAATTCGGCGACGGCCATGTCGAATCGAGGGTGATCTCGACCGTCACGCCGGTCGACGCCTGGCCCGCACAGGCCTATGGTCAAGACACGACGATCGGCGAACCGTGGTGAAGTCGGATCGAAAAAAACAATCCACAATCCGACTCGCCAAAATGTAAACTGTCACCCTTTATAGATATAAAAGCGAGGTGTGGAATGCATGCCAACTTCCTCTCCGTACGGCGGAGCCGAACTAGTAATAATTCAATGAGGGGGGAGGCGTCCGCCTTCACCCTGATTGAATTATTAGTGGTGATCGCCATCATCGCCATCCTCGCCTCGCTGCTGCTGCCGGCGTTGAAGCAGGCGCGGGAGCTCGCCATCAGCAAGTCGTGCATGTCGAACCTTCGCCAAGTCGGCATCGCGAACGCCAGCTACGCCGCGGACTACAGCGGCTACATCCCCAGCTGGTCGTATGCGAACTTCGCCGCCTTCACCTGGCCCAATGGCTGGACCTACAACGTCGGCAACTCCATGGGAGGGCTGCGCTTCCTCTCCTACGGCGGATATCTGCCCGGCTTCAGCAAGCCAACGTATGAAGAGCATCCCATCACGACCTGCCCCAAATACTTCCCGCAAGTTCCCCGAGATGACTGGGGGGCGTCCTCCCAGAACACCGCGTACAAACAGGGCGGGACCTACAGCTTCAACTCGCATCTGGATCAATCAATCACCCCCGCCTATGGCTCTCTCCAAATGCGACGCTACGACACGCTGGCGCGCCTTTCCGAGCGGTTCGTCTACGGCGAGGGGCACAGTTGGCAATGCCGCAGCACCGCCTCGCACGAAGGCGGCGCCTTGTCGGACTTCGCCCTGTGGTGGGGACACAACAACACAACCAACATGCTTTTCGGCGACGGACACGCCGAGTCGAAGGCCTACGGCAACGTCACGCCAGTCGACGCCTGGCCCGCGCAGCCCTACGGACAGGAGACGACCCTTGGTGCGCCGTGGTAAGTCATTAGTCAATAGCAACAAGATAGCAACCACTACCAACAACAAATCCCAAGGCTTACTTATGCTCAAACATCTCATGCTGGTGTCGTGCGTATGCGTTCTCTGGTGCGTCAGCGCGCTAGGCGAGGAAAAGACAACGCGGGACGTCTGCCACGTAAACAACAAAACCGGTTCGGACGACTTCGACGGCCATGCCGCGGAGCCCGCGGGGGACGGGAAAACGGGCCCGTTCAAAACTATCATGCGCGCGGTGAACCAATGCGCCGTGGGGGCGCGGATCGAGATCGCCAACACCGGCGTCGACTACCGCGAGAGCGTGTCGATCGAAGGATGTAAAAAAGGACGGGCCGACGCGCCCTTGATCATCGACGGCCATGGGGCCTATGTCACCGGCCTGATCGAGCTTTCCGCCGAGCAGTGGTTCCCCTTCAAAGACGACATCTACTACTTCCCCAACAAGGTGGGCGACGCCGACTTCAAGCCGCGCGGCTGGTTCGAGCGCAAGATCGGTGACGCCGTATACGGGATCATGCCCAACAGCAACTGGCTTGGCTTCCTGAAGCATCATGGATGGTTCACGGAGAAGGAGGCCCCCGAGATCTTCTTCTTAAACGGCACGCCCGGATCAAGTGTCCTCAAGCTCGAGGACATCCAACCCGGCGGCTTCTTCTACGATGCGCAGGCCGCGGTCCTCAAGGATCCCGCTGGCCAGCGATGCCTTTTCTTCCGCCTCCCGGCGGGCAAGACGATCAAGGAGTGCGCCGTCGAACTCCCGCTCAACAAAGGCGTCTACGTGAGCGACGACTACGTGACGATCTGCAACATCGGCTCGCGCTACTCGCAGGACGACGGCTTCGCCGGCTTCTGGGGACAGGGCGTGACGCTGCGCAACATCCACGCCTGCTTCAACTGCGACCAGGGCGTCTCCTTCCACGGCAACAGCACGACGCTGATCGACGGCGCGCTGATCGAGCGCAACGCCGGCTGCGGCATCGTCGACGTGATGTCCTGCACCACCATCTACCGCAACACCACTGTCCGCGCGAACTACCCGCTCGGAGTGCTCTTCTCGGGCTTCTCCCACGCCATGTACAACTGCCAGATCATGGACAACTGCGGCTCACAGATCCAGATCGACAAGGGTGCCTCCGGCAGTCTCGACAACTGCCTGATCGTCGGGCGCGCCGCGGACAACCACCCGGCGGTGGGTATGGAGTATGGCCGCCTCAACCGCTGCACAATCGTCAACAGCCCCGTCGGGCTCAACGTGACCATCGGCGCCACGATCCGCAACTCCATCATCGCCAACTGCCCGACGTCCCTGAGCATCGGCAAGAACGCCGTCGACGCCGTGGGGATCGATAAAACCATCCTCGGTCTTGGAGAGGTGGTCGTCGACGGCCAGAAAATCAACCAGGCCGCATGGCCCGAATTCGTCAAAGCGCACAAACGCCTGGAAGGCGCGGTCATCGACACCCCCGCGCTGGAAGGCCCCCTCTTCCAACTTCCCAAGGACTCTCCGCACCTCAAAGCCGCCGAGAACGGCACGATGCCCGGCGCCAAACCGTCGCCACCCATCGAGTGGCCGGCGAAATGAACGTAACCGGCTACTCCGGGACTTGGGTTCCGATGAATGCCTCCCCCACGACCTTGTGTCGTGGGGCTCTTACCCCAACTACGAGATTGACACACAAATAACACTACCCCTTCGGAACGATCACACTGGGCGGCTCCGCCGCACCACACCCATGCAAGACCTTCGACAGATGCACACGGCCTCCCAAGACAGTTCCATCGCCCCCTTGAGCTTGCATGATTGTGATGCTATGATCCCAGCAATGCGGATTTCGCACATCGTATCTCGACTCTCACACTACATAACAAAGGAGGGAAGATGAGGGGGACAATGCGGGGAGGGATTGGCGGGACAGGGTATCTGGTGGCGTCGGCGCTTCTCCTGCTGACGCTGTGCGTGGACGGCCTTGCCGGTGACGCGCTGAAGTTCGAACAGGGAGACTCGCTTGACGTCATCCGCCAGAAGATCAAGAACAACGGCTATTCCTTCACGGTCGCCGAAAACTGGGTCACCAAACTGACGCCCGAACAGAAGGCCAAAATCCTCCGTCCGCGCAGAATGCCCGCAAACCCTCTGCCCGCACCAAACGGCTGGGGAACGCTGCCGCGGAGGGACGCCTACACCCTGCAAAGCAAATTCGATCTGCGTAACATCGACGGAAAATCCTACATCGTCGCCATCAAGGATCAGGGAAACGCCGGCGACTGCTTCGCCTTTGGCGCCTGCGCCGCCGCCGAGGCCTCGTATAACATGACCACGAACTCCTCGGGAACCTCCGCCATCAGCTTCTCCGAGGCCTACATCGCCTGGTGCCTCGCCTCGCTCTCGCCGTACAAACAGCATTTCGACGCGCAAGACGGCGCCGACTACGACTACTATGAGCTCGCCGCGCTGACCAAGGTGGGATACCAACCGCAATACGACGGCGCCGCCCTTGAGAAGGATTGCCCCTACACCGACAAAGGAGTTGATCCGGCTAAATACCTTGGTAAAGTCACCACAACCCTCTTCGAATCGTGGTCACGGGTGTATCCCGCCAACTACGACGACACCACCGAGCTCATCAAAAACGCGATCCTGACCTACGGCGCCGTCGACGCGGCGGTCAATGTCGACGCCGGCTTCGAGGCATACAACAGCGGCGTCTTCCAAAACAACGACACCAAACCGAACACCGACCCCTATTACTACCAGGAGACCAACCACGCCACCGCCCTGATCGGCTGGGACGACAACCCCCCCGAGCGCGGCGGCAGCTGCTGGGTGCTGAGAAACAGCTGGGGAGAGAGCTGGGGAGAGAACGGCTACATGCGCATCCGCTACAAATCCGCCGCCGTCAACTGCGCGGCCACCTATCTGACCTACTCGTCCTCCTCCACGACCGCCCAGCTCACCACGAGCGTCAGTCCGGCAAACAGCGGCACGACCACCCCCGCCGGCACCACCACCGTCGCCACGGGCCAACCTGTCGCCATCACCGCCTCGGCCAGCAACGGCTACACCTTCTCCCACTGGTCATCGACGGGACAAGTCACCATCGCGAACGCCTCCTCCTCTTCCACGACCGCCACGCTCAGCAGCACCTCCACCGTCACCGCCACCTTCACCAAACCCTCCGCGCACACCGATCTCAA
>CAYTFM010000262.1:0-13328 GCA_964436735.1 uncultured Victivallales bacterium | reverse complement strand
CAACCACTCGCTCACGCTCGTGGCTCTGTACAGACACCGCGAACCGAGCCCCGACAGTGATGGAGGGGTTAGCCGCAAAGCGGCGCCACATTGTATTTCCATAGCGATTAATCACCTCAGCATCGGCTGCCCTCTATCCCCCAGAACCGCGCCCCCCTCCGCCCCGCTCCTTGCAATGGCGCGATTCGCGCATATTATATTGTACAAAACGACAAGCCAGGAGCACCATGATCACCTTGAGCGTATCCAAAGCCAGGAATGAACTACCGACGCTACTCAAGACCGTGTGCGCTGAAAACTCCGAGGTCATCCTGACCCGGCACGGGAAACCCATCGCCAGCATCGTCCCCTATGGACGCCGGAAAACGAAGTCCACCCGCTACCCATTGCGTGGGCTGCCAATCAAACTGTCTGACGACTTCGACGCCCCCATGCCCGAGCTTTGGAAGGCTCTTCAATGACGGTGCTGCTCGACACAAACGCATTCCTGTGGTGGCTTCACGACCAGCGTAAAATCACACCACGTGCCAGAAAGTCGATTTCCGCCGCTGAGGCAAACGGTAGAATTCTTGTATCGGCTATATCCATATGGGAAGTCGCGGTGAAATGCAGACTTGGCAAACTCAACCTGCCTCTCGACATAAACGCGTGGTTCGAGAAGGCCCGCGAGTATCCTGCCATCATCATCGAGCCCCTATCCCCCAAAGACGCCATTGCAAGCACACTGCTGCCTGGCGACTTCCGCAATGATCCGGCCGACAGAATCATTATCGCCATCGCGAGGCGAATCGGGTGCCCGCTCATCACCTCAGACAAGTCAATCATAAATTACAGCCACGTGAACACTATCTGGTGATTAATTGAAAATCGCACACCTCATCCCACAGTTCTATCCCGTTCTCGGCGGCGCTGAGATATGCGTGCACAGCGTCTGCCAAAGCCTCGCCGCCGCGGGACATGAGGCGGTGGTCGTCACCACCACGCCACCGCCGGATTCGGAGCCTCCTCTCCCCTATACAATCATACGGCTCTCGCGGAAGACCGGCGGCATGTTCCGCCGACTCCCCGTCATGGGACGACAGTATCTGCTGTGGCGGCTCGCCGCCCTCCAAAAGGCGCACCGCTTTGACCTCTGGCAGGTCACGATGGGCTACTACCTCGGGGTCCATGCGGTGGACTTCTTCCAGCAGGAGAAGATTCCGTGCGTGCTCCGCTGCTGCGGCGAGGACATCCAGACCTTCCCCGAAATCAACTACGGCTACCGTCTTGACCCGACGGTCGATGAAATCGTGAAACGGCAGTACCCCAAGTTCGACGGTTTTGTCGCACTCACCCCGAGCGTCAGGGACGAGTACCTCGCGCTCGGCGTGAATCCGGAGAAGATAAAAATCATTCCCAACGGCGTCGACCTCGACCGCTTCAGGCGAACGCCCCCGAACCAGTCCATGCGCAAGAGTTTGGCGGGCCAGGAGGGGAAGCTGATCCTCACGGTCGGGCGCTATCATCCGAAAAAAGGCTTCGACCTCATCCCGGAGATCGCCAAGGCCCTCAAGGAAAAGAAGATCCCGTTCACCTGGCTGCTCGTCGGGCGGGAGAATGACGCGCTCGCCGCGAAATACCCGCAACTGGGCTCACTGGGCATCCATATCATCACCAACACGGAAAGCGGCAACTCGGCCGACTCCTTCTCATTGCCCTCAACCGCTCTGGTCGAGCTGTACAAGACCGCCGACGTCTTCGCCTTCCCGACGCTTCTCGAGACCTTCGGCATGGTCCTGGTGGAGGCGATGGCGGCAGGCCTGCCGATCGTGACGACCGACGCCCCGGGCGTCAGGGATGTCATAACCGACGGCGTGGACGGCGTGAAGGTCAAGGCGGGAGCCGTGCACGCCTTCGCCGACGCCCTGGCTGACGTCCTCACGAATCCCCGACGCGCCGCCGCCCTCGCCGCGGGATCGAGAAACGCCGCCGTCCGCTACGACTGGAAGACCGTCACCAACAGCTACCTCGACTTCTATCAAGAGGTCGCGCGGAGCAAGGGTGTCAGTGGTCAGCAGTCAGTGGTCAGAGGGAGTTGGAATGACGAGTTTTAATTAGTTCCACCACACAACCAACGACCGACTCATCAGAAAACCATGATAATAGAATAATAGAAGGAGGCCTCTCGCATGCTGCCCATCGTCGACTTCTGCGGACTGAAAGTCACCCGTCTGATCATCGGGGCGAATCCCTTCGGCGGATTCAGCCACCAGAACGAACAGCGCGACAAGGAGATGGTCGCCTATAGCACCCCCGAGCGTATCAAGGAGACCTGGCGACGCGCCGAGGCGGCCGGCATCAACACGATGATCACCAACTGCGAGACCCCGCACGTCGTCCAGACCGTCCACGACTACCTCCAGAACAAGGGCAAGATGCAGTGGATCGCCCAGGTGGCCAAAGGGGACAAGCCCGGCCTGCCCGAGTCGACGGACGCCGCTGTGGCGATGGGAGCCAAAGCCCTCTATTTCCACGGCGGACTGGTCGACCAACTCTTTGAAAAACGCGACGACGCGACACTGCGCGGGTGGGTCGCCCACGCGCGCTCCCGGGGCATCCCGGTCGGCGTCGCCGGACACGCCCCCGAGACGCACTACTGGGTCGACAGCCTCGGCCTGGTCGACTTCCATGTCGTCTGCTTCTTCAACTGCGGCAGCCTTCACAGCGGCAAGGGGCACAAATTCAAACTGGCCGACGCCTTCGAGGCGGTGGAGTGCATCAAGCGCATCAAGAAGCCCTGCATCGGCTACAAGATCATGGCCGCGGGCAGAATCAATCCGGCGATGGCCTTCGAGTTCGCCTTCGAGAACATCAAGCCGGGCGACGTGGTGAACGTCGGCATGCACCGCGGGGACAAGGACGACATCGTGGAGGAGAACGCCACACTCGTCCGCAACCTCCTCACCCCGGGATGACATGCCATCACTCCCGTTGACCTGTTTCACCGTCAATGAGGCGGGGCGCTTCTCCCTTGAACCACACGTCGCCCCGCCGCCGGCGAAAAAATGCGACGACTACGATCTGCACTTCGCGACCTACGGGACAGGCTCTCTCCTCATAGACGGGAAACGTCACCCGATGGCTCCCGGCGACGTCGTCATCGTCCGCCCCGGTGAATCCTTCATGGCGATAGCGGAGACGACGCGTCTGGACCGCTTTTACATTCATTTCGACGCCTGGGAATTCCCGGGAAACGGGAATGTGCCCAAAAAGAAGTGGGGCGCGCCGGGGCGCCGTTTCATCGCGGCGGAGATGGACGAGGCGCAAAGGCTGTGCGCCGACATCGTGCGTGACTTCCACTCCAATAATTCCGCGTCACGTTCATTATGCGTCGCCCATATGTCACATCTCATGCGACTGCTGATCGCCCGGAACGCCTCCGCGGCCCGCAGCCTCTCCCCGCAGCTCGCCAGACGTCTCGAAAGCCTCAACACCGTGAAATGCCACATCGAACGTCATTGCCGCGACCGCATCGCCTCACCAGAGCTGACACGGATCGCATGCCTGAGCGAGAACCATCTCCTGCGCCTTTTCAAAGCCCACACAGGGCTCTCCCCGCACCAGTACCAACTGAAATGCCGCATCGATCAAGCCCATCAACTTCTCATCGCGGGCGGCATGACCATCAGCGAGGTCGCCGAGAAGGTCGGCTATGCCGGGATCCACAAGTTCAGCGACGCCTTCAAGAAATGGACCGGCATCCGCCCACGAGAGTATCTTGCCCGTATTCTAAGAAATGGTGATTTCGGGTAAGTTTTTGATGATTTTCAGCAAAGACATTCCACATGGCGTGGTGATATAATGGAAACATGCGGTGGAGATTCTCCTTTTTCTCCGCTCCGCCAATGCCAACACCAACGACGCGAGGGCTCAATGCAACAAGAACGAATGTCCGCCTGCACGTACTGGGTCCGCGAACGCCCGCTTGACGAAACGTTCGCGCTCTTCTCAAAAGCGGGTTTCAAGAAAATCGACCTCTGGGGCGGGCTGCCGAACTTTTCCCTCAATCCCGCTGAATGCGACGTGGCGAGCTTACAGACCGCGGCAGCCGCGGCGGGCGTCCGCATCGCCAACCTCGGTACGTATCCCGGGAAAAAACTACTCTCTCCCGATCCTGCGGAGGCGAAAGCCGAGACGGCCGTCATGCGGCGGGCGATCGACATCGCCGCCGAACTCGGCGCGCGCTCCATCCGCGTCTGCCCCGCCCACGGGGAGGACACGTCTATCGTTGAGCGGCTCGTGCCCTTCTTCAAGGAGAGCGCCGCCTATGCGGCCACAAAGCGCGTCTACCTGGGGATGGAAAACCATGAGGGCAGCATCGCCCGCTTCCCCACGGTCTGCGCCGACCTGATCGACCGTGTCGGCTCGCCCTGGTTCGGCGTGCTCTTCGAGCCCTGCAACCTTCTCGCCTGCAAAGAGGACTACAAGGAGGCGTACCGCATCCTGGCCGGCAAGGTGACGCACGTGCACGTCAAGGACGGGCACTGGGTCGACGGCCGCTTCGAGCGCGTGGCGCTCGGTAAAGGCGACATCGACATCCCGTGGCTGCTCGAAGCCCTCGCCCGCGACGGCTACAAGGGTGACTTCGCCCTCGAGTACGAAATGGACGATCCGCCGATCGAGCGGGGACTGCCCGAGTGGCGGCGGTTTTTCCTGAACCTCGCCTGAACAAAGGTTTACAACCATCATCTGCTCCTTTGTGAATAAGCCGTTTTGCTCCGCTTAGTCTTTGGTCGAACATTTTACGAAAACACTGGTGCCAAATATGTAAAACGGGGTTATGTATCTGAAAAGCTAACCCCGAGGCATGATGAAGGCTCTTGTGCTACAAAAGGTCGGCTCGCTGGCCGTGGAGACGGTTCCGGATCCCGTCGCCGGAGCGGACGAGGTGGCGCTCCCCGTCGCCTACTGCTCGATCTGCCGGACAGACGCCAAGATGTGGCGCGAGGGGCAACGGGATCTGCGGCTTCCGCGGATTCTGGGGCACGAGTGCGTCTGCGTGGCCGAACAGTCCGGCCGTTTCCAGGCGGTGTGGCCGGCGTCCGCCTGCGGCAAGTGTCGCTTCTGCCGTGACGGACGCGAAAACCTCTGCGAGTCGATGGCAATCATTGGCTTCAGCAGGGATGGCGCGCTTGCGGAGCGTCTGCGTCTGCCGGACTCCAGCCTTTTCAACCTGCCTCACACCGATTCACCATGGTTGTTCTGCCTCGCCGAGCCGTTGGCATGCGTCCTCAACGCCCTCGAACTCACCGCCCCCTACAAGTCCGCGCTCGTCATCGGAGCCGGTCCCTTGGGGTTGATGGCGGCCGCCGCGGTCGACGACGCGGGCAGGGCAGCCTGCGTGCTCGAGAGAAACGAGCGGAAGATTGAGAAATGCCGCGGCAGGAGCGGCCTTTCGGGAATTAGGATCGCCGCGGTTCCACCGCCGGATGAGCACTTCGACCTCGTCCTAAACGCCACCTCGTCACCAGACGCGTTCGCCGACGGCCTCGCCTACGTCCTTCCGGGCGGCTCATGCAGTTTCTTCAGCGGACTTCCCGGCGACGGCAGTTTGCCTCATTCGCTCCTCAACCTTATCCACTACAAACAGTTACGCGTCAGCGGCGCATACGGCTGCCGCAGATGCCATATCGAACGGGCATGCAACCTGATTCAGCGAAGGCCAGACTTCTTCGAGGCACTTGTGGAGAAAATCGTGACGCTCGCGGAAGTCCAGGCGCTACTGCCGGAGGTGCTTTCCGGCGAACGGTTCAAGTATATTGTCGCAATGTCAAAAGACGGCGTTCCCGTATGAGTTATCAGGGACATCGCCAGCAGGAGCTGGCTCCCACACTGACATGCCCTGCCCTTTGGGGACTGCGACAATGTGGGAGCCACCTCCCGGTGGCGATTGCTTTTTTCAACTTTTATTAATATGAGAGGAACATATGACAGACGAGACACAACTACGCACCTTCGGCAGGATGATCTGCCGGGTGGCGAGCGGGACTGTGCTGACCCGCGAGGAGTCGCGGGAGGCGTACCGGCAGGTGATCCTGAACGAGCAGCCGGAACTGCAGCAGGGCGCCTTCCTGATGGCCCACATCACGCGGGGGCCGACGAAGGAGGAGCTCGCCGGGGCGTGGGAGGCGCTGGACCTCTACGACACGGCGAAAATCGGCTTCGACCATGACGGACCAGTGTGCGACATCGTCGGCACCGGCTCGGACCAACTGAAGACCGTGAACTGCTCGACGCCGGCCGCCCTCATCGCGGCCGCCTGCGGGCTCAAGGTGGCGAAAAAAGGAGCCCGCCTGGTGACGGGCGTCTCAGTGGCGTCCGATATCCTCGAGCGACTGGGGCTCGACCTCGACGCGCCTTTGGAGAACGCCGAGAAGTCGCTACGGGACAATGGGATATGCTATCTGCCCGGCGAGGCCTTCCTCAAGCAGGGCTGGGGACGGCTGATCCAGTCCATGCGCTTCACCTCCGCCTTCAACATCATTGGCCCCCTCACCCGCCCCTGCCCGAGCACCAACCGCATCGTCATCGGCGCCTACTCGACGAAGGTCTGCGATCAACTGATCGACGTCCTCGACGGCATCGGCATGGAGGCGGCGCTCGCGCCGTTCGGCATGGTCGACGGCGAGGATCCCACGCGCGGCATGGACGAGTTCTCCATCTGCGGCACCACCCGGGTCGTGGAACTCCGCAACGGCGTCATCACGATTCATGAGGTCAGGCCTGAAGACTTCGGCATTCGGCGGCGGCCGTTCTCCGCCGTCGCCAGCCGGCCGACCGCCGCGGAAAACGCGCAACTCATGTGTGACACCCTGCGCTCGCGGCACGACTCGTCGGAGGCGGACTTCTTCTGCGTCAACGCCGCCGCCGCCCTGCGCGTCTCCGGATTATGCGCAGACTATGCGGCAGGGTTCGAGGCGGCCAAGACCGCACTCTGCAGCGGAAAGCCGTTCGAACTCCTGCAACAGATGATCGACACGCAGGGGAGAAGATAGAGATTTCGTAAGTGGGGGTGCGCCTTGCACCCCCCACGTACGAAATCTCACGCCATGGCGACCAGGCGGCGCAGATTCTCGTGGCCGATCCTGATGCCGGTGAGCACATCCTCCATACCCTCGAACTCGATGGAAAGCACTCCCTCGTAGTTGGCCCGCTTCAGCAGACGGATGCACTGGATCAGCGGAACATCGCCATGCCCGATGATGGCGCCGCGCCAGAAATTCCCGCCGCGGCTCACCGCCCACCCCTCACCCGGAAACGGGACAGTCCCCGGCTTCAGGTGGAAGTCCTTGGCATGGGCGTGGAAGATGTAGCGGAGCAGCCGTCCGATCGCGATCCCCGGATTGTCGTCGGCGCAGATGAAGTTGCCCATGTCGGCCAGCACGCCGAAGTTCGGATGGTTGGTGGCGCAGACCAGCTTCTCCACGCGGTCGCTGTCTTGGCAGAAGTAGCCGTGGTTCTCCACCATCGTCTTGATGCCCTTGGCGGCGGCGTACTCGGTCACCGCCCGGCAGCCTTCGGCGAGCCGCGGCAGCGCGGCGTCAAAGCTCTTGGGGCCGACATGCCCGGCCGGATAGCCGCCGGTGGCGTCGTGCCGCATCCCGGGCGCGCCCAGGATCTCGGCGACGTCAACCTCGCGTTTGACACGCTCGACCTCCGCCTTGATATCGCCGCCCGAGCCGCTGATGAAATCAGCCCCGATCGTGTAGTTCACGATTGGTATTCCGACCATGTCCGCCTCTTTCCGCAGCTTTTCCGCATACGCGGGCAGCGCGACGCCCTCCGGCACGGCGATGGTGCTGAACTCAATGACGTCAAACCCCATCTCCTTCGCCTTGGCGATGACCTCGATCTGCTTCATCGCCCCACTCCGTACCAGGCGCGAGTAACTGTAGGAACTCACTCCGATCTTCATCCGAGACTCTCCTTTTTTGCGATTTACCTTTTATCCACTTCCATCCCAAACAAGGCTCACACAGGGTTCGCCCTCCAACGTCATCCTTGCATATCATGCGTATCCTGGAGGGCGAGGCCCGTCCGAGCCGCGCCTTTCCACCACACTCTTCTCATCATCCAGGCGCCCCCGTCGAACTCCTGACCACCAGCTCGGGCACGATGAGGCGCCGCATCGAAGCGGAGCCCACAGGCGCCACCTCCCCGTCCAGAACAAGTTTGACCGCCTCCCTGCCAAGCTCTTTGAACGGCTGGCGGACTGTCGTCAGATAGGGCGACGCCATCAGCGAGTATGCCATCAGATCGTCGAACCCGACGAGCGAAAGATCCCCTGGAACCTGAAGCCCCTCGGCCTGGCAGGCGAACGCCATGAGCCTGGCGAGATGATCGCTGTAGGTGAAAAACGCTGTCGGCCGTTTTGAGGCGGAAGACTTCATCCATTCCTTGAGAAGAGACGCCATCGTTTCGGACGTGGCGGTGACAAGCCATCGGGATTCGACCGTCACCCCCACCTCCCCGCAGACCTCGAGAAGTCCCTCGCGCCGCTCGCGGTTCTCATGGCTGTCCCCGCCGGAAGGACCGATATAGCCAAGGCGAGTGTGCCCGAGTTCCAGCAGGTGCGCCACCGCTTTGCGCCCCCCTGCCCTGTTGTCGATAGTCACGTGAGGAGAATCACCCTCCTTGTCGCTCTGGATCAACACATGGGGTATCGCAAGCTCCCGCAGCCGCTCCGACATACCGCGGGCGAATCCCCGCCGATGCACGAGATTGAAAACGATGAACCCGTCAACCTGTCCACGCGCGGCGTCGACCACCTCCGCGGGCTTCATTCCCCGTTCAGTGGAGAGTATCTGCATGAGGAGATGCCGTTCGTTCACCGCCTCGCTTATGCCCATCAGCGAGGAGAGGAAATAGATCGACCCCATGGAACCGGGATCCGGAAAGACGACCGCGAGCGTCCCCGTGCGTTTCGCCGCAAGGTTCCGGGCGTTGCGGTTCAGCGCATAGCCGGCCTTCCCGATCTCGGCGAGAATTCTGGCACGAGTCTCCTCGGTGACAAGCGGCGAGTTGTTCAGGACGCGGGACACCGTGATCTGCGAGATCCCCAGCCGCCAGGCGATCTGCGCCTGCGTGACGGCCACCGCCCCCCCGACCTCCGGGTTGGGTTTCCTCGCGCTCACCTGTACACCGGATGTTTACGTAGTCCATCAAATATCATGAGATGACGCCATGCGACCCACTGGAATGTTTGCGTAATCATCCCATTATACGGCAATCTGTCGTCCGTGTCAAGAGGGGAGCGAGTTGATCGACGAGTCCGCCTGTTCACCACTATGATTCCGCAGTCAGGTCTGACTGCGGAATCATGCGTCGAGCTTTTCTTTGAGGAGCTTCAGGACGCTCTGCGGGTTTGCCTTGCCGCGGCTGAGTTTCATGACCTGTCCGACAAAGAACTGAAGAACGGCGGTCTTGCCGGACTTGTACTCGGTGACCTGCTTGGGATTGGCCTGTATGGCCTGGTCGACGAACGTCCCGATGGCGGTCTCGTCGCTGACCTGCGAGAGCTCCTTTTCGTCGACGATCGCCTTGGGTGCGCGGCCCGTGGCGAACATCTCGGTGAACACATCCTTGGCGACCTTGCCGGTGATGGCGCCGCCGTGGACCCGCTCGACGAGCGCGGCGAGCGCGGCGGGCGTGATCTTGCAGTCGGCGATAGAGGATGAGGAGGCGGCCAGCTCGCGGAGCAGTTCGCTGATGATCCAGTTGGCGACCTGCTTCGGCGCCGTGGTCAGCTTCGCCGCCTCGTCGAAGTAGTCCGCCAGCGTCTTCTCGGCGGTGAGCACCTCCGCGTCGTAGGGCGTCACACCGCAGCATTCGACGAAGCGCAGTCGCCGCGCCTCCGGCAGCTCAGGCATCTCCGCCCGCGCCGCGTCGATGTAGGCGTCGTCGAGCACCACGGGCATGAGGTCGGGGTCGGGGAAGTAGCGGTAGTCGTGGGCGCTCTCCTTGCCGCGCAGCAGGGCGGTCTCGCCGCGGTCGTCGTTCCAGAGCCGCGTCTCCTGGAAAATGGCGCCCCCGGCGTCAAGCACCTCCGCCTGGCGTTCGATCTCGTACATGATTGAGCGGTGCGCCGACCTGAAGCTGTTGAGGTTTTTGATCTCAACTTTGACGCCGAATTCCTTCTGTCCCGCGGGCTTCAACGAAATATTCACGTCGCAGCGCATCTGTCCCTTCTCCATGTCGCAGTCGCTGATGCCGCCGTACTGCATGATCTCCTTGAGCCCGGTGAGGTAGGCGTAGGCCTCGTCGGCGCTTGCCATGTCGGGCTCGCTGACGATCTCCATCAACGGGACGCCGGCGCGGTTGAAGTCGAGTCCCGTGCAGGTGGCGAAATGCGTGGATTTTCCCACGTCCTCCTCAAGATGGATGCGGGTGATCCCAATCGTCTTTCCCGGCAGATCCTTGCCGGAGAACCCCTTGCCGCCCACCTTGACGCGCCCGCCGAGGCAGAACGGCAGATCATACTGCGAAATCTGATAGTTCTTCGGCATGTCGGGATAAAAGTAGCTTTTGCGGTCGAATTTGCTCCGCCGCGGGATATCGCAACCGCACATCAGCCCGGCGATGATCGTCTTGCGGATCGCCTCCTTGTTCGGAACGGGCAGAACGCCCGGATGCCCCATGCAGACCGGACAGACCTGCGTGTTCGGCTCCGCTCCGAAGCGATTCGGACAGGAGCAGAACATCTTGCTCTTCGTGCGCACCTGCACATGCACCTCAAGCCCAATGACGACATCGTAGTTGGCCATAGTTATTTCCAAAGTCAGAAGTATGATGTATGATTTAAGGAGTAAAGCCAGGGTGATTTCTCCGCGCCCGCGCCATGAGTTACAATTATTGCGCATAAGCCCAAAATGCAACACGATTGAAAGCAAACCGGAAACGGGTTACACCGTCAATTAGGGCTGCCGCGTCCGACCCGAATCCCATGCGTAAGCGTTGGGGGCAAAAGCTAATGATCGCCAGCAGGAGCTGGCTCCCACATTATAGCCCATGTGGAATTCAACGCAGCACCAATGTGGGAGCCACCTCCTGGTGGCGATCAGTGAATTCCGCAATCGCGCTCTTGACAGGCGGCCGGTTGTAGCGTAAAATACGTACCACGCACTGGTACACATACAACCATTGGAGGCATACATGAGACTCCCTTTGAGCATGCTCGCCGCCGCCGCGCTCGCCACGGGCGCATGGGGCGCCGATGACATGAAGCGCATTGACACGGTGGTCGTCGACACCACGACGACAAAGGCAGTCGACGGCGTCGCGGCCGTCCAGTCCATCAACGGCATCGTGGTCAACGGCGAGAGTCGTCTGGAGCACGCCAACGAGACCCGCGAGTTGCAGCCCACGTCGCTGCGGTTGTATCTATGGGTCGACGTCCTTGGCGACCTTCTCGGTTCAGAGAAAAAGAAGCTCACGCAAGAGCAGGCGATGGAGAAGTTCACCACCATCGATTTCGACAAGGCGGTGCCCGCGTTCTTCGACAAGATGCTGTCCATCGATCCCAAGACGGGAACGCGCGTCATGCAGGAAAGAGGCTACTGCTCGCAGTTTTGGCAGCTTGAGCAACTGCAGGCGTGGGGTACGCGCAAGAACATCATATTTCATTTCGCCTCGCCACATCCCCGGAGCGAGGCTGACTTCGACGCATGGGGCACGTACTTCAAAGCCTGCGTACGCGAGGTGAAGCGCCGCTATCCCGACCTTGGGCCTCTCTACGTGATGCTCTTCAACGAGCCAGACTACGAGTACCCCCGGCAGTGGGAAAAGCGGGGACTTGAGGAGTCGGTCACGCTGTACAACTCTTTCTTCCGTCAGGTCGACGCCGATTTGAAAAAGGAGTTTCCCGACGTCACGCTGCTCGGTCCCGGCATCTCGCAGTTCATGCGCTGGGACACCTGGCGCAACTGGACGCTGCCGTTCCTCAAGCAGGCTCCCAAGGCCGAGTACTTCAACTGCCAGCCCTATTGCTGGCGTTTCACCGACCTTCTTTCGTGGACCGAGGCGCTGCAGTCGGCGTCGGTCGCCATGAACGGCCACCGCGTCCCGCTGGTGACGACCGAGACCAACGTGAACCTCGACCAGCCCGCCGCCGAGTGGTGGAAACATGAATACCATGTCGGCCGCGTGCGCCGCGAGGCGGACGCCCTCATGGGCATGCTCGCCCGTCCCGACCTCTTCGCCATGAAGGAGTACTTCTTCTATCATTACACGTGTCATTGGCATGACATGTGGTTCCGTCATGACGGCGTCAACGAGCCCGCCCCCGTCTACTGGCTCTACTGGCTCTTCCGCGACGTTAAAGGCGCGCGGCTGCTCGACGTCGTCAGCAACGAGAAATCGCCACTTGTCACATTCTCCGCGATCGACGGCGAGACAGTCACCACGGTCGTCTACAACAACTCGGACACGAAACGTCCCGTGAAGATCGAGACGCGCTGGCCCAAAGGCGTGATCGAACCGACCGCGATCCGGGAATTCCTGCGATACGACGATGCGACAAAAAGTTTTGTTCACGGCGCGGTGCCGCAATGGAAGGTTCCCGATCGACTTGAGTTGGCCCCTGGCGAGATCGTCAAAATCCGCTGGGCCGCCTCCCCCACGGCGAAGCTCGCCACCCTCACCGCCGACGAGTCGGTGTTCCGCGCGAAAGAGGCGGGCGTGACGGTCGCTGAAAAACCGCTTTCCCTCAAAATCCCCGCTCGCCAGCTCAAGGCGGACGAGGTCGCCCGTGTCCGCCTATCGCTGTACGTAAGTGACGTGTTGGGCGTCGACCGCATCGACTGGCACCTCAACGGACACGAGATGTCCGCGCCATTCCAAATCGAATCCAAGACGCAGCCGATCCTCGCCATCGACGCCGCCGTGCCGCCTGAGTGGGTGAAGGAGGACAACACGATCGAATTGCAACCGGTCGCCGGGGCGGGATACCGTCTGATGTTCGCCGCAATCGCCATCCAGCCGCTGCCCAAGGGCGTCGCCTATGCGCGACACGACCGATTTATCAAGCCTCCCACGCCGCTGGCGGTCTCGCTTACGCTCCCCACCGTCGTGTTCCCAGGAATGATCGAAGCGAAGATCGAGGGGACGAACAAAACCGACAAACCGGTCGAGGCCGACGTGAAGTTGACATTGCCCGAAGGCTGGCGCGCCGCCGAACCTAACGGCAAGCTCACTCTTCCCGCCAACGGTTCCGCCACAATCATCGCGAAAATCGAAGTGCCCGCCGGCACCACCGTGCTGCACATCGAACCGGGCTCCACGTTCGGTATGGT
>CAYTFM010000261.1:10651-13357 GCA_964436735.1 uncultured Victivallales bacterium | reverse complement strand
CCGTTGAACCGTTGAACCGTTGAACCGTTGAACCGTTGAACCGTTGAACCGTTGCAAAAGTTACTTCATTCCCTTCTTGATCTTTTCCGCGAGCTCGGTGATGGCCTTGTCGTCGGCGTCGGGGTTGATGCCGAAGTTGAAGCTTCTGCTCAGCACATCCAAGGTTTTCGGGCACATGTCCTTGCTGTACTGAACGGGGCTCTCCCAGTTGCCCACTTTCCACGGAAAGCCGCTGCCGGAGGCGGAGCGCTTCTCCAGGATGTAGTCCCAATGGTAGTAGTAGTGCCAGTTCGTCGCCGAGTTGCTGAAGACGCTGCCGAAGCCGCTCTTCTCGCTGAAGGCCTTGGCGGCGGGGGCCGTGGGGGCTTGGATGGTGAGGTTGGTTCCGGCGTCGCCCTCGCGGTCGTGGCTGGGGCCGACCGTGAACGGGGCGATGTCACCGAGGCGGGCGATGATCTTCTTCTTGGTGGCGCGCAGGTCGGCGAGCAGCTTCGGGAGGCGTTCCAGTTGGGGACAGGCGATGGCTCCGGCGATCTCGCTCATGCGGTAGTTGACTCCCGGGAAGGCGGGAATGCCATTGTCGATCTTGCGGAAGCAGTGGGCGTCGTCGTGGTAGATGGCGGCGCGCTCGTAGATGTCTGACCTGTTGGTGAGGACGCAGCCGCCTTCGCCAGAGGAGATGATCTTGTGCCATTGCAGGCTGTAGCATCCGGCGTCGCCGATCGTGCCGAGCACCTTGCCCTTGTAGGAGGCCCCGACCGCCTGGGCGGCGTCCTCAAGCACGAGCAGTTTGCGTTCCTTCGCGAGTGCCATGACCGCGTCCATGCTGGAGGGGTAGCCGAGCATGTGCACCACGGCGATGGCCTTCGTGCGGGGCGAGATCTTCCGTTTGACGTCCTCAATATCGATGGTCATCGTCTCGTCGATCTCGGCGATCACCGGGACTGCGCCGACGGCGATCACGGCCGCGGCGGTCGCGATGAAGGTGTAGGCCGGCACGATCACCTCGTCCATCGGCCCCACGCCGAACGCGGAGAGACTCGAGATCAGCGCGCCGGTGCAACTGCTGGTCGCCAGCACGTGCTCCGCTTGGGAGTACTCCCGCATCCTTTTCTCGAACTCCTCGACCGCATGGCAGTGCGTCGCGCCGCCGTAGTACCTGAACCACGAGCCGGATGACACGATCTTGCTGACGCTCTCGACCTCTTCTTTGCCGAATCTGTACATGGGAGCCTCCTGCCGTTACAATACTTGCTTGTTACTCAAAACTGCTTATTGGATGAAAGTTTGTCGTGCTGGTCTTATGATAGCGGATAGTGCCCTCCCTTGACAATAGACAGGAATTGCGTATACTAGACGGATGTTGCTATTTGTGTTAAAACGTGAAGTGTAAAACGTAATTGGGATGAGGGAAGCCCCGTCCCCACCCCACCGGCAGGCTTACTATTCTTTACGTTTTGCGTTTTATGTTTTACGGATCACTCATGCACAACGAACTGTTCGACGAAGAATCCTTGGAGGTGCTGCTCAATCCGTCTTCTTGGCGGATCGTCAGCTCGATTTTCGATGATGACCTCGCGTTCATCCAGAATCGGAGCCATCTCGCCTGGATGCGTTCGCACGTGGACAACCATCCGGCGCGGGAAATCCTTGTGGCGCTGAAGGGCGAGGGCGTCTACGGCTACAAAGGCCGCGTGTATCCCTGCGCTCCGGGGACGATCTTCTTTTTCGACGCCTACGAACCGCATGACAACTACTATCCGCCTGACTGCCCGCGGGCGCTGCACTTGTGGCTTTACATCTTCGAAGACGATGTCCTGGGAAGAGTGCTTGCCGTCGAGGCGGGCAGAATCACCCATCTCACGCGGAACTCGTTCGTGCTCGGCGGCTCCGCCGCCGCCCATCATCTCGCCGCCTCATGGCGCGAGCTCGCGGCGCCGCAGGAACTCCCCGCGGCCTTCAAAAGGGCGAAACTCATCGCCGCTCTCGCCACGCTCCTTCTGCAGCTCGTGGAAAAGGGCTACGGGGAGAAAGCGGCGGACAAAGAACAAGACTTCCAGAAGACGGTCATATCAACCATCCAGCGGCATATCGCGAAAACCGCGGGACGAGACGTCCCTTTGGCCGAGGCGGCCCGTTTGGCCGGCTACAGCAAGTTCCACTTCCTGCGCCTTTTCAAACAACAGACCGGAATGACGTTTCACGAGTATGTCGACGCCTGTCGCCTCGAGAAAGCGCAGGCGATGCTCGAGGAACGCCGCACCAAGACCGAGATCGCCGCGGAACTTGGCTTCTCGCATCCGTCGGCGTTTCTCCGCTGGATGCGGTCACGCCATTAGTTTTGCCGGGCATACCCATTCACGACCATCTTACGCACCCAGCCTGGACGGAAGATTCAGGCACCCGTCACCTGAGCAAAACCTCAAGCCACGTTATTGAAGCCGTCTCGCCCTTGCGCGGCATGAACTCAACGACATTGTCGCCGTCATGAAGAGCACCTGGCGGCAGGCTGTATGTGTGGACGTTCCCTATGTCCTTGGGCAGTTGGTAGTCAAAGTTTTCCTGGTTGGGCTGACACACGCAGGTGTTCAGCCTGACCTCGTATGCGGGAGCCGCGGCGTTGTAGCCGATGACGAGCAGGGGGTTCCGGCACTTGACGCCGCCGCCGACATTCATTCTGACGATCGGCGCGTCCTCCCCCGGCCT
>CAYTFM010000261.1:0-10641 GCA_964436735.1 uncultured Victivallales bacterium | reverse complement strand
CTGCACGATGATTTTATCCTTGTCGATCGCCATGCCGACGCCCGACGCCTGGGCCATGACGTCGCGCTAGCTCACGACGTGCCGCCGCGTCCTGCTCTCCGTCCTCTCGCGGGACCCCACCGTCTCCAGGACTTCCCGGAATCCGTCCTTGTCGGGCATGCCACATTTCCCGTCCATGTGGTTGAAGAGGTAGATCTCATCAGCCCCTCGGTAGTAGAAGCTGGCGGCGTGCCCGAAGACAATCTCCTTGGTGTTGAACATGTCGCAGGAGCCTTGGGGATGGGAGCGGCATATGATCTCCAACCCAGCGGCGATCTTGACGTTGCCGCCTAAAAGCTGTCGCCACAATTCGAGAGGGATGTCGTAGTCCGTGACACCCCAATAGGAGCTGACCGCCACCCTGTCGACCAGGTTGTCATCGACCCATTTCCGCACCTCAAACCCGTTGCGTCGGGCGCCGTCAGGACAAGAGGGGACACGCACGGTGACCTCGACCGGATGCCCATGGCGGTGGGCGGCGGCGTCCGTAATGGCTCGCGTCTCCCGCATGAAGGCGGTGAGGATTCCCGCCCCCTGCAGTTCGAAGCCTGGCTTGAAATGCGGTGGCGTCCTCAGCCAGTCCAGTTCGATGCCGTCAAGATCGAAGCGCGTCAGGTATTCCCGGACAAGAGATAGATGATGCTGATAGACCTCCGGCCTGGCGTAGTCCAAGGCATTCCCCGGCCAGTCGCCGCGGTAGGGGGCGACGCGGCACTCTTGATGGGCGCGCCAGAAGTCGCTGTTCATGGGGCTGTCAGGGGTGCTGGCCAGATGGACGTCGTTCATCCTCATACTGGCACCGATTTTCATGCCCAGCGAGCGGCCATAGTCAATTCTCGTCTTAAAAGGATTGACTACGGCCGAAAAGAGCTTTTTGCAGTTCCTCACGTTGTCCTTGACCGGAAGCATCTCGTTGAGAATCTCACGGCCGCGGAAGAAGAGACGACCGTCATCGCGCTCCTCCACGTCCTTCCAGAGCGGTTCGAACGCATGGCTGTCGAACATCGCGCGCATGCCGTTCCCGCAGAAGAGAATCGTCTTCGCGCCGCCCGCCGCATAGTGGTCGAGCTGCTCGCGCAAGCCAGCTTCGGACATCTTCTCCAACGGATAGCAGGCCATGAAGTTTTCAAAATCCTCGTTGAAAATGATTTGAGACATTACACGCATTCCTTGCTGTTGTTGTTTGGGACACGGAACTTTCTAATCTACCAGTTTTGGAGATTAGTAAATTCCGTGTCCCTTGGCACCTTGCTCCCCGAGCGCAAGAGGTAAGTTAGAAGGAGGACTTGGCAGGGTCAAGGGAAGAAGTGGTTTCCCCCGACTTTTCATTGGAGCGAGAAGGTATCCTTACCTTTCAAAACATCATCGAATTTCTTTGACGGGCTATGCGGCACCCCTGCCGACAATGGCAACCGGAGCGATGAAGGCATAGAGTATTCAACTATCAACACATTCATAAACGATAAGGAATCGGGTATGTCGAAAGGTGGTCGCGGTAAGATTCTTCGGGTCGCCATCGCCGGACAAGGGCGTAGCGGTTATAGCATTCATGCCGAATGGCTTAAAAAGTCAACGGACAACTACAAGATCGTCGCCGTCGCCGACCAGTTGCCGGAACGGCGGGCGGATGCCGAGCGCGAGTTCGGCGCACGCGCCTACAAGGACTACAAGGAACTCATCAAGGCCGGTGGCTTCGACCTCTTCGTCAACGCCCTGCCAAGCCCGCTCCATGTACCCGCCTCGATCAAGGCCATGAACGCCGGATTCCCTGTCGTCTGCGAAAAGCCCATGGCGCGGACTGTCAAGGACTTCGACAAGATGGTCGCCGCCTCCCGAAAGACCGGACAACTTCTCGCCCCCTTCCAGAACAACCGCCTCCAGCCGTTTTTCCTCAAGATACTCGAAGTGGTGAAATCCGGCGTGCTTGGCGAGATTCTACACGTCCGCAGTTCATGGAGCGGCTTCGCTCGACGCTGGGACTGGCAGACCATTCAATGCAACATGGGCGGCTCCCTCTTCAACACGGGACCGCACGCCATCGACCAGGCGCTCATGCTCTTCGGCGAGCGGGAGGAGCCACACGTATTCTGCCGCATGAAATGCAACAACAAGCTCGGCGGCGACGCGGAGGATTTCTGCTCCTTGACCCTGTACGGCGAGAAATCGCCGCAGGTCGATATCCTGCTTTCCTCTTATCAGGCGTACCCTCAAGGCGACTTCTACAGCATATCGGGAACACTCGGCGGCTTGAGCGGCGGCCACGAGTCGTTCAAATGGAAATACTACGATCCGAAAAAAGCGCCAAAACAAAAATTCTGGAACACCTGGTCCGTCGACCGCGGCTACCCCAAGGAGACGCTTCCGTTCGTGGAGAAGTCGTGGCAGATCGACGACGCCACCGCGAAAGGTCCCCGCAGCGGCTACACGCTGCCGTCCTTCCAAAGCGCCGTCAAGGCGTTCTACGACAACGTCCACGACGCGGTCGTCAAAGATGCCAAACTCATCATCACCCTTCCCCAAGTCCGTCGGCAGATCGCCGTGCTGGAGGAGGCCCACCGACAGAATAAACTCCCCAGGAAATACCGCGCCTGGATCCCGGGCCGAGGATCAGTGTGACGGTTTATTTTGGCGAGGACCTGTTGACAGCCTGCCCGAATACTGATATACTCCGCTGTAATCGATTACACGACGCTTGCCAAAGGAGCTTCTATGCGTTTAGACAATTCGCCAACCATGCGCAAGAAAGCGCACATGCCACGCTTCACTTCAGCCGTCTCAATAAGCTCAGCCTTAGTCTTGTTTGCCGTGGGCTGTCAGTCCCCGGAGCAAGAGTCGCAACCGACAAGCGCCGGCCCCGGCACACCGAAGATCGGCGAGGTGGTCTTTAAGGACGACTTCAGTCTTGCCAATGAGCGCGGCCTCTGGAGTCCTGGGGATTTCGCCCGCATCACCGCCGAAGGGCCGAACGGCTCGAAATGCCTCCGCGTCGAGTTCCCCAGCAAGCCCGCCAAAACCACGGACAAGGCCGATGCGTCAAAACCCACCGTGGAGCGTGACGTCTTCGGGAAACTCGCCGACGTGAAGGGGGGCTCCTTCGTGGTGTCCCGTGGTGCGAACGCGGCGCGCTGGAAAGGCTACTCCTTCGACATCGAACTGAAGGTGAAAGCCGAGGATGTGCCGAAGCCCCCCGCGCCGTGGGAGGGGGTCAGAATCGCGGTGAACTACGACACGCCCATCATCAACTACAGCCACAGCTACAACGGGTTATATGGGACGTTCGACTGGAAGACGGTGCGCTTCCGCGTGCGGATGCCAGCCGACGCGCGGGACGCCAGTTTCTCGCTTGGGCTGATCGGCAACGCCGGGCGCGTCTGGTTCAGCGATCTCACCTTCACCATCGCCGACATCCCGCTCGCCTTGCGGGCCACGCAGAATCCGCCCTCTCCGCACAAAGGACATGACCTGACCCGCATGCGCGGCGTCAACGCCACCTTCGCCCTGCTCCAGGACAACCAGATGGGGCGCCTGGCGAACGACTGGAAGGCAAACGTCTTCAAGGTGACCATCAGCCCCGTCGGCAAAGATCCGCTCGATCTCTCGGTCGTCGACGCCCGACTTGAGGAGGATCGCGCGCGGGTCGACAAGGTCCTCGCCGATGCCTAGAAGAACAGAAGCAAAGCCATCGTCCAAGTCGCTTTGGAGTGTTGGCACGACAAGGCGAACGGCGACAACGACCGTTTCTACGAGGATGTTCGATACGCCGACAAGTTCGTTGAGATATGGAAAAAAATCGCCACCCGCTACAAGGGCCGCAAGATCATCTGGGGCTACGAATTGCTGAACGAGTCGGTGCTGCGCCTTCCCGTCGCCGAAGGGTGCCCCGACTACGAGACGCTGATGGAGCGCGCCGCCCAAGCCATCAACGCGATCGACCCTGAGGCCACGGTCATCGTCCAACCCGAGCAGTGGTGGTGCACCCGCGCCTTTGAGAGACTGCGTCCGATCAAGGCGAACAATGTGGTCTACGCCGCCCACATCTACGAGCCCTTCGCCGTCACGCACCAGGGCGTGCATGCGCGTCTTGGCGGTCAGAAGGAATGGGACAAAGTCACCTATCCCGGAGAGGTCAATGGCGTCAAATGGAACAAGGAGACGCTGCGCCAAGTCCTCCAGCCTGTCGTCGACTTCCAGAAGGCCTACAATGCCCACATCGTCGTCAGTGAGTTTAGCTGTGTCCGCTGGGCTCCCGTCTTCAGCGCCCGCGACTGGCTCAGCGACATGATCGACCTCTATGAGGAAAACGGCTGGGATTGGATATACCACGCCTACGTCGAATGGGATGGCTGGAGCGCCGAGCTTGGCACTGATCCGAACAACATGACCAAGCCCTCCGAACCGACCGACCGCGAGAAGCTACTCAAAGGCTGGTTCGCGAAAAACGAACGGCCGTGAGCATAAGACGGATCGAGCCCGCGGTTCGCCTTGCAGGACAACTAAAGTGGGGCGCGGCACCCTCCGCGCCATGGAAATTTGGCGCAAAAGGTATTGCGCCCCACTAAAAGCCTCTTTCCCGAGACAGTCCCAAATCACCTCCCCCTTGGGGGCATTTGGCATAAACACAATCATTCACAGGTCGATACCCAAGACCGAACCAAACACAGGCAACAAGCTGAACTAAGATAGTAGGGGGTGTATGATGAGAATGTGGATCGGGCTACCGCGGCTTGCCGCCATCGGGTTCATCGCGTCACTCGCAACAACCGCCATGGGGCAGGACTCCGGAACGGCGGCGAACATCTCGCCCATGCAGCCATGGTATCCCGAGCGCGGTCCGGTCAAGACGTTCGAACCCTCCGCCATCTCCGCCTCGGACGTCGCCCTCACGCTTCCCAACAAACTCGCCGTCACGCCCACCGGTCTGACGACAATCATCTCGCTAAACGGCGACGGGTGGAAATGCTCAGGCCTGGAAAACGCCGCCACCCCCTTCCCCGCCGACGCCGACGAGGACAAGGGATTCGCCGCGGGGAACTTCGACGACTCGAAATGGGATGCGATCCAGGTGCCGTTGAACTGGTATGTGAAATATCCAAAGGCTCTCAGAAAAGACGCCGCCTACGTGAAAGGGTGGTACCGCAGAACATTACAACTCGGCCCCGAATCCGCCGGCAAACGGGTGCTGCTGCACTTCGACGTCATCGGCTACCAGGCGACCCTGTTCGTCAACGGCAAGCTGGCCGGCTCGCATCACGGCGACTTCACGCCGTGGGACATCGACATCACCGAACACGTTTCGGCGGCATCCCCCAACATGATCGCCATTAAAGTCCTCAGCGACCTCAGCCCGAACTTCGGAGCCGGCAGTAAGGCCACACATGCCTACGGTTCCCTCTGGAGCATCGGCAACGTCAAGGGGGGCATCTGGCAGGATGCCTCGCTCCGTATTGAGCAACCACTGCGTTTCTCCCGCATCCTCATCGCCCCGGATCTTGCCTCGTCCTCGCTACGGGTCGACTACACGATCCGCAACGACACCGGCAAGGATGCGGAACTGGAGTTGTTCGCCACGGTCACCTCGGCGATGCGCACGGACGCCGGCGCACTCGTCGCCAACCTCAGCCTCGGCAAGGCGCACCTGAAACCAGGCGACACCGAGGCGACTGCGGTTGTCCCTTTGAAAAATCCGCGCCTCTGGACGCTTGAGAGCCCCTACCTCCACCACCTCACGCTTGCCCTCTCCGACGGCACGGCCGTCGCCGCGGCCAAGAGCGAGCGCTTTGGTTTCCGCGAGTTCAAGGTGGTCGGGAAGCAATTCCTGCTGAACAACGCCCCCATCTATCTTTTTGGGGAGAATCTTCCCGCGGTGAACTTTGGCGGCAACGGCGCCAAGGCCGACGAGGAGCGGGCTGCCATCGCCGACAAAATAATCCGCTTCAAATCGCTCGGCTACAACATCATCCGTAATCCGCACCAACCGATCATCCCCGTCGCGCTTGAGGTCGCTGACGAGATCGGCTTCATGTTTTTCGACGAATGGGCATGGAGTTTCCTCGGTTCGATCGACAAGGTCGCCTTCGAGAAGAACAACCTCGAGGAGTTCGCCGAGTGGGTGCATCGCGATTACAACCACCCCAGCGTGGTCATGTGGTCGTGCGGCAACGAGGTCCACTACGACGCCGACGATGTGTTCGAGCAGATGAACAAGCAGGTCGCGCTGCTGCGAAAACTTGACGCGTCCAAACGGCCGATCAGCACCTTCTCCGGCGCGGCGTTCGGCTACGGAAAGCGGAAACTCGACACCGACGTGATCGACCTCCACGACTATCTCGGCCTCGGCACCAGCGCCTGGACCTACTGGGAGGACAATTTCAACAAAGTCTACAAGCAGGTTCTCGACATCTACGGCACTGATGGCGTCTTAGACAAACCCTTCATCATCTGGGAGTGCGTCGGCTTCTCCTGGGGGGGCAAGCCTGACCCCGCATTCAAGCCCGACAACATCGAACTCTACGCAAAGTACGCGACGAGTCAAACCTCCTGGGGCGACCCGCAGGGAATCGGCTTCGCCGGCAGCATTGGCCTCGCCGCCGCTCTCGACCAGGCGCGTGGCAATCCCTACGGACAGGCGATCGTCGGGCGCCGCATCCTCGAGTACATACGTCAAGACGTCCGCGTGCAAGGCTTCGCCCCGTGGTTCCACGGCTTTAACCTCACAGCGGCGACTCTTTGGAATCAACCGGTGTTCTGCAGTCTCCGCGGACCTGGCGCCATTCCGCTCAAGAATGTCTTTGGCGGCAGGACCTACGAGCAGACGTTCATGCTGATCAACTCGAGCGCGTCGCCGATCAAAGACGCCATGATCCAGATCACCCTCGCCGCTCCTGACAACAGCGAACAGCCTCTCACCACGCTGAAAATCGCTGAAACTTCCCCCTTCGGCGTATCCTCCGCCACCGTATCCCTCGCCATGCCCGACACGCCTGCCGCCTGCTGGCGGCAAATCCGGGTGACGGTCACGAGCGGCGGCCAAACGATAAGCCGAAACTTCTACAACGTCTTCCTGCAAAACAACGCCATCCTGAAGCAGGCGATCACGACGTCAAAGAAAGTCGCAGTATTCACCGGCGCGGAGGGCGTCGACACGGAAGCCACCGCGGCGATCCTCACGCAGTTAGGCATCACGCACACACTCATCAACGACATCAATGACCTCACCTCGTACGAAGCCCTCGTCATCCCTCCCCTCCGCTCGACTCAGGCGCCTCTTTCGTCAAGCGACGCCATTGCGCAGATCAAACAATGGATCCGCGACGGCGGCGTCCTGCTCATGCTGGAGCGGGGTTTCGCGGGAGAGATTCAACTACTTGACCAATTGGTTGGCCCGGCGGCGAACACCCTTGTCGATCTTGTCATTCCCTCGCATCCGGCGTTCGCCGGACTCCGGCAGGAGAACTTCGACACCTGGAACAACCCCAACCATGGACTCGCCATCCGCTTCGGTTTCTCCCCGTTCAGTCGCAACGCCTTGGCGGCCCGCGGCCCGCTGCTTGGCTTCGCCCAAACCTACAATGCCGTTTCCGAAGGCACGCTGGGCAAGGGACGGATCTTCTGCAGTCAGCTGGAGGCGGTTGGATTATGGGACGCCGACAGCGCCGCCAGCACCTATCTGCGCAACGTCTTCTCCTACCTACTCAGCGACTCCTCCACCCCCTGCGGCCTCGTCAAGCCGTGGAGCGAGACGCGCGCCAGCCTCAAGGTCGTCCCGGAACGGATGACAACCGTCGATCTGCGCAAGGCGGCGACCAGCAGTTTCACCGACGAAACGGATAGTGACGGCAAGGGCGGCTGGACCGATCAAGGCAGCAATGACTTCCGTAACATCCCCCTCGGCAAACAAGTATTCCGTGGCGTTCCTTTCGAGATTATAGATCCCGCCGCCAACGAGGGGAAAAGCTGCATCGTCCTCAAGGGAGCTGGGCGCCAGTCGTTCCCGTCCGAAGCGACAGGCATCCCGGTCGGTGCGAAACTCTGCCGCCTCTTCTTCCTGCACACCTCCGCCTGGGGCGGCTCGAACAAGAAGATAGGGGAATACCGCATACACTATGAAGACGGCTCCGAGGAAGTCGTCGACATCGTAGACGGCAAACACATCGGCGACTGGTGGCGCTGCTGCGACATCCCCGGCGCGCTGATGGCGTTCACCGTCCCCTCCCCCGCCTCGGAGTCCGTCGGCTGCTTTCTGATGCCGTGGGAGAATCCGCGGCCGGGCGTCGCCATCACCTCCATCGACTTCATCTCGACGGGGGTCGCCGTGCCTGCGCTCGTGGCGATTGCCGCCGAAAAGGCGCACCCCGATCCGCTCATCATCGACGACCTTGGCGGCGTCAACACGCGTCCGTGGTCGGTGCTCACGGACGTGGGCGGTTCCGACGTTTCCGCAGGGTCGAAGATGACCCCCACAACGGCGGTGCTCGACCGCGGCAACGGCGCGAAGGCATTACGCGTCGAGATGCCGGCAAAGTCCGCCGGCCCTGGCACCTCCGTGACGTTCCAGGCGTTTCCCAAGGAACAACTCGCGAAACTGAAAAACGGGAACTATGACTATCTCACCTTCTGGTTGAAGGCCGAGAACTCGGGAACCATTGAGGTCATCCTTCCGAAGCAGGACTGGAAAGACTCGCTCGCCGCCAACATCTTCCTCGACCCATCCAGCGGATGGCGGAAGGTGCGACTCAACCTCCGCGAGCAGATGGGGCTCAAGAACAAAAAATGGGCCTTGGACGAACTCCGCGGCGAGTTCTTCATCTTCAACCGCTTCGACTCAAGCCCCTCGGAGACGCCCGCCGTCTTCCAGATCGCCGACGTCGAACTCGAGTGAGATCAGCCGAGGGCGCACGCGACGTTATCCTCCTCTCTGATTACAATGCGGAGCTTGCCCGCACCTCAACCTGCCAGCGTGCCATCAAGTGCAGGCGCACGATTTGCCGGGCGGACGGCCCGCCTTGTGTAATGGTGGTTGATTTCTTGTTTTTTAGCGGTTGTGGAACTTTAAGTCGCTAACTTGATCGTATAGAAAATTGCTATTTCACTCGTCGCACCCCCTCCATGACTGTCGGGGCTCGGTTCGCTGCGTTTGAACAGAGCCACGAGTGTGAACGAGTGGTTCCGGCGAAGCCGGTTAATTGAAACAGGTTCGCTTATGAAGCCTCGTCGGTTATGTTAGCCTGGCAATCATACGGGAACGACGATTAAAAAAAACTCTGCGCGGCGAGGTGTGAGATGAGTCAGGCATCAATACGTGGCTTCCTTCTCTCTTTGTTTTTCATTCCTGTATTGACGGTCGTGCCGTTTATTGCTGACGGGCAGGAGACGCTCAACCACCGTAGTTCGGAACCGCTTCCTCCTGCGGCAGAGCACCCTGCCTCTGCAACGGCGCAGCAACAGCCTCCTATCCCGAGCACTGTCTTGGCGGTCCTGCCTGAAAGCGGCCGCGACGTCTTTTACCAGGCCTTCGCCGCGGCGCGCAAAAAGATCAAGATAGAGATCTGTGTGCTGGAGGATCCGCAAATCCTGGCGAGCCTTCAAGCTGCGATTCAGAGGGGCGTACAGGCGCGGGTGATCGTCGATAGCGGCAAATATAACGCCCCTGGCTCGCAAGAACCCGCGAATCTCCAGCAATACGTGGTCAGCGCGGGAGGCGAACTACACCTGAGCAATCCTATTTTCCCCAGAAGCTTCCCCAAGATCATTATAGTTGATTCCAGCTTCTTTTTGCTTGGCTCCGCATGCCTTGACACCACGACTTTCCAAGCATACAGGGACTTTGTCCATGTCGATCGTCAGTCGAATATGCTGAGTGAATTGGACCGCGTGTTTGAGAACGACTGGACCTACTCCGCTCCTCCAGGGGAGACGCCGCCTTATTTCAATCCAACCCCGCAGCTTAAAGTCGACAATCTGATGGTGTCTCCCGTCAATTCTGCGGCCAAACTGGTCACCTTCTACCAAAACGCCAAGAAGACACTCGACGTCTACACTGAGCTGCTCGGCAATCCGACATTGGAGGGTGAACTGGCGGCCGCGGTCAACCGCGGCGTGCAAGTCCGCCTGATCGCGCCGGTCTCAGTCAATGGCGGGGACGACGCGATCCAGCAGACGCAACTCACCTCCCTTGCTCGCCTCAAGGAAGCGGGGGTTGCCGTGCATGTCAGTGGCCCGGAAGAGAGTTTTGAGCACCCCTACATGCACGCGAGAGCGGCGATCGCGGATGGCCGCACCGCGTTCCTCGGGTCGATCAGCCTCTCGCCCAACTCGACGACGGTCAACCGCGAGGCGGGCTTTATATCCAAGAACGCCGCATTGGCGAAAGCTCTTGCCGAGCAATTCAATAAAGATTACACAGCATTGCCTCCCTGGTAGTCATCTGGCGATGATTGACGCTGTAGCGAGTTGGAACAGCACATGATTCGCCCCTCCCGACGACATTTTACCTGTTCAGCGCGCCCACCTTCATCGAGTCGATGTTCAACCACGAGAGAAGCATGCGCCGTCCCGAAATGGCGCGGGGAGCGCGCTCCCGTGGGCGCACTTAGGTCTTGTGGT
>CAYTFM010000260.1:2806-13369 GCA_964436735.1 uncultured Victivallales bacterium | reverse complement strand
GACGGGGGCGTACAGGGTCGACAACCCCATGAGATGGCCGCAGAGCCGTACAAACAGCGCGTCGGAGTGCGCCAGCAAAAATCCTCCGAAAAAGGCGAACAACCACCCGCCGCCCAATTCGGCGATGAGCAGGAACATGGCATAGCCTGTCAGAATGTAGGCGAGAAGGCCATTGGCGTCATATACATTGTCCGGGCTGAGCCCCACAAGCTTCGCAAGCAGATAGGTGTCGCATTTCCAGAAAGGAGTCGACCTCCCCTCACCCGTCAATCCGAACCCGACAGACTCGTCGGCAGGAAGGCTGTCGCCCCACAGCAGAAGCATCCCCTTGGCGTCGACGAGGCGGACGAAATTATACGTCGAGGCGATAACGCCAATGCCATCGCCTGAGGGGGATGAGAGGCATTTCGACTCGCAGCGCAGGACGTCCCCGAACTTCCACCAACCGGAGGCGGTGAAGAACAAAATGACGCCGACATGGATCAGCAGCGTTTTCCCCCATGCCCTCCGCGCGACCCTCAGCGGGCGGCACGCGGCCTTTCCGATATCCTTGAGGTGATCGTTCATCATGTTTTGAGGCACACGCCCATTCGGTATACGAGTTTGATGAGTCGGGCGATATGGAATTTGGCGAACAACGCCGGGTTGCGCCTCAGCACCTCACGGTGGGTGAAGCGCCCCAGACGGAGCCCTTCCCGATACGGACCGACAATGAAATCCATCACGTTGGCGAACATGGTCCAATTGCGGAGATACTGCGTGGAAAGCGCCTGGGCATGCTGCCGATAGACGGCGACGGGTCTGGCGACAAACCCGATATCCCCGCGCATCCCCAGCGTGTACAAGATCTCCCGGTCGACCGAGGTGTTGTACGGGTTGCCGAAAAAGCCCAACTTCCGCACCCATGCGGTGTGGTACAAGGTGGTGCAGAGAATGGCCCCCATCTCCTTCGTTTTTCCGTGGTTGAGGAAAAACCAGACCCCGTCGTTCACCTCTCGGTAGTCGTAGACGACCTCCCGCCTCGTCTGGGTGGACTCGTCAAGCAGATAGCCGTTGGCGACGACGGCCAGTATCGAGGGGTTCCGCATGATCAGATCGACCGCATCGGCGAGGTATGCGGAATCGATCAGGAAGTCGTCGTCGGAGAGAATCAAAAAATAGTCGCCGGTGAGGTACTCATGCACCGCCTTCCGCCAATTGCCGACCATGCCGATATTGCGGTCGTTCCGGTAATACCGGAGCCGAGGATCACCGAGATGCCGTCCGACGACTTCCGCCGTCCGGTCGGTCGAGGCGTTGTCGGAAACCACCACCTCCACAGGAGAATACGTCTGCGCCAAGGCGCTGGTGATGGCGGCGTCAAGGTACCCCTCCCGATTGTACGTGGGGATGAGAACCGAGACCTTTGGTCTTTCGGTCATCGCGCAGTCGGCATGATGGTTTTGAAGCCGTCGTACAGGGTGACATCCGCGTGCCACCCCGGAAGCGTCACACCCTTGGCCCATGTGGTCATAATCTCTCTGTCGCGGTAGGGGCGCCCCCCCCATTCGACATTGACGCGCATTCCTGTCGCCTGCTGGAACACCTCCACCACGTCCCTGATGCAGCGCGGGGATCCCGTCGTGACGGCGAATTCCTCGTAGGAGTCGGCCATGGCGCCCCCGCACAAGCGGTCGGCGGCGGCAAGATACGCCGCGATGATGTCATCGATATGGACAAGATCGAGCATCTGCCCGCCCGGCGACATTTTCAGCAATGTGCCCTCCTTGGCGTGCTTGATGAGCAGATTTGTCAGTTTCATGCGCTCATCTCCTGGACCATAGGTGTCGAAAAGCGTGAGGCAGATGGCCTTCAGCGGCGAGGTTTCCAGGTAGAAGCGCATGATCGTCTCGAACGCCTCCTTGGTGGCGGCGTACAGATTGGCAGGATTGTAGTCCTCGTCATTATAATGTTGCCACGAGGTGCCGGTGTTGACAAGCCGCCACACCTTGGCCTGGCTCATCGCCTCGACCAGCTCGGAGGCGAACAGCACGTTGCTGGCGATCAACCGCGCCACATCCTCGGGACGGTGCTGCGGCAGAAACAACGACGCCAAATGAAAGACGACATCTGGCTTGATGTCGCTCACGAACGCAGTCAGGGAGTTGATGGAGCCCTCATAGACAAGAATCCGAGGCGGATGGTCGAGCTGGTGCAACTTCTCGAGACTCACCCCCGCCTGGGCCACAACCCCGACTTCCCAACCGGCCCGGCACAGGCGCTCAACCAGTTTACCGCCAATGAAGCCGGTGGCTCCCGTGACAACAGCTTTTCTCACCACACTCATGCGCGCTCCCCTCACCTCATATCTCTGCTCTGCCTCATTGCTCCTGGAACACGAAAGGACTCTGGAACTGGCTCAGCGGGGGAAAAGAGGCGTCCCGCTCCGAAATGACGGGAGACTCGTCGCCCCATTCAAAACCAGCCGAATTCCACAACACCCCCGTGTCGTGCGCTGACGAGTATACGGTTGAAACCTTATACATCATCACCGCCGTGTCGCTGGTGACGCGGAAACCATGCGCAAGCCCGACGGGGATAGAGAGCATGTTTCCCTTCTCGCCGTCCAGCACCACTGACGCGCAAGAGCCGTACGTGGGAGAGCCGACCCGCAGGTCAAGCACCACATCCCGCACCTGTCACTGTACGCAATACACAATTTTCACATGCGCATGGGGTGGCGTCTGGAAATGGAATCCCCGCAGTACCCAGCGGCGGGAGAGCGAGCAATACTCCTCCTTGAAGTCAACAGCCAATCCATGAGCGAGAAAAGTCGGCTCATGGAAGGTCTTCACGAAGTAGCCACGCGCGTCGCGGGCGACGTGCGGAACCAGCTCGCAGCATCCCGGGATCGCCGTGGGCGTGACAGTCAGTTTCATCGCCCCCCCCGGCTCCATGGCAGCTCCAGCCTTTCAGCGTCGGCGACATACTCCTCAAGATCAACCAGGGACGTCACCTCTTCCGCCTCGTAATAGCGTCGATACCAACGCGCCGTACGTGCGAGCATCTTCTCCGCCCCCCAGACAGGACGCCACCCCAAGAGGGTCCTGGCCTTCGAGCAGTCGAGTTTCAACAGCATGGCCTCATGCGGAGTCGGCCCCACCCGCTTGTTCTCCCACCGTATGGCCGGCCATTCCGCCCCCAAACGATCCGCGACTTCCGCCACGGTGAGCAGGCAGCTGTCATCCGGCCCGAAGTTCCATGCCGTGGCGGCTTTCCGATCGCCTTCCATCAGACGCCACGCCACCTGTAGATAACCGGCAAGAGGCTCAAGTACATGCTGCCACGGCCTCACGGCTGACGGATTGCGCACCGGGGTCGCATCCCCGACAGCGGCGGCCTTCATCATGTCCGGCACAAGCCGGTCCAAGGCCCAGTCCCCGCCGCCGATCACATTTCCGGCGCGCGCGCTGGCAAGCAGCGTCCCCGCACCCTCTTCACCGTCACCGAAGAACGACCGCCGGTAAGAGGAGACCACCAACTCGGCGCATCCCTTGGAGGAACTGTAGGGGTCATGCCCTCCCATCGGCTCATCCTCGCGGTACCCCCACACCCATTCGCGGTTTTCGTAGCATTTGTCGGTGGTCACCACCACAATGGCCTTGACGCTGCCACATCCCCGGCAGGCCTCCAACACCTTCACCGTCCCCATCACATTCGTCTCAAAGGTCTGGACTGGTTCGCGGTATGACAGCCTCACCAACGGCTGGGCAGCCAAATGCAAAACGATCTCCGGACGGAAACGCTTGAGGCACTCGGCAAGCGAGTTCTGGTCGCGGATGTCGCCCATCACCGAATCGTGCGCCAACTTGAGAAGCCGATAATGGCTGGGGTCGGTTGGAGGCGGCAGCGCGTAGCCCAGCACCTCCGCACCCAGCCGCTCAAGCCAGCAGCACAGCCATGAGCCTTTGAAACCTGTATGCCCCGTGACGAGCACTTTCCTGCTCTTGAAAACTCCTCCAAACAATCTGTCCATCTGCTCTCCTTAACAATGCGGAGCTTGCCCGCAACCCAATTTGTAGCCATGCCTTTCAGCACCATGCGTCCGATTGATCGGGCGGTCGGCCCGCCTTGTGTAAGGTGTGGTGTTGTTTGTTTCTTGTTATTCTCAAAGATGTTGAGCTTTAAGTCGCCAAGAGCTACGTACGAAATTTCCGGAACGCCGCACCCGGCGTGGCATCAGCTCCACACTTTCCAGAACGCCTCACCCTTGTTCCACAGGAAATTCAGATGAGCCAGATCGCGCTCGGTGTCAACGCACTCCCAGCGCCCATCATGCTTGTACACCATGATCTCCCCTTCCTGGGCGAGGCTTTCGAAGCATCCGAACTCCAAGTCGCATTTCTCATCAACGGAAAGCCGCTCGAGCAGCCTTCTGTCGAACACCATGAAACCGCCATTGATCAAGCCGTTGGAGGTCTGCGGCTTCTCCTGGAAGGAACTAACGCGTCCCTCACGCTCGATAACCTCTCCGAAACGGGCCGGGGGATGCACCCCCGTTATGGTGATCGCCTTCCCATGCCCTTTGTGGAATGCG
The DNA here is from genome assembly GCA_964436735.1 of uncultured Victivallales bacterium. Taxonomy (GTDB): domain Bacteria; phylum Verrucomicrobiota; class Lentisphaeria; order Victivallales; family GWF2-38-69; genus CAYTFM01. Next base: position 8,793 of record CAYTFM010000260.1, on the reverse strand, counting down.
AGAAGCGTGTTGATATCGACATCGGCCACGCCATCGCCGTAGGTCATCAGGTTGACATCATCCAAAAAGCGTTCGACCCGTTTGATCCTCGCCCCCTTGAGCGTATCGACCCCGGTGTCAACAAGCGTCACGTTCCACTCCCCCTCGTCGTGCCGGCTATGGATCGCCATCTGCTTCGTACCCAGATTGATGGTGAAATCGTTGGCGACGGCACTGTAATTGTAGAAATATTGCTTGATGACGTCCGCCTTGTAGCCAAGGCTGAGCACGAAATCCGCATGCCCATAATATGCGTAGATCTTCATGATGTGCCACAGGATGGGGTGGGAGCCGATTTTCACCATCGGCTTGGGAATCGCCTCCGTGATATTGCCAAGTCGGGAACCATAGCCGCCCGCGAGTATCAACACTTTCATTCGAATCGTCTCCTCGGTTTTGTCTTCATCGTATACCGCTCCTTCCGTCCCTCACCCGCGTCGGCCCCGCGCCGTGGCGAGCACGCCTTCCACCGCCGACACCAGATGCCTCACAACCATTCCCGGCCCTTCCGGCGCGCCGAACAAAAGCGTCGCCACGCATGCGGCAAGTATGAACAGCACGGAGGAAAGCATCGCGACGGCAATCCGCATCGGCGTGTCGTGCATGAAAAGATATATTACGATGAACATCCCCGAAATTCCAATCATCGTAGGCCAAAGAAACGCATACTCGTGGCGGGCGACGAAGTAATTGAAGAGCACATTCAGGACGGACACCAGACACATCGTCCCCGACACCACCACGAGCAACTTCGCCGCCGGCGCCGCCGACGCCCCGAAAAAGATGGTCAGGATGAGCGTGGGGCAGGACAGCACGGCAAGAAAAAAACCGCCCGAGATGGCGAAGGTGATCCCCATGACCACCAAAACGGTTGGCACCGAGCTGCGGCCTCCCTCGATATCCCCCCTCACCTGGGCGAAGAGGAGCCCCACGAGAACCCCCGGGATGAACAATCCGATCCGTCCAATCACGGCCGCCACGGAGAATATCCCAGCCTCCTCAGGTGAGTTGAAATGCTTGACCAGCACGATGTCCACATTGGTCAGCACTAAATAGGTGAGCCACATCAGCCCCACCGGCAAGGCAAACGTGACAGTCTCCTTGAGCAGCCCCGCTGGCAGCACCCCTGGCTCACCCCCATCCGGAACTGCCGTCGCCCGCCGCGTGACAAGCCAGGCAAGAACCACCCCCACCATGGTCGCCAGCGCGTAGGCGCCAAGGACGGCGCACGCGCCGCCACCACAGAGAATCACGGCGAACGCCACAAATCCGAGCTTCCCGGCAGAGGCCAGAAAAATATTGAATGAAACCCCGACGTACCGGTACAGCCCCTGCATGACGCCAAGCCAATACGAATGAGCGACCCCCAGCGGCATCAACACCGCAAGCAGAAGCACCGGCCCGACCGAGACGAGATTGAGGTAGGCCGCAATCGGCGACGCAAGAGCGGCGACGCCGAAACCGACGAGAAGGCACACCCCGAGCGTAGTCTTCAAGACAACCCTCAGGAACGCCGCCCGGACAGCCGGCTGACGCTCGTGCCTCACCATGTGCTTGACCACGATGAAAGGCAGCACCGCCCCCCACACCGACACGACAATGCCCAATGATGACACGGCGTTGAGCGTCCCGAAATCCTCAAGCGAAAGCCACCTCCCGGCAACAACCATGGTCAGATAGTTGAACACGCTCCCCATATTGGAGATGAGGACCACGAAGATGTTCGCCTTGAGGAAATTCCCGATATTCATTCCCGTACCTTACCTACGAATGCAACGTTGCGCGCAACATGGATTTTCCCCAACGGGTTAGCGACTTAAAGCTCAACATCTTTGAAAAGAACAAGAAACAACCAACTCCACAACTCACACAAGGCGGGCTGACCGCCCGGTCAAGCGGACGCCTAACGCTGAAAGGCACGGCGACAAATTGGGTTGCGGGCAGGCTCCGCATTGTACAATGTGTAATGCCTACCGCTTGAGTTCCTTCGTGAAAAGAAGCCCCCTCATGAAACACCCCCCATAGACGACATGCGACAAGAAAACCCCACACACGGTGAGAACCCACTCGAGCGGATTAAGCCTGAAGCTCAGTACCACGTTCAATGCGAAATAGACGCACAACGTGACGCAATAAACGCCGCAGGCAAGTGCCGAGACGAAGGACAGCGGCGCCCCCACAAGCAGTCCCAAGACGAAAAGGGAAGGGATGTAATAGGCTGGCTTGTTGGAGGTCTCCGGATAACGATGGGCGAAAAAGCCGCGGTGACGGCCATAATTGGCGATTTGCGCGAAATGCTTGCGGAAGCTGTTTCTGCGATGATGGAAGACAAGCACCGCCGGATCATAAATGATTTTGTGCCCACGCTGCTTGATTTCAAGGCACAGCTTCGTGTCCTCGCCGGGATAAAACGTCGAGTCAAAACCGCCAACGGCGTCAAACACGGACTTCCTGACAATAAGATTCACCGACGGCAGGTCATAGTCCTCATGCACCCCGCCGACCGCCACGTATCGTTTGCGGTATTTCCAACTCATCAGTGGCGATTCGAAAATATTACCGGAGATCCGCTCGACAAGCGGGGCTCCTGGCGGCGTGACGGCCGGACCTCCGACTGACCCGACTGATGAATCGCTGAAATGGGGCACTGCGGCGGAAAGCCAACCAGGCGCAGGATACGCGTCGTCATCTGTGAAGGCGAGCAGTTCCCCTCTCGCGGCCTTCGCGCCAACATCACGCTTCTCCGCAGGACCGACCTTGCCGGTGGGGATAATTCTCATGTCGAGCCCCGCGGCGTCGACCACCCCGTCCACGTCCGGCAAAACGATCAGCTCGAAATCCTTGAAATTCAGCTGCCGATAGTGCCCTATCGCCTCACGCAGGTAGTCGTTAAGAAACGGCAACGGTATGATGACTGAGACCTTGGGAGTCATACTGGAAATCCTATTTCAGCAGTTTTGACCAGTGAGCGATACTTGCTCCTCACCATGTCCCAGGTGCAATTGCTTTCGACGTGCGCCCGCCCTTGCCTGCCCAGCGACACCCTTGTCGGCTTGTCAGTCGCCGTCAAAACCGTCGCAAACTCCTCGTCATTCTCATACCAGAGCCCGCCATTGAACCGCCGACATTGCCCAACCAGAACCGCGCATTTCGCGTTCACCAGCACGGGGACACCGACGCTCCAGGCCTCCAGCAGCACCATCGACAGGCTTTCAAATGGCGAGGGATTGACAAGATACTCCGCCCCCGACATCGCATCGAGCTTCGTCTGCTCGTCCACCCGTCCCACGTAAATAATGTCAGGCCGATCGGGAATGTCAATAATTTGTTTCCCAATAAGAACCAAGCGCAGGTCGGACGGCTGCCGTTCTTTCATTCTGATAAAATACTCGAAGAGCTCGCGGCAGCCCTTACCAACGTCAATCCTCCCCGCATAGATGATATACGGTTCGACAAGTTTGTGCCGGGAGCGAAACCGTCCGGCGTCCACATCGACAGGCATGTCGACCCCCACGCCGAACACCTCGTCGTTCATCGGTATTCCCGGGTAGAGGCTCTTCAGTAGATCCCGCTCCTCTTCGGTGTTGAAAATGAAGCCTCGGGGCATGCCGAACATCTTCTCGAATATCGGCAAACGTATCATCCATTCGTCATGCGCGGCGGGGATCAGAAACCCCTTTTTGCCCACAGCCGCCAGCCCGTAGTAAGTCGTCGCATAGAGATAAGGGGCGAAAATGAAGGCGTCATACGCGTCGATGTTCTCCCGCAGATACGCCAGCAACTCCTCGCTGCAGGGGCCCTGCCTCCGCATCCACGCCTCGGCCTCCCCCTCGCCCACCTGATCAATTCTCTTCTCAAGCTCACCGCAATACCGGTCGAAGCTGTCATCCTTCTCGTGAGTGACGCCAAAACGTTTGACGGGAATGCCGTCGATGACTTCCGTTCCCGCCGGATAGCTGTCGCGCCACGTGTGATAGTCGAGAGCCCGGCTGGTGAGGATCTCGACCTCCCAGTCCTCGCGCATCCGCGACGCAATCAGAAAACACAGCGACTCGGCTCCCCCCACAACCTCGCGGCCGCACCGTGGCGGAATGAACGCAACCCTGGGCTTTCTGTCGACCGCGCTCATGTACTCCTGCCCTCGTTGACCATAGCGACAAACTGCCGTCTCAGCAGCTCTCCGTCAAAGCGGGCAAGGTTCTCCCATCCCTTGTTCCGCAAAAATCTTTTCGCAGACGCGTTGTGGCCGACCACCCACACCGCCGAAGCGATTTGATCATAATCAAGTTCGTTGAACAGTACTTGCCCCTCACCCAAGGTGTCTCGAACCGCGCATCTGTCCAAGGCGATCACCGGAAGTCCGTGTTGTTGCGCCTCAAGAATGGGGACACAAAAACCTTCATGCTCTGAAAGGAGCATGAACACGTCGGACAACTCATACAGAGAATGAAGCTGCTCGAACGACACATGCCGGACAAACTCCACAACCCCCTCCAGCCCTTTCTCTCCCACAAGCTGGGATAGGTGCTGGGAGTAGTGGCTGTTCGGAATTATGTCTCCGCCAGCAAAAAGAAACTTGACCTTGCGATCATATAACGCAAGGTAGCGCTCCGCCACGGAGATGATATGCGCATGCCCCTTGTTGGGTGCCATCCTGCCGACAAACAAGACCTTCACCTCGTCCCGCGCTGAATACCGCTCGACGAGTCCGCGGTCCAGCACCGTCTTCCCGAAATCCTGCAGCTTCGTCATGGGCGCCGCGACCTGTATGTCCTTCCGGTTCGCCCCCAGAGCGAGCAGTTCGTCCCCGTTATGCGGAGAGTCGGGAAGGTATCTGACGAAACCGGCCTCCTTGACCAGGCGGGCGGTCTGCTCCCTGCCTTTGTCACCCCATGCGCCGAGAGCCGCCGTATCAGCATATCGATGGAAAAACCCGCCCGGGGTAACGTTGTGGTATTTCATCCATTTAGGGCACGCCACCTTGCGGAGCAGTTCCTCTCCCTTCGGCCAATAGTTGGCATGATGATAGACGACCAGGGAACTGCCCTCAGCAGCCACCCGCACAAAGTCCTCTTCGGTGATACACATCCCAGGATACCGCGCGTCGCACCACGGGTCATGACTCCCCGCGAACACATACGCCGTTATGCCCTCACCCCGCAAAGCCTCATATTCTCCCATCATGTCGTGTCCGACCGCGTCGCCAGGACCAATATGCGTGTAGACGAGGAGAACAGCACCGCCTTCGGCCCCCCCGACGCGCGACTGCGGTACGGGAGCGGCACGACGAGGAGCCTTCACCATTTCCCCGACAAAGTCGATGTATGTGCCGATCACGACATCCCAGTCGGCAACCTCTTTCGCATACGCCAACCCTCTTTCCCCGAGCTGCCGCAGCATTTCTGGCGGAGCCGCGTCAATCTCCTCGAATATTCTCCCGAACGAGCGTAATTCGTCCGCCGCCCATCCCGTCTTCCCCGAGTCCATCCAGGCGTGGTATGTCGCCGAACATGCGGCATTCACGACCACCGGACGACCGCAAAACCAGGCCTCAAACAAAATCCGCGAGTAACTCTCATTCACACTGGGGTTTACCACCGCGGCGCAATACTTGAGCAGGTTGGCCTTGTCACCGTTCGACACAAGCCCCATATCAATGATATTTTTAGACTGCGGCGCACAGGGCAGCGGAGCAGGTCCGGCAAGCACAAGCTTGAGCGCGGCGCCCGTCCGTGCCGCGAACCGATCGAATTCCCTGATAAGCAGATCGGTGTTCTTCCCCGTGTCACGGCGACCGAGATACAAGACATACTTCCCCGCGACAAGTGGCGTGGTCGCCGCGTCATAAGAGGCCGTGTCATGCTCCACCCCGCCCCCAAGAACGCGGGATTTCCCCGCAATTCCTCCCCCGAAAAGACGCTCGGCAATCAGCGACTCTCCCTTTGAAA
>CAYTFM010000260.1:0-2796 GCA_964436735.1 uncultured Victivallales bacterium | reverse complement strand
AAGATGATCCCCGCGGCGGCGTGAAACGACTCGGCAACACACCCCATGTGGGCATAGCCCTCATCATGCAGGCAAGGAATAAGGATGCCTTTCCCGGGCACCAGGCCAGGCCCCCACACAGACGTCGGAAACAGATAGGGCAAAAAAAGAAGCGCATCATACGCATTTCCGTTCGCCGCAAGATGGGACAGAAGCTCGTCCGACACGATGTTCTCAAGCAAAAACACAAGTTCGTCCGACTTCAGCACCCCCGGCTCCTCTGGAGGATGGCACATCAAATCCCGGTTGACTTGATCGAAACGGAAAGTGTCTCGCCTCCTGACAGGAAATCTGCGAACGCGCATCCCATGGGTTTCACTCTCGCCGGGAGGATAATGGTTGGCCGACCAGTCGTCAAGAAAGGAACGGCAACAGGTGGTCAGCACCGTCACCTCCACTCCCTTCCGCGCCATCCGCGTCGCCACCTGCCACGCATGCTGCTCGGCTCCGCCCTTCAGCTCCTCTCCAAACCACGGGATGACAATTCCAACGCGCATATCAAATCGCTATGCCCAAATTACTGATTGAGAGGAACTGTTCCCGCAGCTTCTCCATTCCATACGTGGAGAAGTTGGCTTTCCCTCGCTCGACAAGATGCTTTTTCACCGCACCGTTCTCCGCCACTATCTTTATCGCGGAGGCGAACAGCCCATAATCTGGTTCTTTAAAAAGAAGCTGTGACTCGCCAAGCGTGTCTTTGACGGCCGTGCGGTCAAGAGCGATCACCGGCACCCCCATCTTCTGCGCCTCAAGGATTGGCACACAGAATCCTTCGTGCTTGGACATAAGCAGAAACACGTCGCACCGCCGGTAATACTCCACAAGCTCCGCGAAGGGCGCATCGGAAATGAACCGCACCATCTCCCTCACCCCCAACTGGTCAATCAAGGCGTCAAGCTCGCGGTGGTAGGAGTCGAACTCCGCAAAACGCTTGCCCACCATATGCAGCCTGATGTCGCGTCCATAGAAGTCCACATACTCCTTCACCGTGGCAATCATATGCCGGTGCCCTTTATTCGGCACGCACCTCCCCACGAACAAAACATTGACCTTGGCGGCCCTTAACTCCTCAATGCCCTGCAGCAAGCTGGGCACCTGGTCAAACTCGTCCACCTTGTGCGCGGGAGGGATAACGCGCACGCGATCAGGAGCGGCACCGTGCCGCAGCAAGTCGCCAGCGTTGAACCTCGAGTCGGCAAGGAACAACTCCACGGATCCAGATCGGACGAAGTCCTCGGTTTGCTCCACGCCTTTGCGGGCGCACTCCGCCGCTTCTTTGAAATACTGCTGAAAATACTCCGGCGGGGTCACGTTGTGATATTTCATGATGACGCGGCACTTGCCATGCGACAGCAACTCGCGACCGAAGTCCCAGAATTGACTGTGATGGTAAATCACCATCGCCGAGCTTTGGGCGATGATGATCTCGGCCTCCTCGCGGGTGCACACCAGCGGAGCGAACTCGGGGCTGAAATGGTCGGCGAAGACACGCACCTCGACTCCTGCCTGCGACAACCACTCCCGCTCGGCCATCACATCATGCCCGATGGCATCGGATCTCTGCAATGAGGGAGTAACGACAAGAATCATGCGTGCTTCCGCCCGATCACCGCATAATCATCTGACCCGAACAGCGCGCCGTCTATTCTTGCGTCATGGAAAATATCCGTCTTTGATCTTTGAAACCTGATGATGGAGACCTCGACAAACCCCCGCGCCTCGAGCATGAACTGCAGCAGAAGCGGCGGCAAAGGATGGTGATGGGTGGGATCCATGTAGAAGTTGCATGAACCGACGATCATATGCTCAGGGTTTGGCGTCTCAAGCACCAGTATTCCATTCTTTTTTAAAATCCTCAGCGATTCATCCACCATACGCATCAAACCGCCAAAGGGAAGATGCTCCGCCACCTGGAACGCCGTCACCGCGATCGCCGTTTCGTCGTGTTGCCTGCTGAGATAGTCGATCAGATCCCCCTCCTCGACCACCAGTTTCTTGCCGCGGCACTCCTCCATGAAAATCCGATTGCACTCCACCCCTCTACCCTGAATTCCATGCTCTCGCAACAACTCGAGCCATTCGCCGCGCCCCGCCCCCAAATCATGCACAACTCCTCCAGGTGTCGAGGCAAGCTCTTTGACCGCTGACAAGTAATACTCCTGCCGCTTCCTCGTCTCCGCCTCGGTCCCCCTGAATTTCTCCTCGAATGACGCATAAAAGGCATCAAGGTCATGGTTGCCGCCGGAACAACTGAGCCGGCTGGCGACATCCTGCCCCGAGCTCCTTTGAGTCGACAAGCCCTCTGCCGAGTTCGCTCCACCAACCTGGACGAGTTGCCGCGAAACGCCGACCAACTCATGCCGCGTCGACACGACGCCCTCCGACAGCTTTCCCATTCTTGCGGAAAGCTCGCCCAACATCGTGAAGGTGTTCCCGTGCGCATTCTCCAGAGCCTCCACCAGGCCGCGGGTCTGACCGTGCGCGTTCTCCAAAGCCTCCACCAGGCCGCGGGTCTGCCCGTGCGCGTTCTCCAAAGCCTCCACCAGGCCGCGGGTCTGGCCGTGCGCGTTCTCCAAAGCCTCCACCAGGCCGCGGGTCTGACCGTGCGCGTTCTCCAAAGCCTCCACCAGGCCGCGGGTCTGCCCGTGCGCGTTCTCCAAAGCCTCCACCAGGCCGCGGGTCTGGCCGTGCGCGTTCTCCAAAGCCTCCACCAGGCCGCGGGTCTGACCGTGCGCGTTCTCCAAAGCCTCCACCAGG
>CAYTFM010000259.1:6988-13448 GCA_964436735.1 uncultured Victivallales bacterium | reverse complement strand
GCGGGTGCGCATTCGCCGCGGCAGGCGGCGAGGAATTTTTTCGCCTGGATATGGAAGGCGTTGCCGGGATCGGGGAAGCGCATTTGAATATCCGCGAGGCCGTCATTATGCTCGGTTCTGATGAGGAACGGTTTGCCATCGAATATGCGCACCCCGCCCTTGTCGCCGATGACCTCGATGTAGTTGGTCTCTTCGGAGTTCGCCGCCCAGGCGATCTCGAAGCTCATGGTCGCCTTTTTCCCGAAGCGGACAAGCCCGGTCGCATAGTCTTCGACGTCGAACGTGCCTTTGAAGTTCGGCGGGCCGGCCCACATCGAGATATACTTGTACGCCTTCATGTTCTTGCCAAGTTTGTCGTAGCAGGAGGCGCTGACGCTGGTGGGTTTCCACAGGCCGCTGACGTACATGGCGGCGTCGAACCAGTGGACGCCGATGTCGATCAAGGGGCCGCCGCCCGACATGGATTTCGTGGTGAACCAACCGCCGAGTCCGGGGATGCCGCGGTTGCGGATCAGTACGGCGCGCATGTGGTAGACTTCGCCGAGGAGACCGTCCTCCACGCACTTGCGGGCCATCTGCGTCTCTCCCGCCTGTCTGCGCACCATGCCGATCTGCAGGATTTTGCGCGCCTTCTTTGACGCATCGACGATGTCTTTCGCCTGCGCGGCGTTCATCGCCATGGGCTTTTCAAGCAACACATGCTTGCCGGCCTTGAAGGCGGCGACAGCCACATCCTTGTGCAGGGTGTTGCCGACGCAGACGCTGATGGCGTCCACATCGGACTTCAAAAGTTCCTTGTAGTCAGTGAACCGCTTCGCGACGTTGAGACGGTCTCCCTGGCTTTTCAGCCTGTCCGCCGACGCGTCGCACAGCGCCGCGATCTCCACCTCACCCGCGCTCGCCACGTAGGAGTCGGCGTGAACCGCCCCGATTGCACCCATTCCGACAATTCCGACCTTGAGCTTCTTTCCCATTTCGAGTACCCCTTTCCGCATTAATGCGTGTGCTTCTCGTTGTCTGTGCCACTATTCGTTGATGCGCTTTCTCTATAAGGATGACAATTTTAATTTACATTTTCACTTTATAGAGCATAACGTCGCCTTACCCGCTTGGTGGGGGTGGGGGGAGGCGCGGTGCTTCCCCGTACCACAAGTTCTGGCTCAAGCATCAAGCCTTCCGCCTTGCCTCCTTTGATTTTCTCAAGAAGCGTCTCCATCGACCTACGCCCGATCAGCGATCGCGGCTGGGCGATCGTGGTGAGGTTGTATTCTGGCTGGCCGGCTGGCCAGAGATCATCGAATCCGACGACGGAGAGATCCTCTGGCACGCGCACCCCCGCGGTCGCCGCGATGCGGAGAATGCGTATGGCGTCGAAATCACAAAAGGCGACGATGCCAGTTGGTCGATCCTCAGCTCGCAAGGCACTGAACAGCATATCGTCGGTCTCGAACAGAAGAGGTTCTGGAAGGCCATGTGATCGCACGGCGTCAACACAGCCCCGATAACGCCGTTCTCCAGGGGCGATAATGTTGTCGAACGCATAGGCCAAACGTGTGTGCCCGAGACTGATGAGATGTCAGGCCGCAAGCTTCCCGCCAAGATGGTTGTCGACGACCACGCCCGGGATGTCCACTGAGAAATTCTCGCCGGAGCAGACAACGATAGACATGCCTGCCTCATGCAAGGTGAACAGGTCGGGGGCGAGAAGTCCCACTTGATTTGCCACAATCAAGCCATCGACTCGCTTCTCCATGAAAAGTTTGAGATGCGTCTTGACGCACTGTTCGGAACCTGAGGTGACGCTGAGCAGGAGGCCGTAGCCGGCGGCTGAGGCCGCCTCGCCAGCCCCTTGCAGGATCTCGCTATAAAATGAGGCCGTGATGTCGGCCAGAATGAAACCGGCAAGCGAACTGCGGCGTGATTGAAGAGCCCGGCCGAGATTGCTGGGCACGTAGCCAAGCTCGCTGGCGGCTTGGGAGATGCGGTCGCGGGTGCCTGCCGGTATGCGGGGGTCCCTCCGCATCGAGAGGCTCACGGTTGCCGTCGAGCCCCTGGCGCGCCGGGCGATATCTTTAATGGTGGCAGGCATGGTGTTTAAACGTTTAAATCACAGTATAGCCCAGCCTGTCGCCGCCGTCAACACCGCAAGCCGATAATTTCCGGCAAATGCGGATTCTGTTGATGGTGAACACCGTTGGGAGAGGGGAGGCATACAGGGATGATAAGGTTGCACGACTTCCCGCAAGTATTTCTCTGTTTTATCAAAGAGGGGATGTTGACGTGTGGTGACGCATGTCGTATACTTCATTGTGATAAGTTAAAAGGTATATATGAAAAAGACCGAATGCCTGTGGCGAAATATCACCAGCGAATTGGCGTCGAAGATTATTTCTGGATCCTTCAAGCAAGGTGAAAGGTTTATTTCGGCGGATGAGATCGCCCGCCAGTTCGACGCCAGCAACATCACGGGGCGGCGTGTGCTTGCGGAGCTTGCGGGCATGGGGCTCATCGAAAAGGGACGGGGGCGCGGGTGCAAGGTGCGCCGCGCCTTGAAAAACGCCGATGTCTTTTTCCTGCTTGAGCCGGGGCGGGAGAGCGTCGACGCCCTCCAGTCTTCCTATATATACGCTCAAATTTACAAAGGTATGGCGGAGGCGGCCCTCGAGATGAACATCATGCTGCGCCCCGTGACCTATGCGGCGTTTGTCGCCGCTGATTTCCCGTCGAGCGCGTGCGGACACGTGGTGCTGATACAAAATCCGCCTTACGACGCTGCGGTGCGGCATGCCGTGGCGAAGGGAGTGGGTGTGTGCGCAGGAGCTCTTGAGCCGCAGAAGGACATGTCGACGATCCGTTGCGACCTAAAGGCCGGCGCGTTGTTTGCCGTCTCCCATCTAATTGAGCGGGGGCACAGACGCATCGCCTTCCTCGCTCCCGACAAGGGGCCTTGGTTCATGAGCCGTTTCGATGGATATTGCGAGGCTCTGAGGCGGGCGGGGATTGATGTCAGATTCTCTCTGCTTAAGGAGGCCGATCCGTACACGTATGAAAGTAATGCGGAGGCGCTTGGACAACTACTGGCCCTGCCGGATCCGCCGACGGCCATCTTCTGCGCCACCGACATGCATGCGGCGTTCGCTCTCGAGTTCTGCCGCGTGAAGAATGTGCGCGTCCCGCAGGATCTGGCCGTCGTCGGTTTCGACAACCGTCCCGAGGCCGCGCTGTCGACGCCTCCACTCACCACCATCGACACGGTGTGGGAGCGGCAGGGCAGGGAAGCTCTCCGCCTTCTCAGGGAGAAGATCGACTCGCGCAATACGATGGTGCGGGACATCCAGCTGAAACCGAAACTTGTGGTGAGGAGGAGCACATGAGCAGGAAAAAAGAGGCGTTTACGCTTATAGAACTGCTGGTCGTGATCGCGATCATCGCCATCCTCGCCTCGCTTTTGTTGCCGGCGTTGAACAAGGCGCGGGAAACCGCCAAACGCACGGTCTGTTCCAACCAGCTGAAAACCATAGGATTGGGGTTGCGCTACTATGCCGAGGACAATGGCGATTGGCTGCCGTTGTGGGGCGAATTGGCGCCCGCCGACGGCTTTTGGTGGGACAGGAACCTGTTGCTGAACGGGTATGTGGGGCCAGTCCGATCATTGACGCAGATAGGCGCGCTCAAAAAAAATACGATTTTCGTCTGTCCCTCTGACATCGCGCCGTACAACATCACGGCTGCCTCAGGTTTTGGGGTCGAGACCTATCTGAGCTATGGGGTAAACGTCTCGGTGTGCGGCCGCCTTTCCAGTGACTGGATTGGGCGGCCATGGAGATTCGCGGAGATCGCGAACTGCGTGAAGGGCCCCTCCGCCACGCCGCTTGCCGCCGACTCGAGCGGCTCGGTGATCGGTTCCTGGTGGAACACCAGCGTCGACAGCTACACAAGTCCTTACCGATACTGCATTGCGACGCGGCACGCGTTGGGAGCCAATTTCGTATATGCCGACATGCATGTCACCTGGTTGAAAGCGCCGTTCGGAGACTCGGGCAGCCATTCATGGATGCTACGTCCCGAGGATCCGCGGGATCCGCGCTATTAAAGTTCACGCAAGTGCAATATAAAGGGGGGGCTTATGATCCGTCTGTGTCGTTGGATTTTCTCGCTGTGCGTCCTCGCGTTGTTAAATTTTCCCGTCCATGCGGCGGAGCTACCGCTTGATGGCGAGTGGCGTGGGGCCCGCGAGGGGGGAGGAAAGGTCGTCGTGTCAGTTGTGGAAAAGGCGATTGGCGAGTCGGCGGGGGTGCGGGTTGAAATACCCAAAGCCGATCCGAAGTCCTCCTACGCGTCTGTGACGCTCACGCCCCGCTCACCACTCAACATCGACGGCTTCAAATCTCTCTCCCTTTTTGCGAAGTCCGTCCCGGGGGTGAAAATCAATGTCGCGCTTGAGTTTGAGGGAGGCTCTCTGCGGATGGATTGGTCGAAGAAGGATGTGGGCGCGGTGGCGGATAAGATGGACTTCCCGCGTGACGCGTTCAACGTCAAGGGAACACCTAATCTGGCGATGCTGAAGTCGGTGTCGCTGGGGCTTGGGTTGTGGGCGTTCGATTCGTCGAAGGATGACTTCTCACTCTCGCTGGCGAAGATTGATTTTCGCACGGCGAGGGACGCCTATGTGATTCCGGCGCCGACGGCGGGCGTGTCGATCGACGGACTGTACAAGGACTGGGGCTTCGAGAACAACCTCTACATCTGGACGCCGCCTGAGCCGATTCCGCTCGAGAGTCCGGCGATGGTGATCGGCGGGAAGGAGCAGTGGGCAGGGCTTGAAAGACTGTCGGGCAAGTTCTCGTTCATGGTTGATGAGAAGAATCTGTATTTCCTTGGTCTGGTGGCCGACGCCGCGCCGTTCGAGGGTGCCAATCCCGGCGAGCCGTGGTTGAACGATTCCGTGGAACTGTTCCTGGGGCTCGGGTGCTCCGAGCGTGATCTGCGGCACGGGGGCGTCGGCATGAGGGAGAAGGGCGCGCAGCTCATCTTCGACTGCGGTCAGGCGCGCGGCAAGGCGATACTCTTCAGGAAAGGCGATCGGATCGAGGACGCCGGCATCGCCTCGACGGCCGTTCCCGCAACGTGGATCATCGACGGCAAGCAGGCCGCCGGATATGTGCTTGAGGCGGCGATACCGCTGGCGGCGCTCGGCGTCGACAAATGCGACCGCGGCGCGCTGGTGTGCTATACGATAAAGATCAACGACGCCTCGAAAATCTCCCTTCTCGCCACGCCGTCCAATCCGTCGCCGCACAGCGCGATCAAGGACTTCAACAAAGCGTATGTGGGACTCTTCGTGGAAAGGACTGAGGAGGTCACCTTTGGCCCGGTCGCCGCCAATGTCCACTGGCCGAAGCGGTACGCCGCCGATCCGGCGGACCGGGTTTGGGATGCGAAAAACTCGCTGGTCGTCAAAACGAGCGAAGTGGAGACCAGGGCGTATCTGCATTCTCTTTGGGCGGCGCAATCGGTCGCCGACGGCGGGGCATCGTCTGATCCTGCGAAGTGGTCGTACGTTCCGGTGCCGATGGGCATCGGATGGCACATGCCGCTTTTCCAGCCGCTTAATGACAAGACGGACGAAGTCGGCCCCGAGCAGGTCGCCACTTCGGCGCTTGATCCCAAGCACACGTTCTTCTGGTACGAGCGGACCTTCACGCTGGATCCCGCGCTCAACGCGCCGGTTGCCGCGCTGGTCTTCGAGTATGTCGAGAAGGAGGCGACGGTCTTCCTCAATCAGACAATGGTGGGCGCGGTGAGCCAGGACAACACCAGAATCGACGTGAGCGGCAAGCTCAAGTTCGGCGAGCCGAACCGCCTCGATCTCTTGGTCTTCACCAAAGTCAGGCCCGGTGCCAGCGCCTACAATGGACAGTGCGGCGTCACTGGTGACGTCTATGTCGATCTGCGCGCCGCGCCGCCCGTCATCACCGATGTCTGGGTCAAGAGGAGCGATGGGCTCACAGGCGCGTTCGAGGTCGAGGTCGGGACGGCGCGCGGGGACGCTTCCGCTGTCATCTCGCTCGACATCCTCGACAAGGAGGGGAAGTCCGTCTGCCGCGTCGAGGAGAAGGCGAAGGAGAGGCGGACGTCGCTCATGGGAACATGCGGTGGCTTCGTTCCCTGGTCGCCTGAAAGTCCGGCGCTTTTCACGGCGCGGGTGTCGTGCCGCGACTCCTCGGACAAGCTGCTTGACCAGATGGATCGCCGCTTCGGCTTCCGGACGTTCGAGATCAAAAACGCCCGCTTCCTGCTCAACGGGAAGATTCTCCGCCTGCGGGCCATCGGCCCGACCAGCGAAAGCGCGGTCTTGGAGCCGGGACGTCTCGCGAAGCTCAAGGAGTACGGGCACAACTGCGTGTATTTCCACGCGGTCGATGTCGGCTACAGCGGGCCGTTCCTCGACATGCCGAAG
>CAYTFM010000259.1:0-6978 GCA_964436735.1 uncultured Victivallales bacterium | reverse complement strand
CGACATGCGTGACGAGGCGGGGTTCGTGGCGTTCGTCCCGTGCGAGAAGGCCTGGTCGGACACGACCACCGCCGCGGCCATCACGCGCTACCGCGGCCATCCCAGCGTGATCGGCTACGTCAGCGATCCGTTCGGGCAGCTCGACGTCAACGGCTTCAGTTACAATCCGTACCAGACGAGCGACGACTACTATCCCGACTCGCCGGGGGCGATCGAGTTGTACAAATTCCTCTGCCGCCGCTCGGACTTCTTCCGCTCGGTCGATCCGACGCGTCCCTACATCCCGCAGGGCACCGGGAACTTCGCCGCCTCCTTCACCAACACGCACCACTATCCGACGTTTGACGTGAACCTCGCCGACCGTCTCGCCTACTACGCGCCGTGGGCGAAGAGGGACGATCCGAAATTCCCCCAGCACATCTACGAGTGCGGGGTCTATGCCCTCGGCTTCACGGATCTGACCCATCCCGAGGACAGCTTTGTCGTCAATGGCAAGACCACGGTTCCGCGGATTATCAGCTACGAGTCCGCCTCGCGCTATCTGGGCGAGCGGGCGTTCGACGCCTGGCGCGAGTGGGACGTCATGGTCATGCGGGCGGGAGTGCGCGGCATCCGCGCCGCCGGCGTCGACGGGTTCACTCCATGGGTCGACGGCAACAAGTTCCTTGATGCGGCCAACACGGGGAAGGCTCAGGACATCAAAGACAACCGCCAGCTTTCCCGCGAGTATTTCGTCAAACCTTATCGCGAGGTCATCGAGGATAGCTGGATGCGGACCAACTCCTGGTACTACTCGCTCAGGGCGCAGGCTTTCTGGCAGTGGCCCGAGAAGTACGGACAGGGGTCGATTGCGGAAAAGCCGGGAATATTCACGCCGGTCTATCTGAACGAGATGCAGCCGTTCACCGCCTTCATCGAGGGGCCGGAGTCAGCTCCATTCTCCATGAGCCAGAACTACTTCGCCGGCGAGAAGATCGAGAAGCGGATCGTCGCCGTCAACGACACGGAGCGGAAGGTCGAGGTGAAATTCTCCGTCGCGCTCGACCTCGGGCAGGTCAAAATGGGGAAGAAGATCGAAGGGGAACTGGCTCCCGGCGAGATCCGCTCGTTTCCTCTTTCCCTCCCGACGCCCGCGAATGCCACGGAGAAGATGAAGGGGAATCTGACGCTCGAGTTCGCCGGTCCTGACGGCAGGATGCGGACGGACCGCGTCGAGCTCACCGTCTTCCCCCCGCCGCCGCGGCGGCCACCCGCAGTCGAGGGGCTCGGGGTCGTCCAGGCCGATGGCGACAAAGGACTGGTGGCGAGGATGGGCTTGAAGGGCGAGGTCGTCACTCTTGACAAAGCCGTGCCGCCGAATGTGAAAGTTCTTGTGGTGGAGAGAAATGGATTGACGAAGAAGGCCGGCTCCGAGGTCTTGCGGCGTTTTGTCGAGGAGGGCGGGCGACTTCTCGTGATGGAGCAGACGGACAAGGGCTTGCTCGACTGGCGGTTGCGCGAGCGTCGCCTGGAGGCCGTCTTCGCCGCCGCGTCGGCGCATCCGGCGCTGGCCGGTCTTGACGACGCCGATCTGCGCTTCTTCCGCGGCAAAGCGGAATCCGTTCCCGACGAGTTTCGACCCAGCAAGTTCTACCGCAATGGCATGAGCCCCGCGATGGAGACGCCGCATCTGACCAGCGAGGGAATCGTGGCGGGATTCGTCCTGGAGAAGCCGTCGCGCGGCGACTTCACTCCGATCCTCGTCGGTGGGTACGATCTCGAGGAGTGCGCGCTGCTGGAATTGCGCGCGGGGAAGGGCAGGGCGGTGTTGTGTCAAGTCGATGTCACCTCGCGCTATGGGGTCGACCCCGCCGCCACGCTGCTCGCCGACAACCTGGTTGGCTACCTTGCCGATCCTCCCGCCGCCGCCCCTCGTGCCGCCGCGGTTTATATGGGGGGCGACAAGGGCAAGGCGTTTCTTGCGGAACTCGGCGTGGAGACGGTCGCTCCTGACGCCGCTCAGGAAGGACGCGTGCTGCTGGTCGGCGACGGCGTGTCGCCAAATCCGGAAGCGTTGAAGAAATACTCCAAGGTGGTCCCGCTCCCCTGCGCGGAGTTTTTGCCCGCCGGAATCGCCGCCGCGCCGGTCTCGATTACTGCGATGGACTATCCGCATTACTGGAACACGACATACTACCAGTTCGACATGATGAAGTCGGAGCGACCCGCGCCGGACCGGCTTGGCGCGCCCCGCTCCGCGGTGGTGAGCGGTCTGGTCGACAACGATCTCTACTACTTCGAGTCGCCGGCGCTCAAGTCCTTCTCGGTGGCGGATAGCGCGAAGACGGAGTTGATCTGGGCGAGTCGACGCTCCACCATCGCCGAGGTGAAGGCTGAGGGCGTCAGCTTCGTTCTCTGCTCGGTTGATCCATCCGCTCTGAAAAGTGGTGAGGAGCGCAAAAAGGCGTGGCGGGTCTGGTCGGTCATCCTCGCCAATCTGGGCGTCGGGAGTTCTTTCGCTCCGACATGGACCCCGCCGCCGCTGGATCTGTCACTCGGCGAGTGGACGCTCATGACCGACCCCGATGGCAAGGGTGATTCGATCGGATTCCAGAAAGGGGAGTTCGGCGGCCGCCAGCCGAGGTCGATCGAAATCGGGAAGATCTGGGAGGAGCAGGGCGTCACCGACGTCAACCCGAATGTCACCTCGGGAGGACCTGATTCCGCCTACGACGGCCTGGCCTGGTATTTCAGAACATTCACCCCGCCACAAGACATTGAAGGGAAGAAGCTGTTCCTGCACGTCGACGGCATCCGGGACATCTCGACCTATCGGCGCAGCGACAACCAGACCGACATGTGGATCAATGGGGCGAAAATGCCGGCACCCGCAAGAGTCTACAACGCCTACATCGGCGGCAAGGGCGGCCGCGTCTGGGAGATTCCAGCGGGGGTTCTTACGCCTGGACAAAAGACCCTGCTCGCCTTCAGGATTTTCAATGACAAAGGCGCCGGCGGCATCTTCCGGAAGCCGGTCCGTTTCGAAGTCGAGGGGCGCAATCCCGAGATGCTTGAACCCTACGAGTTCGTCGAATCGAAGTTCACTCCGTACTACTTCTGGAGTTGGTGATGTCGCTCCGCATTAGTTACAGGTGGAAACTACCTGTTTTAATGCCATAATTAAACGCAGTATCATTGCGGAATATCTGAACTGGCGATAGGGTATCCATCCCCCGGCTTGACTGGTTGTACGCACTCCAAATGCCGAGAGAGCGCCATGTCCAGAATCGAGCACACCCGCACCGTCGGCGAAGCTCCTCGTTTCGTGGTGGTCGACGATGAGTTTGACGCGCTGCACTCGTTGAAGACGCTCTTGTGCTTCAACGGGTTCCGCGACGTGTTGTGTTTTGAGGATGCCTGCGCTGCCTTGACGTTCATCCAGTCGAACAAGATTGACGTCCTCCTGCTTGATCTGTTGATGCCTGGCATGGGAGGGCGGGCGTTGCTGGAGCGCATATCGGCGAATTTCCCGGAGATCCGGGTCATTGTCGTCACTGCCCTTACCGACCTCAACATGGCGTTCGACTGCGTGAAGGCGGGAGCGTTCGACTATCTGCTGAAACCCTTGGAGCCGGAGCGGGTTATCCTCACGGTTCGCAAGGCATTGGCGGATCGTGGACGCCGCATGCGCGACGGCGACGGCAGCCCCTCCTGCAATGTCGGCCCGACCCTCTCGGAGCATTTCGCCAAGATCATCACGAGAAGTCCGCTGATGCTGCGTCTCTTCAAGTATGTCGAGTCCGTGGCCCCGGGAAGCCAGCCGGTCTTGCTGACGGGGGAGACGGGGGTGGGCAAGGAGCTATTCGCGAACGCCCTGCACCGCGCGAGTGGCCGCAGGGGGAAGTTCGTGGCGATCAATATCGCCGGACTTGACGAGCAGTTTATTGCCGACAGTTTGTTTGGGCATGTGAAAGGAGCGTTCACGGGGGCGCACACGAACCGCACCGGTCTTCTCGAGGAGGCCTTGCAGGGGACGCTCTTTTTGGACGAGATCGGCGAGATGCCGGAAGCCTCTCAGATCAAACTGCTCAGAGTTCTTCAGGAGCGCGAGTACTATCCTGTGGGCACGGACGCGCCCAAGGTGCTCCAGGCGGGCATCGTGCTGGCGACGAACCGGGACTTGAGAGCCGCCATGGAGCGCGGCCATTTCCGTCCTGACCTTTTTTACCGGATCAGCAGCCACGAGGTCGTGATCCCGCCTCTCCGTGACAGACCGGAGGACATCCCGCTGCTTCTCGAGCATTTCTTCACGCGCGTGGCCGCGGAGATGGGCGTTCGTAAACCGCTCGTGCCAATGGAAATACCCACGCTTCTCTCGTCGTACGGCAACCCGGGAAACGTCCGGGAACTCAAGGGGATGGTGTGGAACGTGATGCGCGAACTCCCTTCCGACGGCGACGTGACGCTCGCCTCCATACTGGGGAAACTTGACGTGCAGTCCCCCTCGCCGTTTCTCGTTCAAAGCTCCGCCATCCTCCCGCCCCCCACCTCGGAGGACGACGCGCGGATCAACTTCCCCTCGCGCATGCCTGCCCTCAAGGAGGTGACCATCCAGGCCATCGACGAGGCGCTGCGGAGGACGAACGGCAATCAACGCGCCGCGGCGAAGCTTCTCGGCCTTTCGCAGCAGGCGGTGAGCAAACGATTGAAAAACATCCGCCGTGTCCCGCGGGCGAATGCGTGACACGGCGTGGTTCAGAGAAGGAGGCGCGCGATGGAAGGCGAGCAGGCTCACGGCGAAGAATCTTCCAGGCGAAGCGGCGAGGGGCGGCATGCGCTCATCGTGAATGACGACCACATCCAGCTCGCGCTCATCGCCTGCCTCCTGGTCGAGGAGGGGTGGACGGTGACGCGGCATGCCCGCGCGGAGGCCGCCCTCAGCGTGCTGCAGCAATCCAGCTGGCTCCCTGATCTCATCATCACCGACCTGTATCTGCCAGGGATGGATGGCGGAAGCTTCATCAGGCTTCTGCGCTCAAAGGCGTATAAAAGGTGCAATGCGGTTCCGATGCTTGTCGTGTCGGCGACCTTCTCCGGCATGGACACCGCCAAGATCAATCGGGCGCTGGGGGCGAACGCCATGCTTCCCATTCCATTCTCGAAGTCCGATTTCAAAGAGCAGGTCCGCGCCATCATGGCCGGCGAGGAGACGCTCAAGAAGGCGACCTTCCTCATCATCGACGACGACGACGCCTATGTGGAGCTGGTGCGGCACCACCTCAATGACAACGGCTACGACGTGATCTCAAAACGCCCAGAGGAGGATGTCATCGCCTTCTGCGAGCGCGCGGTTCCCGAGGTGATTCTGCTCGACTATCATCCGCCAATGGACGACAGCGAAACGCTGCTCGAACTAATCATGCGGAAGAACCCCCAGGCCTCCGTCATCATGCTGAGCGGCACCATCGACTTCGAACTCGCCGCCTCGTGGCTGGCGAAAGGCGCGCGGGCCTACTGCCAGAAGTCGATGGGGCACGCCTATCTGCTCGCCTTGTGCGAGAAGATCCTCCGCGAGAAGCTCTTCTTCGACATAGAGCTGCTGCTGGAAAAACGCACGCACGAACTGCGCCGCATCAACGACGAGCTGCAGAAGGAGATCGACGTGCGGCGGGAGGCGGAGCAGCGACTGCAGGAGCAGGCCCAACTCCTCACGGCGACGCTCGACGGAATCCGCGATGTGATTACGATCCTCGCCCCCGACCGCCGGATCCTTACCATGAACAAAGCGGGACTGAGCTTCTTCAAAAAGCCGAAGGAGGCCTTCGCCGACGCCAAATGCTATGACTTGTACGGGCGGCCCGGCCCCTGCGAAATATGCCATCTCGAGGAAGTGCTGCGCGAACGAAAACTTATCACCATCGAGAAGTTCGTTCCCGAGATCAACGCGTGGATCGAACTGAACTCCACACCGTTGTTCGACGACAAGGGCGAGGTGAGCCTTGTGATTCAGCACATCCGCGACATCACGGCGCGGAAGAAGGCCGAGGAGCGGCGCCTCGAAGAGCAGAAGCGCCTGGCACAGGCGAGCAAGATGACGGCGATGGGAACTCTGGTGGCGGGCGTCGGGCACGAGATCAACAACCCGGCAAGCTTCATCACGCTCAACGCTCCGCTGCTGAAGAAGTTTCTCGGAAGCGCGCTGCCAATCCTCGACGAGCATGTCGCCTCCTCGGGGGATTTCATCATTGACAACACGCCCTATTCGGAGGTCAGAGAGCATATCCCGTCGTTGATCAACGGCATCGTGAACGGTGGGCAGCGAATCTCGAAGATCGTCGCCAGTCTCAAGGAGTTCTCGCATCCCACCGATGGCTGCGCGCGGCAGGAGGTCGACATCAACGAGGTCATCACCAAATCGGTCGAACTCCTCAAGGATCCAATCAGGAAGGCCACGGCGCATTTCGTGTTCGACCCCACCCCCAACCTCCCCAAACTGCGGAACGCCGATCCCTGTCAATTGGAGCAGGTCTTCGTCAATCTGCTGCTCAACGCCGCGCAGGCGCTGCCCGGTCCGGACAAGGGCATGCAGGTCCAGGCGCGGTTCAACGCCGCCGAGGATGTCTTCGAACTCGACTTCAGCGATGAAGGGGTGGGAATTCCCCGTGACCACCTCGAACGCGCCACCGATCCCTTCTTCACCACGAAGGTGACCAAAGGCGGCATGGGGCTCGGTCTGTCAATCTCGCACAACATCGTGAAAGAGCATGGCGGCAGGCTCGAGCTTTCGTCTGAAGTCGGAAAAGGGACAACTGTCAGGGTGATTCTCCCCGTTGACGCTCTTTCCTCTGTGGCGACCCCATAGCCGCGCTGAGGGTACGCGAATCCCCTGCGACGGCGCATGGCGCGCCGACAATGAAGGTTGTCGCGGGCGACAACCATTTTTGTGCGCGGCGACAACCTTGATTGTCGCGGCATGCAGATTGCCACTCCTTGCGATGA
>CAYTFM010000258.1:12573-13458 GCA_964436735.1 uncultured Victivallales bacterium | reverse complement strand
CGCGAGGGCTTTGAGCTCCCGGGACACCTCGGCCATCTCCTCGGCGCGGTCGGCGCCGCCGCGGCGACGCTCCGGACTCAGCAGCTGGGCGTGGTCGACGTAGACGACGTCGAGACCCGTCCCCATCGCGGACCTCACCCGGAGGGCGAGCCTCCCCGTGTCCATCCGCAGCGGCGAGTATATCGACAATCCAATACCGGAGAGCCTCGCCGCCGCTTTGGCGGCCGTCGTCGAATCCTCCCTGGCCTGCGCGGCCACGAGCCGCTCGGCGAGGACCTCCGCCTTAGTCTCAAGCGAGACGAACAGCGACCGGGCGCCTCCCGCGAGCGCCGAGCGCCGGGCGAAGTTGAGCGCGAGGTCCGTCTTGCCGACCGCCGGGCGCGAGGCGAGGATGACCAGCTCACCCCTCCTCAGCCGGAAGCGCGCGTCGACGGCGGCGATCCCCGTGTGGATCCCGACGACGGCCTCATCGCCGGACGCCCTCGACTCGACGCGGCGTCCACCCTGGGAGGCCCACCGCGACGACGGCTCGACGGAGTCTCCGGACGCCGCCTTCGCGGCGAGCTCGGCCGACGCCGCGCGCAACGCGTCCCCCACTCCCTCCGGGGAGGCTCCGCGCAACGCGTCCATCGCCCGCTCGGCTTGACGCGGCAGCCTCAGCTGTTGGCGCACGCGGGCGTCGAGCACGCGCGCTAGGATCTCGAGGCGCGACGGTTGCGCCGGCAGCTCGCGCAAGGTCACCGATTCGTCCGCCGGAATGCCGGCAAGCTCTTTGACGCGGGTGAGCGCCAGCTCTATGCCTCCGAGCTCGTCGACCAAACCACGCGCCAGCGCCGCGCGACCGGACCACACCCTACCCTGCGCCACCTGGTGAATCTCCTCAAA
>CAYTFM010000258.1:11975-12563 GCA_964436735.1 uncultured Victivallales bacterium | reverse complement strand
CCCTCCGGGGAGGCTCCGCGCAACGCGGCCAGCGCCCGCTCCATGGCGCGCATCGCGCCGCGGGCGTCCTCGAGCTCCGCGAGGCGGGCGGCCTTCCCGGCGAGCTCGTGCGGCATCAGCGACTCGCCGCAGAGCGCGACGATATGCTCCTCGCCGCCGACGCGCTCGAGCGCGCCCTCCGAGCGCAGTGCCTCGATGAGCCCCACCGCGTCAAGGCACCCCCCTCCCCCGGCGATGGCCTCGAAGATGGTCTGCCGCCGGGGATCGTGGAACGCCCGTCGCCCGCCCAGGGCGGACATGACGTCCTCAAGCGACGCCGGGTCGGGGTGGAGCGCGAGCGTTCCGAGGACCGCCCGCTCGAGCGCGTCGCCGCGCGGAAGTGGTTCGTCGTCTCTCACGCCGCCTTCTCCTTCGCCTTCGGAAGGGCTTTGCCCGCGTCGAACATCCTGCGATCCGCGAACTCCTCCTTCTTCCCGTGGTTCCAGTTCCTCACCGGGCGGTGGTAGCCTGTCACCCGGGACCACACCTCGCACGTCCTGCCGCATTTGCCCATGGCTCCCTCTCCTTGCTGTTCTTCAGCTTTTTGTT
>CAYTFM010000258.1:0-11965 GCA_964436735.1 uncultured Victivallales bacterium | reverse complement strand
AGGACCGCTGGTGACGCTGCCAGAGGCGGGGGTCGCCTTCGACGGAGGGGGGGCGGGGTTTCCCCTGGTTGGATGTGACGCAGTTCTCCCGTCTCCGCGGCGCGCTCACGCCGCCTCCCTGTGCCACGCCTCGCAGTTCGCCGCGTACTCGCAGCCGTCGCAGTGGAAACCGTTCATGTTGGGGACGAACACCCCGGCGGCGACGCCTCTCTCGACCATCTTGACGATCTTGAAGAGGCGGGCGAAGTCGTCCTCCGCTCTTGACGTCGGGAACGGAATGATCTCGGGACTCCTGGTCTTGGTGGCGACGTCGAAACGCACCGTCGGGATGACGCCGTTCACCTCATTGAACGCATACGCGTAGCAGGTCGCCTGGAGGTCCTTGTGGCACTTGTAGTCAGCCCACCTGCGCGCCGCGGTCTTCCAGTCCACGATGACAGGCTTGCCGTCCTTCCCCTCCTCCACGAGGTCGTACTCCCCCACGAGCGGAAGCTCCAGCGTGTCGTCGCCTTTGGAGATGTTGACGCAGAAGGGGACGCCGACGCCAAGGATCTTGTTCGGGCGCCAGCTTCCCACAAACGCCCGCACCATCCGCTCGCCGGTCGTGACCATCTCCGCGCGGGACTCGTCTTTTTTGAACTCGACCTTTTTTTCGCCGTCCATCTCGGTGTTGAGTGCGATCTCGAAGATCCCGACGGCGTGGTCGGCGTCAACCTCTCCGCCCTCCATATGGCATTGGGCGCAGCTACCGCAGGCGGCGTGGAAGGCCGTCCCGAAGACGAGCGCCGACGCGACGGTCGAGGTCTTGATCTTGTCCACGTAGCGGAATCGGTACGCCAGCGGGCAGGTGATGTACAGGTTGATCGAGCTGTTGCTGTGGTGCGGCCGCAGCCGGTAGTCGGATAGTGTCGGCTTCATCTTCGTTGGTCCTCTCGCTTGTGGATGATTGATTGGACGGGGGGCGGTCCCCCTCGCCGCTGTCCGCGGAGGGGGACGCGCTCCTCCAGTCTCGTCCTTCGCCTGGCGTGAAGGGGAAGAAGCTGTCCAGCCCCCCTCCCCCACCCCGCTCCTCACGCGGCGTTCGGCATCCTCGCCTTGATGTCGGCGATCTGTCCGGGAGTCAGGCTGTAGGGGCTCGAAAGCCCCATCTCCCTAAGCTCGTCGTAGAGCCGGAAGTTGATCCGCCGCGCCTCGCTCACCAGCGCCCGCACCTCACGGTTCGACGCCTGGACGGGTCTCGTCCGCGGTGGTTCGGGCGGTGGGTGTTGGGGCGGACGGGCGGCGGAATCGCTTGGCGTGTCGCCCGTGGCGGTTGGCGGCCGCCGTCCCCTCACCGCCCATTCGGGCAGAGGCGGCGGGGCCCAGTGGAACTCGACGCCGTCCTTCGTCCTCCCCCGGTGCCAGCCCGGCTGGCGGGTCATGGAGATTTGGGCGAGCTCGCTTTCCACATAGTACAGGTGGCGGCCGATGCCGAACTGGACCGCCGCGCGCTTCATGGAGTCCGAGCAGCCTCCCTTGATCGGCTCGATGTCGGTGTCGGACGCCCCGTCCACCTTGGTGATCCACTCCCCGCCGATGCGGACCGACAGCCTGCAGAGCTTCCCGCCCCGCGGGTCGTTCTCGTACTCGTTCCTCCAGTTGGAGATGCCGAACACCTCGTCGAGCCGGTTCATGATCGCCCGGTTGCTCACGTACGGGACCGCGAGCGCCCAGACGCTCCCGCTCGTGATCCCGCAGCTCTGGATCCGCCACTCGATCTCCTCGGGGGCGAACGGCTCCGCGAGCAGATCCATTATCTCCATTTCTGTTTTCGTGGGGCCGAAGCTCCTCGCTGACGCGCTCTCGGTGTTGGACATGGCTCTCTCCTCCTTGGTTGATTTTATTTCAGGCAGGCACCGCCTTCACCAAGTGGCAGGCGGGTGACTGCTGTTTTCGTGGTGTCGGAAGTGTTGATGGAGACGAGGGAGGAGGGTAGTGATGGAGATGTGTGACCTTGGTCGGTTGACTTCTTGGAATCGTTGTCAACGGAAAAGCGTCTACGGTCGTGAATTGCCGCGCAAAGACGTCGTCACTTCAGACGCTGAGGTGGCGCGGAGGCGGGTAAGTTTTAGCGTTGAGATACCAGCCCAGAGCGGAAGCTCCCGGACCACATTCGGCGATATTTCGAGAATTACCTTGTCGGAGGAGAGCGAGGCAAGGAGAAACGCATGGCAAGGGTGGAGCGGCTCCGGCGAGATGGATTTGCTCCCATCTGGATCGCGGGCGGCGGTCAGGGAGCGACGAAGGGGTTCACTATCTTGAGAGAACCGTTTATGATCCTGCCATGCTGCATGTCCTCGGACTGGACGGTGTCGCAATTAGCCTCCAGCGCCGCCGCAAGCACCAGGCTGTCCCAGATTGTGTATCCTGTGGACTTTTTGATTTCAACAGCCAGCGTGAAAGTCGAAACCGAGATGCTTTGGACTGGAAAAGTGGATGGCATGGACTCGATGGTGTCGAATGATTCGGGCGATGCCGTGGATTTTTTGCGGCAGAGGACGTGATACGTCTCAGAAAGGATTTGGGGGGTGAGGCCGATTTCGTCGAACTTGTTGGATATCAGTGCGAGGGCGATGGATCTTTTTTGAAGATCGTCCTCCGTGAGAGCGTAAACCCAGATGTTTGAATCAAGAAGCGTCTTACCGGTCATGGAGCTGCCCGCGGTTCCACTTCCAGTCGCCGAGGCTGGCTTTCGACGATGAGATCAGTTTGAGGAATTCATCCTTCCCCAGCCTTGGCCGCTCCTCGACCACGAAAATCCTCACTTTGCCGTCAGGCATTTGCAGAGGTTTTTCGAGAATGAGCGAGCCGTTTTGGCAAATAGCTTCAGCCGTGATCATTGTGTTCTCCTCAAATCTTTATCTATGAGTAGTTTAGCATCAGAATTATGATATATCAATTCCCGTAAGTCACATACCCCGCTATCCATTTGCCATCTGAGTGTTCCGAAACTTATTTGTCTTGCCGAGGTCGTCCAACATGGCGGCGGGGCGTTCTTTTCGCCTCCCCGTCTACCCCGTGTCCTGTGCATGTTCAGCAAAATCGCCGGTTCGATGAAGAAAAGACAGGCGGCGACAAGCTTTTCGATCATCACTCTGGCTCCGCAAGGTATTTTATCCATCCTCAGTATGCCTCCCTATCGCATTTGAAGACGATGCGGGGAATCGGGGCGTCGAGACCGTCGATGTTGGTTTCCGCCTCGGGATTTCACTACCCCACAATTACAGAACTGTCGATCCCCTCCCCCGCGCCTGACACGCTCTTCCTCATGACACTGAGTCCGGCAAACGCATCCGCCTTCTCCGCGGGACGGATTGACATGCGGATCCTCCGCCAGATGAGGCGCGGCAGTGGAGGAAGCGTCCGCCGTCACACATGGTAGCACCCTGCCGTTTTACGCGGGTTGACGACGGGGCATCCATTGGTGAGCGCAAGGATGGCACCCTTTAGAAGTCTTCTATCGAAGAGGGTCTTCACCTCGAGAACGTCGATGTTCACGTTGGTGTCGAGCGGAAAGCGGTCATTCCCATTCATCGCGAAGCTTCCACTGGATGGCGACGGAATCGCCTTTGAAAGTCTTCGATCCATTGAGACAGCCGCAGAGACCCATGAGCGATGAGGATTTTTTGGACGGAAGGCGATCAGGAAAAAGAACGACGATTGCCTCGATCCTCCCCGAGGGGATGTCCACGGAGACCGGCACGTCGATTTTAAGCCTGTGCCTTTTTGATATGACGCAATGTGTGGTGATGGCTTCCATGGAGTGTCCGTCGATTATTTCCCCTGTGTCGGGACTATACCCACGGATCGGAACCTAGGCAAGGGCGGATATGGACGGCGGGAACGATTCGGGGGGAATGGGTTATTTCATTGAAATCATCGATTTTGCGAGGGTGTTTCCTTTTTGACGTTGGCGATTGATTTGCCGCGGCCGGTGAAAATTCCGCCGAGGATCCTTAGTACGAAAGCGTCTTGAGCTTCCATCGTGCCATAACAAACTCCGATTCCGAGCCTCCTATACAAGCGCCATCCGGGGCCATGAGCTATACTTGCCAGTCAGAGCCTGTGAGCCTTGAGCCTGGCGGCTGATGATTCAATGCGGCGAGACCAGCGACTTTTATGCGGATTCCATATTGTACGGATGGAGGAGGATTTGTTTTATAAATAAGTCTACATCGGCAGGAAAGCGGCGGCAAGGAATGGTAGATCTTATCGACAAAGGTTTTACACGTGTTGATCAGCGATGTAAATTGTGAGGTGTGTAAGAGTTTCCTTCATCTTGTACGGTAGGATTTTCGCATGAAGTGTTGCTGTGACTGGTATGTGTCCAAAGTATTTGAGTTAATTTAAAGATTTCATTCGTAATATCTTCTTCCTCTTTAAAACATTTAAATCTTATTTAGTCGTCCATATCTATATTGAGATCAATGACTTATGCCCCTTATAAACACCGACACAATCAAGATCAACACTTCGATAGTCAAAAAAAACACTTCTTTAATCATTGCAGTTCATCATGAACACCTTGATAATCACTAAGCTTCCCCTCTTATATCAACACATCCGCAATCATGATTTACCGCTGCGAGCCGTCATTTTACCTCTAACATCAACACGGCAGTAATCATTATCAGGTGTTAGTCTGCCTAATCCGCTGTCAACACTTCTATAATCATTGATGGTCTCTCTTCTGTATCAACACCTAGATAATCACATGCGGGCGACTCGTTTATTAGGGAAATAATTGGAAGATCACTCATCTATCAACACTTTTATAATCAAGTCCAACAGCTTTGATTCCTGCCAGCACGCATTTGGGCAGATCACGGCGTTTTCGGAATATCAACACCGGCATAATCACCGTCTGTGGATTTGCCAACAGGATAGCATTAGTGATTACTCATCTATCAACACTCTCATAATCAAGTTTCAAGGTACTCTGGAGTTAAGAGTTTGAAGACGGGTATCAACACCGCCATAATCATTTTACAATCGTATATATGTTGTTCCCGTATCTCGGGCATGGAATATCAAAACCAAATTGTTTCCGGTGAATATCGCTGTCGAAGAAGGGTTGAAGGTGCTCATTGTTCACCAATCAACACTTTAATAATCATATTCCAATAGCTTGTGCCCGAGATCAACACCGACATAATCATCAAGAAGTGGCCTGCAGGATAGATTTACAGTTACTCATCTATCCACACCGTGATAGTCATTCCAGGGGAATTCGTCTACGCGAGAAGGATAAGGCGTCCTTCAGAGCAACACCAGCATAATCATGATTGTAAAGTAGATGTGTTCCTGTATCAGGGGTGGTGTCTTTGTTCTATCAACACCCGGATAATCATTTTGGAGAATTCCTCTTCGCTGGGGGCCAATAGAGAGGTCGTGCTTGTCATTCAACACTTTTGTAATCAATTTCTACATAGGCTTATCAAAGAGAGGAAGCTACAGTCTCAAGAGGAGAACAACACCAGCATAATCATCATTGTCAGTGAATGCATTCCAATATCAAGGGGAGCATACTCTATCAACACCTGGATAATCACTTGGTGATCCCATCGTCATAAAAAGGTGATAGAGGCCATGATGTCTATCAATCAACACTTTCGTAATCAAGGCTGACAGCCCCATCAAGGAGAAAGCCGCAGTCTAAAGAGGAGAGCAACACCAGCATAATCATCATGCCAGTGGATTCGTCCCTTGCGGGGTATGGTGCGGCATCAACACCTGGATAATCATGTTTTATGATCCCATCTTCAAAAGTATTTAATAGAGAACATGATGTCTATCTATCAACACTTTTGTAATCAAGACTGACAGCTCCATAAAGGAGGAAGCTACAGCCTAAATGAGAAGAACAACACCAGTATAATCATCATTGACAGTTGATGTATCCCGTACCGGGGCTCGCAATGTTCTTGCTCTATCAACACCTGGATAATCATTCCCGTTGAACTGTCTTCAGGGGGAAAGGTAGGTGGACTTATCGAGAACACTCTCAAATCATGCTTGGCGGATTACCTGAAAAAAGTGTGCGTGCGAAGATGATGATCAACACCGGCATAATCATGAAAAAGTTTGTTAAACCAGAATAGATTTTGATTCCCATTTCTTTGTAGATCGTCCTTTCTGAATTCCATGGAGGATCTGGTGGATGCTGGGAAACATTATCGACACGAAAATAATCATTTGATTTCTGGTTCAGCAATTACATCAACACCTGCATAATCAGCAAAATGACTCTCTTGGGAGAGGTAAGTGTGCTTTGGTTGAGGCAAACAGAGCTCAGACAAGTTTACTTACATGGAG
The DNA here is from genome assembly GCA_964436735.1 of uncultured Victivallales bacterium. Lineage (GTDB taxonomy): Bacteria > Verrucomicrobiota > Lentisphaeria > Victivallales > GWF2-38-69 > CAYTFM01. The sequence continues at coordinate 5,611 of CAYTFM010000258.1, read as the reverse complement.
CTGTACTCGAGTTCATGACGTTTTGTTTTATCTTCTGCGAGTGGGAGTCACACTTAACGGCACAAATAACACTTAATCACATTGCAAGTGTTGATGGGGCTAGTATAGTTTATTCTATGGACGACAAACTCATGCTACCGCAGTCCTCCAGTTTGGGCACGCTGCCGCCCGACAAGGCTCGTTTTGCCAATGCTTTCATTGAGGCCGTTCACAAGCTTGACCTTCCTGAGAAGAAACTCCTTGCGTATATCACGTTTAAAATGCAGAGCCGTGGACAGAGGAAGATCGAAATTACCCCATCAGAGATGTTGGAATGGTCGGGGCTCGGAAGCCACAACTATACATACGCCAAAGAAAAACTAATGCGCCTTCAAGAGAAGGGGGTTCTCGCTTTTGAGACGAAGATCGAGGACGCTAGTGGTGCTATTCGCAAGAAACTTGACACGTATTCCTTTCTTGAGCATATAGGCTATGTGGAGCGGGGTGGTGCTACGCTGACGCTGACTAGTTTCATGTCAGACTTCATTTTTGACGTCCAGAAAAACTACACGGAAGTCTATCTCGCGTGCATCTGCAAGTTTACCTCAAAGTATTCGCTCAGGATGTACGAGTTATGTAAGCAGTATTTGAGAATCGGGCGAAGGTCTTTTCCGACATCTGAACTCGTCATTCTACTCAATACCCCGAAGAGATATGCGAGACCATATGACTTGCTAAAAAAAGCCCTCAACCCTGCGATCAAAGATGTGAATGAGCACTCGGACATCATTGTTAAAGTGGAGAAGGTGAAAAGCTCTCGGACAATCGGAAAATCTGTCATTTGGTTTGACATTAAACCCAACACCTCGTTTAAGCCGCTCATAAAATCAGACTCGCAACCCACGTTGCCTGGGATCGACATTGGGGACAAGGAAAGAAACGATTTCGAGATTCTCATGCGAAAGGCAGGAGTCAAGGGTGACATAAAGGACATTATAAGCAACTCGAGCGGGCTTGAAGCTGCCGTTTGGTATTGGAGGAACATCCTCTCAAAGGATGTGGAGAGACAAAATCCTAAATTTCCCAATGGTTTTATCAGGAAGCAGTTCAAGAACGAAGCGAAAAGAGCATACGAATTGCACCGCGATCAGCTTATGCGCAAGAGAGGTGCTGTGATTGACGTCGCCGCTGAGGTTATCGGCAGCAGCCGAAGAGCTCTGCACCAGGGGGGATGGAAGCGTTTCAAAGCCGCTGCGCCGGAGGAAAGGCTCAAGATGGTTCGAGATAACCTGGAACATTCACCTGACGAATTCCATAAAAGTTTTGTCGAGGAGAATTTTCTTAGTGTCGAGTCCATCGGAATTATCGTTGAAGACAGATACGCTACATGGATTGAACCGTTGTTTAACAAGAACGCTGCCCGTGTCCGCTGAATATTCCAGTATTTGAAGGATGTAATCACTCCCCCCTTCCATCTCCTTAGCTTTCGTTTTACTGAAAAAATGACGCAACGGCAAAATCACGGAGCATCTCGTCTTTCAATTGCGCACAAGGTGTTTGGACCAATTGGAAGTTTAATCTTTGCCCGTTGCCATATGAAGCTTACAGCGGTAGAGATGGTTGGAGGGATCCAGAGATTTCTGTGTGATTCTAATAATGCGGGAAGGGCTTGTTAGGGCGTGCCATAATTAAAGCGCGCCCCAACCGTTCGAGTCAAGGGTGATCGGGGATGTTCAACCCGAGGGAGGCTATGTGGTTGACGAGAGCCTCCTCGACTATGTCAGAGGCGGATTTGCGGTGCCTTGCCGCTGCGATCAGCAGGCGGGTGTGAAGTTCCATGTCCAGCCTGAAGCAAGTTACTGTCTTCCTCTCGCCCCTCCCCTCCCCTTCCCGGGTGCCGGGGTTTCTTGTCGGCGGTGGGATGGTTACCGTTGGGTCGTCCTCGGACGGGTGTTGAACCTTCAGTGCTTTAGCCGTCTTGCCTGCGGTGTGTTTCGGCGTTGGGGCGGGAACCGGTTCGTCAAAGTTAAAGTCTTTCTTCCCCATTTTGGTCATTTCCCCCATTCGAGTTTGTCGATCTCTTTAGCAAGCGAGGCGTATGCGTCGCACCCTCTCGACGAGGGGTCGTATGTGAAAATGTCACCTGAACCTGTGGACATGACCTCGTGCAGGGACACTATCTGCGGTATCTCGGTTTTCAGTACTTTGACCTTGCCGCTGTATTTTTTGCGAACATGGTCGCAAAGCTTCCTGTCTATCACGCGGCGCCTGTCGCACTTGGTTATGAAAACGCAGCCGGGTTCTATGGCTACATTGAGAGAATCGCGTACCTCGGCGGCGATGGCGATGATGACCTCAATTTTGTCAATCGAAGCCTTACACGGGGTTACTGGCATGAGAAGCCTGTCGGAAGCGGCCATGGCATTGATGGTTAGGAGCCCCAGGGAGGGGGCGCAGTCAATGAGTATGTAGTCAAAATCGTGTGCCACTTTTGCAAGTGCCCTTTTGAGGAAGAGTTCCCTACCGACTTTCTTGTTAGAAAGTTCGACCTCCAACCCGGCGAGGTGCTTGGTGGCAGGCATTATCGACAGGTTTTTCCTGATCTCGACTATGGCCTCGCGGGCGTCGAGGTTCCCCCCGACGACTTCGTACACCCCCTTGTCTCTGGATGCTCCAAAGCATTTGGTCAGATCCGCCTGGGGGTCCCAGTCGACCAGGAGCGTCCTGCGTCCGGACTTGGCAAGGGCGGCCCCCACGTTGGCGTTCGATGTTGTCTTCGTCACGCCTCCCTTGTTGTTGGCGAACATTCCAATGCGGGACATGTTAGTTTTCTCCTATCTGTTTGTTTTCGTGGGTCTTAGAAGATAAAAATATATTAAGGAAAGCTCTATATAAGGCATGCTTTATTGTAGAAGGACAGCGACTTAGTCCCCCTCCCCCACATCGGTTGATCCTCTGCGCAGTGCGTTTCCGAGAGACTTTAGGTGCGCCTTCAACGCATCTTCGACCATGCTGGAGGCGTGGACGCGCGTCATAGCGGCCGCCACGCCTAACCTATAGTTAGTGGATTCGCTGAGGAGGAAGGAGGTTTTTTTCTTCATCTCGCTTTTGGACCTTCTTTTCGGAGGTGGGGTCTCGGACACAATCGTCCCCCCTCCCCTGGCGGGGAGTATGGATGAAAGCCCCCCCTGCTCGATAGCATCTTCGTTCTTTCCCATGGATGGTTTCCTCCTTGATCGCGCTCTATGAAACCGGGCGCGTGCTGCGCCACATAATAAACTATAACATGCATACTGTGCTTAGCAAGCATAAAGCGAACTATAATTAAGGCACGCCCTATCTTGCTTGCCGCCCAATGGGTGTCTTCTCGCGATTTGGCGAGTGTTTTGTTCGGTGTTAAGGCAAGCTTTAATTAGTGTTCGCTTTTAATCGCAACCCTTCGCATAAGGGGGTTTTGATGTATATAAAGCATGCTTTAAGTAAAGCTATTTTCGTGTAGAGCAGCCTTCTGCGCAAAGGAGCCTTAGATAAGGCGCGCCTTGTTTAAGGCGCTCTGCTGCCACCTTTCCTCCCTTCTTGAAGACAAGTACCGTATCATTGCGAAAATTGCGCGTTTACGCCGCATCCTTCAGGCTGAGGCACCAAAAAGTTCATTCGTCGACATAACGTGTTGCTTTAATTAGGGCAGCCCTCCTTGTGCTATGCGAGCCGTGGTGATTCGTTGAATTGACTGGAGGCATATCTTTCAACTGACGTATGATTTACGCACTCTGCTTCTACTTGTCGATAATTACGTTAACAGTGTCATTAATTAAAGCATGCTTTAACGGAGTTTTCCTTGAGGATTTGTTCTATATGTAGATAAAGCGTTATTTAATTAAGGCAAACCCTAATTAATAAGAATCACATAGCAATTTATTCTTTAAAAAAACGGATCTTTAACTAAAGCAAGCTTTAATTAAGCGAGCGAGTAAACGCTCATTTGCGCATAGTCTTGCTCTTGCCGGGTGTCGTAGGGAGCCGCATGTGCCCCGTCTCAGAAAGTCACAGCCACGTGTGCCAAGGTAAAGCAAGTACTAAATAAGGCGGGCTTTACCACGTGCCTTGATCTTTGACATGCTGCCAACCGCACGCTATGCTCCACATTAGCCGTCCCGGTGCGGACTGACTAAAGACTTCATGGATGAATCGGGGAGCTGATTTAAGGGTTACGAGTTAAGAGCCTTAATAAAAGAAAAACATAACTAAAGCATGCCTTAACATAAAAAACAAAAACACTTAGCAAAGATGCCGAACTTGGAGACAGCTACTTAAGGGGAAGGGGCCCAGAGCGTATTGAACCGAAATGATCTGCGACTTTGCGATTAGATAGTCAAATGCTCAGAGGTGGCGAATTCCGCCGTCCGAGCGGACGGGTGCGTGTTTGCGGCTATTGTCAATGGCTGCGTGAAGTAACGTTTTTTGAAGTAGTATATTTTATTGATAGTTTCGAGCCTGATATATCGATGAGTTTTGTTATTAGGTTAAAGCACGACATAAATAAAGCAAATAATAACCATTTATTTAATTGATGAAATAGGTAAGCGTAAAAAATGCAGTAGAAGAGAATAGATGCTTTAAATAAAGCAAGCTTTATCTCGTGAGAATGATTTGAAACGATGAAAGACGGGGAGGGGGGCTCAGCCTTGACGCACATGTCAGGAATAGGTAATGCTCTGGTTTGCGCTGGGAACGGGAGAAGAGCTATTCCCCGCACAACCTCGGGTAACGGACGAGTACCGGAAAAGACACTGGCGGTAGTCTGACTCCATCGACGTAATTACCGAGGTCAGTCTCGTATGGTTAAGCATGATGCAGGAGTGGGAAGTGTTTGGATAAGGACGGCTGCGGTTTGATTTTGGGTTCAACGGCCCATGCGAGGTAGTCGACGAGAAACGGGTAAAGCCGACTTCAATATCTGGACGATCGAACGGAGAGTTCGGGCGTCCAACTCTCGTGTTAGATCGACTGCGCGCGGAAAAGTCAGTGCGCCGAGAGGTTGGTGGCGGTGCAGTTCGTGTCGAACAACATCGAGAAAGTAAGCTTCACCCTCCAAGAGCATGGAGATTGATGCGTGAAGGTTCATTTTGTTTTCGGAGAACGGGGGATACCGCTAATGCTGATGGGAACCCATACGCGAAGCATTCAAAAGCGGCAACGGAAGAAAATTTGCGAAAGAGCGGAGTGAGCAGGTAATTATTGGTTGTCAGTATGCGCATATCGTCGCTGAAGTTAGTCAACAGTGCTTTCTCGTAGTCCGATGAACCAGAGAATAGCACCTATGTCGCCGCAACTACAATAGCTTTCCTCGGCAGCACCGTGACTTGCCAATTTCAATTGGAGTCCGTGTCTGAAATTATCTCCCTCGCCTCGTCGGCCAAACCTTCCGGGACAAGCGCCTCCTCAAGTATTGCGTGATCCTCCCATTCGACGACGAATGCGGCTCTGTGGGGAAGCCCGGCCCTTTTCAGCCTCAGTCTTGCCTCACGATCGGCCGGAATGAGCTTCCATCCGGAGGGGGGACCGTTTGTCACGTCGACGACCTTGCCGAGGAGAGGGTGTTCCAGCGTGAGTGGCGGATCCCTGTATCGCT
>CAYTFM010000257.1:11013-13507 GCA_964436735.1 uncultured Victivallales bacterium | reverse complement strand
GGCGGGTAGGAGGCAACAAGAACGCGGTGCTGCCGGTGATCGGCGCCTCGCTGTTGACTGATGGCGAGGTGGTGCTGTCGAAGGGCCCGAAGATCCTCGATGTCGAGGGAATGTGCGAGATCGCGGCCTTCCTCGGCGTGGGGGTCATCCGCGACGGTGACAAGCTTCGTCTCAAGGCGGGAAATATCGTTCAGACAGAGATCAGCGAGGCACTTGCCTCGAGGATCCGCACCTCACTCCTGTTCGCGGGACCTCTACTGGCGAGGACGGGGAAGGCGACACTGTGGCCCCCGGGGGGCGACGTGATCGGCCGCCGCCGTCTTGATGCCCATTTCTACGGCCTCAGGGGACTCGGGGCCGAGATCGTCTCCGAGACGCCGCCCTATACGCTCCGCGTGGCGGGGCGCCTCAAGGGGCGTGAACTGTTTTTCGACGAGGCGAGCGTGACGGCCACCGAGCACATCATGATGACCGCCTGTGTCGCCGAAGGGCGCACGGTGATCATGAACGCCGCCGCCGAGCCGCACGTCTGCGACCTTGGTGAGTTGCTGAAAAAGATGGGCGCGAAGATAAGTGGCCTTGGGACGAACACGATCACGATTCACGGCGTCGAAAAGCTCACCGGCGCGGAGCATAAAGTGCATGGCGACCACGTCGAGGCGGGCAGCTTCCTCGCGCTCGCCGCCGCCACCGGGGGGACGATCAAGGTCCGCGGCTGCCGTCACCGCGACTTCTGGATGACGCGCCGTGTCTTCGAGCGTTTTGGGATCGCCATGGAGCTGCGCCCGGACGCCGTCACCTTGCGCGGCGGGCAGCGACTCGCCGTGGAGCCGGATTTCGGCAACGCCATTCCCGTCGTCTCCGACGGACCGTGGCCGCAGTATCCCACCGACCTGATGAGCTGCACGATCGTGATGGCGACGCAGGCCCAGGGAACGGTGTTGTTCTTCGAGAAGATGTTCGAGAGTCGCATGTATTTTGTGGATCGCCTGGTCGGTATGGGGGCCAACGCCGTGGTGTGCGATCCGCATCGCGTGGTCATCTCAGGACCGGCGTCGCTCCGCGGCGTGACCCTCTCCAGCCCCGACATTCGCTCGGGCATGGCGCTCGTGATCGCCGCGCTTTGTGCGAAAGGAAAAAGCGTCATCCACAACATCGACATGATCGCCCGCGGCTACGAGGGCATTGAAGGGAAGATCGAGTCGCTCGGCGGCCGTATCACCCGAGCGGCTTGACCGCGCATATATTCCGCAACCGAAATATCGCGGATGCTATTGACAAGCGTCATAGACCGGTCTATAATTGTCTCGGCATTTATGAGGTGGCGAGATGGTGGACAAGGGAAGCAAGCGTCCGGTGGAGCGTATCGCGGAGCTCGCGGGGGTGTCGCGGGCCGCCGCCTACGCCGCTCTCAATCCTGGCAGGCCGAGCACCATCGGCGTCAGTGCCGAAAAGCGGCGCAAGGTTCTCGAGGCCGCCCGGCAGGTAGGCTACACCCGCAACGAACTCGCCCGCGCCCTTTCGACAGGCAAGTCGCGTTTGATCGGCGTCTGCGTCCAGTCCACGCGCACAACCTTCTTCAGCGACTTCTTCGCTCTCTTCGACGAGCGTGCGCAGAGTGATGGCTATGCGATGGTGACGGCGACCAGTGAATTCTCAATTGAGCGCGAACGCTCAATTCTCCGCTCTTTCGCCGCCAAGCAGGTCGACGGTCTCGTGGTGGCGAGCTGCGAAGCCGAAACGATGCATGCCGGTCTGTCAGACCTCAACCTATCCGCGTCTCTTCCTTTTATTCTTCTCGGCGAGGAGTCGTTTGACGGAATAGCGAGTGTCTCTTTTGACGAGAAAGCCGTCGGGCGGCTGCAGGCAACGCATCTTTTCGAGCTTGGCCACCGGGCGGTGGCGTATATCGGCGCCACCAAGACCCGCGACCAACGCGCAACTCTTCACGCCAAACGGGAACAGAATTTCAATGACGCATGGGCTCAGCTCAGCACCTCAGTTCCGCTATCTTTCGCCGTCAAGGATCACCTTCATGGTGGAGCGGAGATTGTCGATCAACTCGTCACGCTTCTCCGCGAGGGCAAATCGACTGCGGTGGCGTGCGCCGACGACTTGCTGGCGATGAGCCTTGTCACCTCCTTGCTGTTGAAGGGGGTGCGTGTCCCTGAGGCGTGCTCGATAATCGGCGTCGACGACCTGCCGCAGTCGGCAGATTTCCGGATTCCTCTTTCCACCGTCCGGCTTCCAACTAGCACGCTCGCCGAGAAGGTGTGGGAGCTTCTGAGAAGCCGTCTTGACGGGAGCCAGGGAGCACGGGAGGGAGTCACGATTACGCCGGAACTGGTCGCAAGACGTTCGACCACGCCGCCACGTCAATCTCACACGCCATCACAGAGGAGGAAATCATGATACGGAAAAACTTCACGCTCATAGAACTGCTGGTCGTCATCGGCATCATCGCCTTGCTGGCGGCGATGCTGCTGCCTGCCCT
>CAYTFM010000257.1:0-11003 GCA_964436735.1 uncultured Victivallales bacterium | reverse complement strand
CCCTGCAGAGCGCCAGGGAGTCGGCTAAGGCGATACTGTGCGTCGGCAACATTCGTCAGCTTCACCAAGGGTTCGAGAGCTATGCGGGAGATTACACCGATTATCTGCCGGTGTCATGGAACGGGTTGAATAATCCGGACAACTCCTGGTGGTATTATGTCGGCCCCTACGTCGGACGTCCGATGATCTACAGTTGGACCGATCCAGGCGGTGTGAATGAGAGTCTGAAGCTTGGTGTCTTCCACTGTCCCAATGCCAATGCCGCGGATCCGGCGTACAGTCTGCCCTGGATCAACTTCAAAATGAACACCAAGCTGCGGACCTCCGCGAGCACGCCGTTTTTGCCGATCAAGCGTATGATCATCAATTCCCCATCGAGGAATCTGTTGCTTGCCGAGGGCAGGACACATCCCGAGTTCTCCATTTGCGACCTGTCGCCTGTCGCCAATGGACTGTGGTATCCGCATGGCGGCAAGAATGGCTGCCTTTTCGCCGACGGGCATGTCGAGCAGCGTAAATATTACGATTTGAAGGGTGATTGGTCCACCATTTACAATCCATAGCCAGGAGGAGCGGGATGGGAATTCAACTGGGGCTGAACAAGATCATCTGGATGCGGTTGTTGCTGACACTTGTGGCCGCAAGCACCGCCTACGCCGGGCAGGCGGAGGGAAGTTTTACGCTCGACAATCCCTATGCGGTCTATGCCCCTGGAGAGGCCCCGTCCGTTTCGGTGTCCGTTCCGTGCTCCACTGTCGGTGAATGCGGGATCACCGTATGCGTTATTGACTTCCACGGTACCGAGGTGTCTTCATCGTCGAAGTCCCTGGACTGTGACGGGAAAGCGTTACAAGCCGATGTGAAGCTTGCGCCACTTTCCCGTATCGGCTATTTCCAGGCGCGCTGTTCAGTGTCAGACCCAGCAGGAAGAATTTTCGATGCAGGAGTGGTGCCGTTCGCCGTGATCCCGGTCATCGACGTTTCCGGCTATGGCGGAAGTAACCCGTTCGGCGCCATGGTTTTCCCGCATCTCTCCTACCCTCCGCAGGAAAAGGAGAAAGACGCGTTCTTGATGAGCCGGATCGGCATGGCATGGGTCAGGACGCACCGCTTCAATTGGCTCAGAGCGCAGCAGTCACCGGATGCCGCTTACGACTGGCGAGAGCCCGATTTCGAGGCCGCCCTGTATGCGAAGCACGGGCTCAACATCATTGCCACGATCGGATGGCCGGTGCCCGTCTGGGCGAGCGAGGCCCAAGGCAAGCAAGGGCTCGACGCCGGCTGCTTCATGCCCAAAGCCGAATTCCTGCCCCTGTGCGCGAAGTTCCACACGGCTCTGGCTGAACGCTACAAGGGAAAAATTGCCTGCTATGAAATTGGTAACGAGGTCGACGCCTTCTTCTGGCGCGGCAAGTTGGACAGTTTCCTCACGCACGACAGCAAAGGCATCATCAAGGATTTCGTCGACTACTACTGCCTAATCAGCGATGCGCTTCACGCGGCCGATCCTCAGGCGAGGACCGCTCCGAACATGACAGGCGATGTGCCGGATGGTCATTCATACAAGCCATGGCTTCGGACGGCTCTTGAGCTTGGGCTGGGGCCGAAGATGTCGGACTTCTCCACTCATTACACGGGAGATGTGGCGGCGGCGGAGAAGCTCTTCACCGAATTCGGCCAACCGGAGAAGCCCGTGCTCGTCACCGAGATCGGAGGGATTGTCAGGGGGGCGTCGAACGTGGATCCATGCGGCGATGATATGAAGAGTTTGATATTCAACGACTATCATCAAAACATCGAGCAACTGGCCACGAGAAAGGTGAGTGCGATGTGTAAGTTCCTCTTCAGGGAGCAGACCACCTATGGCGGGGAAGGCGGTATGGTGGCAGGGTTGCTTGAGAACAATTTCACCATCCGGCCATCGTACGTCGCCTACGCCACGCTGATCAGGACGCTTCTGGGCGCGTCTTTCATTGAAGAACTCAATCTGGTGCGTGACGCCAGCGTGGGATGGCTTGAGGGATATCGTTTCAAAAAGAAAGAAGAGGATCTTGCCGTCCTCTTCCTCCATGGTTCCACCCCGGCCATGATAACTCTGCAAACGAAAGCGAGCTCGCTGAGGCTGGTTGACGTCATGGGGGGCGAGCGGGAAATAGCCGTTTCAGACGGGAAGGCGGTGTTTCAAATGGACGGAAGGCTGCCATTGTTCGTGCTTGGGCCTGTCGAAGGCGCGGCAGGACCGATTGAGAAACCGAGAGACACGCTGGTGCGGACAATCGATCTCGCCCCACTCAACGCCGGTTTCGAAGCGGATGGCGCGGCTCCCGACAAAATGCCTGGCTGGAGCCGCATGATTGATGAGGTGGCGGCGAAGAAGATAGACGCCCCCTTCACCGTCACGCTTGACGCCGCCGTCGCTTTCGAGGGGAAGCGTTCAGTCAGATTCAGCGCCGCCACCCAGACTGACTGGTGGGGCGTCTGCCAAGTCTTTCCATTGTCCAAGATTCCCGCTATCGAGCCTGGCCAGTACCTGGTCTTCAAGGTCTCCATGCGAGTCAAAGGCGAGAATGTCAAAGGCATGGGCTTAGGCTACACCATCGCGTTCAGGAAGAAGGACATGGTGAGGATCCACTTCGCCGGCAGCGATTATTTCGGTTATGGCGGAACCTTTGAGTGGCGGGAACTGGCCTGTTCGTCGAAAATCGAGCAGATCAGGCCCGAGACCGAACTGGTCAGCCTGGATATACTGTTAGGCAAATCCACCGGGACGGTGTGGATTGACGACGTCCATTTCAGCGTCGAAGTCTGGCGGAAAGCCAGTTTGGATAAATAGGCGACTACCATAGGAGGTTTACATGAGGTTCATGACGTCGACCAGAATTGTGGGGGCAATCGCATTAAGCTTGACCGTCGGCCAGGGAATAGCGGCTGGAGACGGGCAAACCGTCGCCGTTCCCATCAGCTGCGAATCTTTTCCCGAGCAACACTGTGGCAACGTGTTCACCACTGAGCGGCCTCCTGTATTCCTTGTCGGCAAGGACGGCGGAGGCGCCGATTTCACCTACGAAGTGAAGGATTGGCGCAACGCGGTTATCGCCCAAGGCGTCTGGAAGTCGGCGACTTCTTCCCGGTTGGAACTCAAAGGGCTGCCACTGGGGCATCACACGCTTGAGGTGAAAACGGGTACGGCTGCCGCGGCGCTTTCGATTCCTTTTGGCATCGTCCAGGACCCGGAGCGGCGGACTATCAGCACGGATGGCTATTTCGCGATGGACAGCGCGCAAAGCTGGCTTGCCCGGAGGAGGGCTGACGCCGCGCCCCAGCCTCAAGATGGTTTCACGGTTGTCTCCGACTACGCCCGCCTCGCAGGACTGCCAATGGTTCGCGAACGGATGAGCTGGGGGCAGGTTGAGTCGGTCAAGGGAACCGTTGTCTGGGGTGACTACATGCGCAACGCCGAGTTGCTGTCGGCGCACGGCGTCCAGGTGCTCGGCATGTTCCATGACGCCCCCATCTGGGCGAAGGGTGATCCCAAAGACAAGCTGCCGTCCGACCTCATGGCCGTGCGCGAGTTCTCGCGCCGCGCGGCGAACGACTTCAAGGGCAAGATGACTGCCTGGGAATTCTGGAACGAGGAGGACACGGCTGGTTTCGCTCCCGAGCCGGTGTGGGATTTCGCCGCGGCGATGAAGGCCGCCTCGCTCGGTTTCAAAGAAGGCGACCCCGACGCGAAAGTGCTGATTGGCGGGCTCTGCCGCTATCCTCTCTCCAACTACTTTGATCTCGTGCTGAAGAACGGATGCGGCGACTATTTCGATCTCTTCAACTTTCACATCTATTCCTTCTTCCCCGAATATGCGAACATCATCGCCGATCTGCGTGCGACGCTCGCCCGGAACGGACATGCCGACATGCCGATATGGATCACCGAGAACGGCTCACGGTACGAGGGGCAGGGCAGGGATCCCTCGCCCGTCCCCGGGAAAAAGGAGCACAACCTCGCGCAGCAGATGATCCTCGCGGAATTCGCGGTCAAAGCGCCGCTGCTTCTGCGTTCACTCGGGGTTCAGCGTGACTTCCATTTCGTTCTTCCCGCCTATAACGAGAGGGAGGGGGAGAAGGTCTGGGGTGCGTTGAAGTGGGATTATTCGGCGAAGCCGATGTACACCGCCTTCAGTAACCTCACGGCGCAGCTCGGAAACGCCGCCTATCTGGGAACCTATGCGGTCGCGGAAGGCGTCAGAGGGTTCCTTTTCGAGCAGCCCGATGGCTCGCAGACGCTTGTGTTCTGGAGCGAGAGCGATCTCGACACGATTAGCAAGGAGATCGCCGCCGACCATCTCCCGTCGTATACGGCGAAGAGCTTTGAGAGGAAGTGCGAGTTGGCAGTACCTCGCCGAAATTTCATCGCCAGAATCTTCGGTTCCTCTCCGCCGCCGCTCCGCCTCATCGACGTGATGGGTGGGGCGTGCGCAGTGGAACCCGTCGAGGGAAAATTCCTGTTGACCGCGATAAAATTCCCCGCCTATCTCCACGGGCTTTCAGGGCTGAAGCCAACCACTGCGGCCCCCGCGCCATCCGATCACGGAAAACACCCTGTCGACGACCGGACGATCGTTCTCAAGGCGACGCTTGGCGAAAATCTCGCCGTGGAGAACATGGTGTCGGCCACTCTCGAGGGCCCCAAGGGTACCCTGCTGCTCGACATCTACAACTTCGACAACGCCGAAAAGACAGGTCGCTTGGAAAATCTTGGCGACGCGGCGTTTGAAGGCATAGCGCGTGAGCTCCGTCTCCCGCCCCTGTCGAAGACGCGGGTCGAGCTTGTCTACGACCCCGGCGAAAATCCCCAGAGCCTTCTCACGGCAATCAACCTCGGCGGGACCTTCAACGGCAGGCGCATCTCGTCTTTGCGCATACCGGTCACACTTGACGCCCTCGTGGAGCGGGCGTGCGCCATGAGGCCGCTGGACATCTCAGCCCCCGCGAGGTGGCGCAAGAACAGCGCAGGCGACATGGAGATCGCATTTGACGAGAAGGAGAAGGCGATCAAATTCCACACGAAATTCGGCGAGTCAAAGGATTACTGGGTCTATCCCGAGCTACCGCTGAAACTACCCGAGGAGACGCTTGCGGGAGCCGTCGGCATCTCGTTCGAGATCAAGGCCGTTCAGAAGGACGGTGGTACGGAGTTTTCGACTGCCCTGCTTATGGCGCTGCGCGACACCACAAGTGAGACGGGCGAACGGGTCGATTTTGGCTACCGCGCCCCCGGTGTCGAGTGGCAGACAAGAAAAATCATCTTCGAACGGGACGCTCCCGCAGGTCTCAACCCGGCGGACATCAAGATGCTGCGCCTTGGCATGAACCCCAGAAAGGACGAGTTGACCTACTGGGTGAGAGATGTACGGGTATATTACAAGAAGTGAGCCGTACAAGCATTCTGTGGAGCTTTATGCCACTAAGAATAATCCGCGGCAAGACGGGGGGCTGAGCCGGCTACCCGTCTTCCGCTCGGATTGTCTTCGCGTTCGCTGGCGGCGCAACTGTGGCCGTCGGCACGCTCTTCGCGCGGTTTCGCCTCGTTGACCTTCACGACTCTGCCAGCGACCTCTTTCCCGTCAAACTCGGCAATGGCCTTTTGGGCTTCCTCGTCGGTCTCCATCGTGACAAAACCAAAGCCCTTGCTGCGGTTAATCTTGCGATCGATGATGACCGCGGCTTCCACGACGTGTCCGACCCGTGAGAACATTTCATTGAGATCCGCGCTAGTCGTGTCGAAGCTCAGATTGCCGACATAGAGATTAGTACCCATTGAACGCTCCATTTTATTGCAGTCTCATATAGTGTCATGCGCTGTCAAAAAAAAGGCGTTGTCCGAAGACAACGCCTTTGAAATCCGATGTTGTGTCGGGGAGGTGGTTAGCGCCTGCCGCCGCCGTATCCGCCGCCGCTGCCGCCGCGGAATCCGCCGCCGCCGCCGCCGCGCTCTTCACGGGGTCTCGCCTCGTTGACCTTGAAGGGTCTGCCGTTGACCATTTTCCCGTCAAATTCGGCGATGGCTTTCTTGGCTTCCTCGTCAGTCCCCATCGTAACAAAAGCAAAGCCCTTGCTGCGGTTGGTGTCGCGGTCCATGATGATTGTGGCTTCCTGAACGCGGCCGACCTGTGCGAACATTTGCTCAAGATCCGCTTGCGTCATGTCGTAACTGAAGTTCCCGACATACAGTTTGTTGCCCATTGTAGGCTCCTGTGTTTTCAGTCTTTAGTTGTAGATGCCAGAAGCAGACTGCATAGCTATCAGGAATCATTTTTTTTGTGCCTATGCCGCAAGAGACATGCTCAAAAGGATAGGCACTAAATCAAATATATCGCAAGATCTCGAATTGTTCCACCCATATTTCGCGTCTTTACGCCGGTTTTGGGGCTGAGTGTGTCCACTTCTCCCTCGCAAGGAGGGGCGAAAACGGTGTTTTAAAAAGTCGCCTATGAATTTTATAAGTCACATTTTCGCAGGTTTGCTTCGGAACAAGGAAGAAGGAAGCGGTTGTTCTGGATCTGAGGCTACCCCCCATGCCCATGTGTGTATATAGGCGCGCAATTCATGCGTATCCATTCCGCTCACCTTCTCATACTCCCGCTTGTTCGCCTCGTAATAAGGGTTGGAGAAATTGCTGTTCGGGGGCCGCGGATGGGCGAGGTGGTAGAGCGGGTTGTCCAGGCGGGCTATTTTGAATCCCAGTTTATGCCATCGTGCGAATCTCTCCAGATCCTCAAGTCCCCACGACTGGAAATGCTCGTTCTCCATCCCGGAGGCGATATAGGTGTCACGTCTGACGAAAATGGCGCCACCAACAGAATCGGTGCTCACAGAGCGACACTCGCCTACCGGAATGTCCTGGACTGAGATTGCGCCCGAGATGAGTTTTTCTTTGAAGGAAGGGGGCACATCGAGAAACAGGCCACTGTACGGATATACGAAACCAAAATCCGTCAGAAGATTGTAGGCCTCTTGGTAAATGGGCAATGGCAGGAGGACATCACAGTCGTAATTGGCGATGTAAGGTGTCGTGGCTTGCCGGATCATGGCATTCAAAATCTTTGTCCGATGGAAAATGCCGCCTTCATTTTTTATAAAATGATACTCGTACGCAATAGAGGAATTATGTGGCGGATTGAAATTGAATTTCTGCGTTGCGTCATCCTCGGAAATAATAAGGTTGGTTTTGAAATTGGTGTAAAAGAAATTCAGCACGCACTTCAAGTTGAGGAACCGATCCATCGAGTCGATTCGTATGGGAATGATAAAAGTTAGATCGGAAAGGTCAATCATTGGTGCCCCCACTGGTCGTCGTCGTTGCCTGGCTATCTGGCGTACGGCAAGAAATATAGCCGGTTCCGACTGAAAGCGACAAGATGAATTCCCGAATGGACGTGATGTGTCGGAGCGGAAAAGGGGTGATTCTGTTGCGTAAGTCGTTGATTAAGAAACTGGTGGAGCATGTCGGGGTCGAACCGACGACCTTCTGCATGCCATGCAGACGCTCTAGCCAACTGAGCTAATGCCCCTTGAAGGAATGATCGCTTTTTCTGCGGAGCTTTTAAATTAGCGCGTGTTGTCGCAGTGTCAAGTGAATACTCTCACTTCTTTCGCTCTTCTTGATGGAGTGCCTGCAGAAAGGGGGAGGGGCCGATGAAGCCTGCCGTGCGCCACAACTCCCTTCCGGCGGGCGAGAAAAGGATGATCGTCGGATAGCCCTTGATCTTGAATCGTGATTCCATTTCTTTTAGCACCAACGAGTTGCGTGTTCCGTCGACCCTGGCCAAGACCCATCCGTTTTGCAGCGCGGTCGCCACCTTGGGGTCGGAGAAGGTTACGGTCTCGAGCTCCTTGCAGGCGGCGCACCAGTCGGCCCTGAACTCGAGGCAGAATGGTTTTCCGGAGCGGACGGCCTCAGCGAAGGCGCGGTCGACGTCGGCGCCCCAGGCGAGGCCGGAGACGGCTGATTCGCGGTCGATGGGGATTTTCAGCGTCCAGACGGTGCCGAAGGCGATCATCGCGGCACCGAGGAGCTTCGCCATGCGCACGCGTCTGCGGGGGTCATGCCCATCAAGGTGGAAGGCACCGAACAGTGCGCCCGCCACGATGAGGATAACCGCCACGGCTTTTGAGACTTCTGACGGTCTCATAAGGAACGTGTTCAGGGGCGGAGACACGAGTGTGGCGACATACGTCGCGAGGATCAGGGCGGTGACCCCCAGCGCGCTTTTCGCCGTCTCCATGACGGCACCGCTCCGGGGAAGTCGCGCGAATCCGGTGCCGACGATCAGAAGCGGTGTGCCGAAGCCGAGCGCATAGGCTCCAAGCAGGGAGGCGCTGAGCGCGGCGTTGGCGGTCGACGCCGCGAGGCCGAGAAGGGTGGCGAGGACGGGGCCGACGCAGGGCACCGCGACCAGTCCGCCGACAAGCCCCATCAGGAACGCTCCTTTGTCTCCTTCGCCGCCGATGGTGTTGACTTTCGTCTGGAGCCACGAGGGGAGCGAGACGTCGTACAGCCCGAGGAGGGAAAGAGCCATCAAGGCGAAGAAGACGGTGAGGGCGAGTTGGAACCACATGTTTCCCAGCAGAAAGCCGAACGATCTGCCAGCCATGGACGCCGCAAGCCCCATCAAGGTGAACGAGAGCACGATGCCCATCACGTATAAGGAAGCGCGCCGTGCCGCTGTAAGCCGGGTGTCTGCCGTCCGTCCCGCGCCCATCACTGCGAGGGTGATTGGTATGAGAGGCAGGACACAGGGGGTGAAGGCCGTGGCGAGCCCCCCCACGAAAGCGGCGAGCAGCACCCAGAGTCCTCCCCTGGCGAAGAGCCGCTTAAAGAACTCGGTTTCTCGATCTGCGCGCGGTGGAGGCTGCGGTTCAGGCTTCATCTTGCCGGGTGAAAAGGCCGTCTTCGAAGAGAGCGTTGGCAGGGGGAAGCTGAGTTCTCCTGGCGGGAAACAGATAAAGGGGGTCTCGGCGCATCCTTGGTACTCGACCTTGACGGCGGGATCTGGAAAAGTGGGGATGCTGAATGACCAGGTGTGGCTGCCCGCGTCGAGAATCTCGACTGTCTCACCGGATTTGTCGGTCTTGGCGGTGGTCGCCGGGGCGGAGTCGGGGGGCTCCGATTCTCCCGCGGTTCCCACAATGCGAACGGAAGTGTCCGCGGCATGGAGATAGTGTCCTTTAGGGACTTCGACCGATACGACGACGCGATTGGCCTCGACGGCGGGAGACTGCCAGATGAACGGGTCGGCTCTCATCTCCGCAGGGCCGAGGAGCGAGGTGAGTATGAGTGCGAGAAGCAACGCGGGGGGGTGGTTGTGCATGCGGGATTACTCCGCTCTCTGTTCCAAAGCTTTGATGAGTTTGTCGGTTTCGGGACGGAGTTTCTTCGAGTGGGAGACGGCGGACTCGATATCGCCGTTTTTCGCCGCCTTCTCGACGAGGTATGCCACCTGGGAGAGTTTCTCGGCGCCAATGTTGGCGGATTCCCCTTTGAGCGTGTGCGATGAGATGCGTAACTTGGCGAGATCGAAAGAGTTCAGCGCCCCCTCGATTTCGTCGAGTCGCCCCGCGAGTTGTCCAAGGAATATTTCGATGAGCTTCTCCGCCAGTTTGGCATCGCCGCCAATGCGGGCCAGAAGCTCGGTCTGGTTGAACACCACCTTGTTGGCGGGGTCGGGGTCGGGGAGGATGCTGGGGGGCGGCTTCTCCTTCTGCTTCTTCGGCGGAAAGCAGGCGCCTGTCGACCTCTTGTTGGCGGCGGCTTTGGCCAGGAACTGGATGAGGTCATCGATGACGATTGGCTTCGAAAGGAAGTAGTCGATCCCGGCGTCCTCGCATTTCTGGATGTCGTCAGGCATGATGCGGGCGGTAAAGGCGACGATGGGGATCCGGGTCGCTCCGCTGTGCGCCTCGTTCTTGCGGATGATCTTGCTGGCCTGAATGCCGTCGAGCACCGGCATCTGGATGTCCATGAAGATTAGATCGTAGCCGCCCTGGGAAGCAGCGTCGACCGCATGTTGGCCATTGACGGCGATGGTCAGATGGTGCGGTGTCTTTTTGAATATCTCGGCGACGAGGAAGTGGTTGAGTTCGTTGTCGTCGGCCAGCAGGACGTTGAGCGGCGCGGGGGGGGGGGCCTCCGGGGCCGCATCGCCGGACTTGGCCGCCGCCTCGGGGTTTGCCACCATGTCCATGATGAGGCGGCGGTCGATGCGTTGGGTGACGGTGCTCTCGCCGGAGTTTTTCCTGACGATCTTGAACGGGAGGGTGAAGTAAAAGGTGGCGCCATGTCCGGCGGTGCTTTCTACCCCGATATCGCCGCCCATGTGTTTCACGATCTTGCTGGAGATGGTGAGGCCGAGACCGGTACCGCCGTAGTTGCGGGTCGTGGCACCGTCGGCCTGGACGAAGGGCTCGAAGATGAGCTTCTGCTTGTCGGGGGGGATGCCGATGCCGGTGTCCTTGATGGCGAAGAGAAGCTCGCAGTAGCCCGGATTCGAGCGGTCGTCCTGGCGGGCGATGATGACGGCGACCTCCCCTGCCTCGGTGAATTTTATGGCGTTGCCGACGAGGTTGATGATGACCTGGCGGAGCTTCATCGGGTCGCCCAAGATGTGGTCCGGGGTGTCTTGGGACACCTGGTAGCAGAGTCCGAGTCCCTTCTTCTGGGCCTTGACGCTGAGGAACTCGAGGATCTCCTTGACGAGTTCACGCGGGTTGAGGGGGATGTCCTCGATCTCGATTTTTCCCGCCTCGATTTTGGAGAGGTCGAGGATGTCGTTGATGAGGATCAGCAGGTTCTCGGCCGACGATTTGACCATCGCGATGTATTTGCGCTGGGTGGCGTCGAGGTCGGTGGTCAGCGCCAGTTCGGTCATCCCGATGATGGCGTTCATCGGTGTGCGGATCTCATGGCTCATGTTGGCGAGGAATTCGCTCTTGAACTGCGTGGCGGT
>CAYTFM010000256.1:0-13538 GCA_964436735.1 uncultured Victivallales bacterium | reverse complement strand
GAACCGACTCTGCAGATAATGCTCGCTCATCCTATTCGTCCTTTGCTGATTATTTGTTGTGAAAAGCCATGCAAAACAGTGGAAAAGATTTACATTAGCTCCGGGCAAAACAATTGCAATAATGAGGAAAGACATGAGCAAGGCGAAGCGGAAGATATTGGTCACGGGCGGGGCGGGGTACATCGGCAGCGCCTGCGCGGAATACTTGTTGGACAATGGGTGCGAGGTGGTGGTGTACGACTCGCTGGTGACGGGGCACGCCTCGGCGGTCGACCCGCGGGCGAAGCTCGTCACGGGCGATCTCGCGGACCGCGACCTGCTTTTGGAGACTGTGGGAGGCGCGGGATTCGACGGGGTCATGCATTTCGCCGCCTTCTCGCTGGTCGGCGAGTCGATGGAGGATCCCGGCAAGTACTTCAGGAACAATCTGGCCAACGGCATCAATCTGCTCGACGCCGCCGTCCACTGCAAAATCGGGCGCTTCGTCTTCTCGAGCACCGCGGCGACCTTCGGACTGCCGGAGAAGATGCCCATCACCGAGGAGACACCGCAGCTTCCCATCAACCCATATGGCGAGTCGAAATTGTGCTTCGAAAAGGTGCTCGCATGGTATGACAAGCTCCATGGCGTGAAGTTCTCGGCGCTGCGCTATTTCAACGCCGCTGGCGCGACGGCCAAGTTCGGCGAGCACCACAAGACCGAGACGCATCTTGTCCCCTTGGTTCTGCAAGTGGCTCTCGGCACACGCGAGCACATCAAAATCTACGGCGACGACTACCCGACGCCCGACGGCACCTACGTCCGCGACTACATCCACATCCTCGATCTGGCGCAGGCGCACTTCCTCGCGCTGGACGCACCGCGCAGCGGCGGCTACAATCTTGGCACGGGCAACGGTTTCAGCGTCAAGCAGATCATCGAGATGGCGCGGAAGGTCACCGGGCATGCGATCCCCGCGGTCACCGCGCCGCGCCGCGCCGGCGACCCCGCCACTCTCATCGCGAGTTCGACTCTCGCCAAGAAGGAACTCGGCTGGAAACCCGCCTTCGAGGACGTGGAGAAAGTCATCTCCTCGGCGTGGGAATGGACGAAGCGCAATCCACGCGGATATGCGGATTGATTGTCGAATCGCCGCTGACGGGATTGCAAACAAGGCTCGGCAAGGGTATACTGTAGGCTGGAAAGCATACTTTCCTCGGGATGTAGCGCAGTCTGGTTAGCGCGTTTGACTGGGGGTCAAAAGGTCGTAGGTTCGAATCCTATCATCCCGACCATCATTTTCCCTCGTAAATGCTCCTCAGTCGCAATCCTGCCAAATTCCTTCGTGCTACTCTTGCTACATTTAACGCTTGATTTTCCCGGCAATCCGCTTGTCTCCAGGCCATAGATCCCTCACCAGCCGCCCAAAGACGTTGAAGACTATCGGGCAGACCGAGCAGTTGTTTATCGCCGTGACGAGGTGCTGGGTGAAGTCCCTCTTGAGGTAGGAGCGGAACTCCCAGTTGCGGTCCTCCACGCTCTCGGCGAGCGGTTCGATCCGCCGGATGTCGGTTTCAAGTCTCATCTTTGATCCTAAGCGTGACTCCGCTGAGAGTTTCCCCGCTCACAGGTAGTCCACGAACGCTCGCACGCCGATCTTCTCGAGCTCCAAATCGGTCAGCACGGCGCATCTTTTCGCCTTCCCGATTCTCACGAACACGTAGTTCTTCGCCGCCCGAGCCCGCCCTGTCAATCCGCCTTCTCTTTGACGACCACAAGAGGTTTGAGCATGCGGTCGGCCTCCCATTGCGAGATGGTCATGTTCAGAAGCTTGGAGACCCCGCCTGAGGGGATGGCGTTTCTCGCCAGCACCACGTAAGGAGCGGCCACGAGGGCGCAGCCAGTATGACCTTCCGGCACCCACCCCGACTTATACCCGATGAAGACTTCCTTGTACCTGGCGTTGTTGTCCTCGCCGCAACGTAGAACGCACTCGGCGATATTCCGGACCAGATTGTCGAAATACTCTGTGCGTTTGGCGTCCGACTCGAAGGCGGGGCACGACCCGCAGTCCTCGATGAAGAGGTTCGAGTCCCTCTCCCGGTCTTCCGCAATGGCGATTGCGATGGCCGACCAGATGTTGCATGGACCTTTGATGGATATGTCCTTCGTGGCGCAGATCACATGCGCCCCTGGCAGAAGCGGATAACGGCGTTGAGTGCCCAGCCCGAAGAGGCGGGCTCCGGCGTCGAGGAGTGGGTCGGCCGAGTAGACTATGAGTTTGCCCCCGTCTTTGCGCTGCCGCTCGAAAAGGGGTTTGACCACGCCGTCGGCCAACTGGTCCGACTTGGCGAGGTGGTAGCCCCAGACAAGACCGTTCAGCCCATTGAACGACGAGGCTGTTATCATGTTGATTTGTCCGATGTAGGTGTCGTTCGTCTCGGCGCGGTCGTAGGCTACGATCCCCTCAAGCCCCGGATCCATGTCGCTTTTGACGATCCCGAACCCAAGCGTCAAGACGGAGACATAGCCGTTGCCGGACGCCCCGCTGTTGCCGTAGCCGTCGCAGTAGGCGGCGAACGGGCCGACCGCACCGGACAGCACCGCCGTTGGAGACACCGCTTGGTCTTCCGTCGAGGTTGCCTCGCAAGCCCAGACCGTTACCGCCACAAGAATGGCGATCCTAAAGATTCTCAAACTGTCACTCATGCTTTTGCGTCCCCTGCCTGATTACGGCCAATTTGTTTCCTCATGGAACTCTCCTTGTGATTACGTGTTGAGACCTCCGCCTCACAGTATCACCCCCTCCGAGTCTTTCAATGGAATGAAGTGGAGCCTCACGCGCCTCCGCAGCAGCCGCATCTCCGCCGGCGCAAAGCACCCCGTCTCTTGGCATGCGCCTCTTCCATGGTTGTCGTCACCTTATCGTCGTCGCTGTCGCACACGCTTGATTGACGACCCGGCATCGCATTTCCTCGGCGATTCCACATGCGACGCGCAGATAGTCCATCACCTTGCTTCTATCCTCTGGTTTTTGGCGGAGAGGCTGCCGCCGCGGCACAATTTGTCGGTGAACAAGTCCGGGATGATCGACACGCATTCGAAGTCAAGATCCTCCCGCGCCTGCTACCATTGCTCCCGCGCCTTTCACCAGGTGATCGGCCACACCCCGCGGCAGTTTCGCATGCAGGAAATGTGAAATGACGCAGGAGAGGGTCAGTGGATGGTTCTTAGTATCTCGAGGGTCTCCTCGGCCATTTTCGAGAGGGAGACCTGTTCGTAGTTCGCGATGCCCGTTTTCAGCGTGTCGCGCAGCGGGGTGATCCATTTGGCCGGAAGCCTCGCCGCGCCGAGCATGGCTCCCAGGACGCTGCCGGCCGTGGCGCCGTTGCAGTCGGTGTCAAATCCGGGCATGACCGACAGGCAGATGGTCTTCTCGAAGTCCATCTGCCCCCACAACAGGGCCGCCGCGACAACTTCGGCGTTGCTGATGGTGTGGCACCAGTCGTGCCCCTTGTTCTCATCCCAGCGTGAGCGGATGTCGGCGATCATGCCGTCCCACGATGTTCCCTGCTCATGCAGTCGCACTGCCTTTTCAATGTTCTCGGCGAGCCTGCATTGCTTCGGAATCTGGGAGAGCCCCGCCCTGATGACGGTCTTGCTGTCGACGCAGGTGAAAGCTGCGGCCAGCATGGCGGCCACCCACATTTCCCCGTAGATGCCGTTTTTCACGTGGCTTATGCTGGCGTCGCGCCAGGCGAACTCGGCGGCTCGTTCTGGCTTGCCGGGGTTGCAGTAGCCGAAGAAGTCCGCTCTGATCTGGGCTCCGATCCACTCGCGGTAGGGATTGCGGCATGACGCCGATTCCGGAGGCGGTATCATGCCGACAAGATTGCGGTAGGCGACGCGCTCGGCGGTGCAGACGTGGAGCACGGGCAGGTAATTGAGCCAGAAGCTGGCGACGTCTTCGGGGGTGAAGGCCGCCCCGTGCTTTTTGAGGATCACCAGTCCGGTGACCGTGTAGTTCGTGTCATCGTCCTCGACCATGCAGGTGATGCCTTCCTCGAATAGGCTGGTCTCTTTTATGTTGATGTCGCATTCCTTGGCCAGTTCCTCTGACGCCTTGCAGGAGAAGTAGTTGGAGAGGGGCCAACGGTTCTGGGCTTTCAGATACTT
Source organism: uncultured Victivallales bacterium (assembly GCA_964436735.1). GTDB lineage: Bacteria > Verrucomicrobiota > Lentisphaeria > Victivallales > GWF2-38-69 > CAYTFM01. The sequence continues at coordinate 9,383 of CAYTFM010000256.1, read as the reverse complement.
CTCGATCTGCCATGACTTGCGGCATTCCACGGGCTTGCCGAGGAGACAGCCCGCCGCGCGCCCCTGCCAGGCCCCCAGCACCTTGTCGTGGAGGGCGGCTCCATCGGGCTTCGCAGGCAGTTTGGGTGCGGAGGGACGGTGTCGCTTGATCTCATCCAGCTCGTTTGGTTCCACGTAGTTGAATCCAGTCTTGAGAGGAAGGGCGATTGTCTCGTCGAAAATAGCTTCCGCCTCTTGCTGGTTCTCCGGTTCCGCCAGATCCGACTCCATAGCCGCGGTGATCCGCCGCATGAGGCGTTCTGGAATCTCCTTGCCTTCCTCCGCGCACTGCGTCAGTTCTATTTCAAGATCCTTCTTCTCAATCCAGAACCACTTATGCCCTGGCATCCAGTTTCTTCTGCGCACCATGGGAGACTCCTTATTGTTCGTTTGCGTGGGAAGTGAAATCGTATGCGCTTGTTATAGCGTACAAAATACGTAAATACCTCGTTTAATTGTTCAATAACTGTGCGAAAACGACTAAAAGACGCATCGTGCGAGAGGTGGGGTGGCGTGCGGAAGTGAAATCTGGAAAAATGTGGACATCCCGTTTGCGCGGCACATAGCAGCAAAGCCATTGATTATAGGGCGCATGCGGTCGCGAGGGGCAAAAAAAAGGCCTCTTTGATCCTTGATCCTCGCCAGTGAGGTGGATCTTTGAGGCTATTATCAAAACCCAGTCATTTCTGTAAAAGCTTGACCGCTTTCACACGCTCGCAGGTTTGCGAGGGAGAGTTGCTGCTCTCATCATGACCGAGTTCTGTTGTCAAAGATTCGAAGGCCACGCCGGAAACCCAATCTCATTTCTGTCTTTGTTTCCGGAATTCCATTCCTTACTTCCTCACTTCTTCTCGTGGCCTTCTTTCCTCTTCCCTATTAATTGTTGTAGCATCATGATCGAGAAAAAAGAAGGGGGGATTCTCGGTGAGTGGGTGAATGGTGGATGGTGATTAACTGGACACAAATGACATTCCAAATGTTCACCTCGACTGACACGGCGGCACGGAGACGGGGAGACACGGAGACACGGAGACACGGAGAGACGGAGACACGGAGAGACGGAGACACGGAGACACGGAGACACGGAGACACGGAGACACGGAGACACGGAGAGACGGAGACACGGAGAGACGGAGAGACGGGGAGACCACTAATTTCCCATCTGAGGAAACGCAAGTCGAATCAAACGTCTTGCCGGATGATCGGAGCGAATTAGTCCACACTGCAATCAAGATGATACAATTGCCGCAAAAGAACGCAAAGAGCACAAAGGTTGTAATCTTTTGATTGTCAAAATGTTAATTCGTTTCTATGTGATCTTTTGTGTTCTTTTGCGGCTATCAATTTGAATGCGAAATGGAATTAGAATTGTCCGGTCCGCAGCAGAACCAGCGTGCACGCCTCCTCCACGAGGATGCCATCCCGTGACAGTGCCTCTTGGAGATCGCGATTCTCCGCGCCGGGATTGACGATGACCCGCTTGGGGCGAAGCCGCAGGATGTCGTCTTGCTGCGCCGACGACACCCGCGCCGAGACGTACAGCGTCAGCGTGTCGACGGGATCCTTGATCTCGCTCAGTTTGTGGACGACACGCAGTCCTTCGATCGTTTCGACGGCGGGATTCACCGGGATGACTTCGTGGCCATGCGCCAGAAGTTCCCGCACCGCTTGGTTGGAGTACCGTTCCGGCTTCGGGCTCGCTCCGAGGACCACGACCCGCTGTTGCTTGGCGTCTCTTGCCAATCTTGCGTCGTTCATGCTATTTCTCCGATGATTACTGATTTTTCCTGATCTGGCTGGTGGTGCGACGGTATTCGCCGGGGGAGAGTCCCATCCGTTTTTTGAAGGCCTTGGAGAAGTGGATAGGGTCGGCGAAGCCGAGCGAATCTGCGATTTCCTTGGCGTTACGCATGCCCGAGCGCAGCGTGTGGGCGGCCGCCGTGATCCTGCGGCTGAGCAGGTAGTCGTGCGGGGCCTGCCCAGTCAGTTGGGCGAAAAGCCGACGGAAATGGCTGTAGGAGAGTCCGGCCTTTTGCGCCTCGGTGTCGAGGCTGAAGTCGCTTCCCGGGGATTCGCTCATGCGCTCCGCCAGGGCAAGCACGGCGGAGGCGTGGGGCGTGTCCTCCACTAACCGTCCCGTCGCCTCGGCGCGCAGGAGACACAGCAACCGCTCAAGCTCGACGAAGATGTCGCCGTGCAACCGCGCGGTCTTCGTGTTCGCCATCGACACGATGCAGTGGAAGATCGCGTCGACTGGTTCTGGTTTCTTGACGGCGAAGAACCCCGACGGCGAGAGGTGCATGAATCCGTCCTCCACCAGTCGCTTCGCCATGGGGCCCCGCATGGTGAGGTAGCGGTGTTCCCAGCCGTTGTCGTCCAAGGCGCCGTACTGGTAGGAATGGCTGGGATGATGCCAGAAGACCGCCGGGAAGTTCAACTCCGTCTTCGTCCCGCCGTCGATTCCGAAGAACATCCGTCCCGCGCGGATGAACTCCACCGAGTACATGGTGGGGAACGACTGGTCGAGCACGGCGACGCAATGGGACGTCACCGCCCCATGCAGAATCTCTATGTCGTCGAAGTAGCCCATAGCTATTTATTTCCGCCAAAAGTGATGGGGGGAAATAAATAGCTCTACTAAGGAAAATGCAATGTGAAGGGAATGAATTGAAAAGCGGCGGGGGTGGTGCTAAAGAGGGTACGCAAAGTCGCCAATAACTAGGAGGAACTTCCATGTCGCTGTTGTCGGAAAGAAGCGTGTGCGCCGGTCGTTTTTGGGGGGCAGTCCGTTCGCTTGCGTTGCTGACGGCGTTGTGTGTCGCGGATGGCGCGGCCTTTGGAGGCGAGGACGCCTGCACGGTGATCGCGGTGGGGAAGAACGCCTCGGCCGACGGTTCGGTGATCGTCACGCACGCCAATGACGCCATGCGCGTCTTCCGCATCGTGCGGGGGCCCGGGCGGCAGCACAAGCCGAACAGCGTGCGGCCAGTGTACTACGACTACTGCGCCCTCGGCTACCTGGCGGACTATGGCGGTGTGCCGTACCTACGCTACGTCGGTACGGACCGCGGTCCCACCTACGACACCAAACAGACGCCCAACGCGCCGATCGGCAGCATTCCGCAAACCGCCCGCACCTATACCTATTATGAGGGGACCTATCCGATCATGAACGAGCATCAGGTGAGCATCGGCGAGACGACGTGCGTCAGCAAGGTCTCGCCGATGCCCTCGGCCTCGCGGTTGTTCTACAGCACCGAACTGGCGCGCGTGGCGCTGGAGCGTTGCGACAACGCCCGCGACGCGGTTATCCTCATGGGCGATTTGATCGAGAACTATGGCTTTCACGGCACGGGCGAGTGTCTGGTGGTCGCCGACGCGGATGAGATCTGGGTGATGGAGATGTGCGGCTACGCCGAGAATGGCACCAGTGGTCTCTGGGTCGCCAAGCGCGTGCCGGACGACGAGGTGTTCGTCTCCACCAACCTCTATCGGATCCGCGAGGTCGACGCGTCGTCGTCGGATATGATGTACTCGAAGAACCTGTTCACCGTCTGTCAAGAGCTGGGATGGTGGAAGCCCGAGGACGGCCCGCTGGACTGGTTGCGCGCCGTTGCCAGCGGCGAGTCGGGGCACCCTTACGCCTCGCTGCGCCGCGTCTGGCGTATCTTCAGCCTGATCACGTCGTCGGCCAACTATCAACCAACGGTCAGTGGCTACCTCTCCACGGACTATCCCTTCTCGGTCAAGCCTGACCTGAAGCTGTCGGTCGAGGAGGTCATGGCCCTCCACCGCGACGTCTACCAGGGGACGCCTTTCGATATGACCGCCGGTCTGGCGGCGGGGCCGTTCGGCGACCCGGACCGCTTCGACATCCAGAGCGGCGTCACGGTGAATGGCGCCTTCGAGCGGCCGATCTCGCACTTCAGGTGCAACTACATCGACGTGGTCCAGTCGAGGAGCTGGCTGCCCGATCCGATCGGCGGGTTGATGTGGCTGGGCATGACGCAGGCCGACCGCACCTGCCTTATGCCGGTGCATGTCGGCGTGACCAAGATGCCCAAGCAACTCGACCACGGCGATTTCCTCACCCTCAACCTTGACTGCGCCTGGTGGGTCTCCAATCTGGTGCGCGAGTCCGTCGGCCGCAGGTACGACTTGGCGATCAAGGACGTCCAGGCGACCCGTGAGTCGCTCGACGCCGAGAGCTTCACCTTGCTGGCCGAGGTCGAGGCCAAGGCCCTGTCGCAATGCAAGGGCAGTTCGACGGGGGGGTGCGCCAACACGCTGACCCGTTTCGCCCAGAAACGGACGAAGTCGATCGTTGACTCGTGGCGCGGTCTGTGGATGAAGTTGGAGTCGAAATATCTCATGAACTATCTCGTCGACGACCAAGGCAACCTCACCAAGTTAGGCTATCCGTCCAGCTGGCTGGAAAAGGTCGGTTATCCCGACGGTCCGGTGAATTATTGATCAGAAATGACAATACATCGTCAGTTTCGCCAATTGACGCCAATGATATTCGTCGGATATACTTTGGTCAATAAGAACAATGGAGGGGTTCATGGATATCCAGGCGAAGATCGAGGCGCGCAAGGCGCGCTGGCGGGAGTTCATACGTGGCGAGGGGCCGCGGTTCATGTTCATGGTGCGGGTTGCCGTTCCCGGCGACCCCGAGGCGAAGGTCACGCGGTTGTGGCCGGGGCACGAGAGCGAGCATGTCGAATGGGCGTGGTCGGTGTACCAACGGCAGATGGAGCGGGCCGCCTGGCTCGACGATGACAGCCTGCCGCATCTCAACTGTCTGACGGGCACCGAGATCTTCGCCGAGGCGTTCGGCTGCGAGGTGCACCGTCCCGACCACACCAACCCGTTCGCCCTGCACAAAGTCGAGACGGCCGCCGAGGCCGATGCGCTGGCCATCCCGCGGCTCGAGTCGTCGTCACTCATGCGCTTCTTCGGCATCGCCGAGGAGTTGCGTCGGCGCGCCGGCCCCGAGGCGTTGGTGCGTATGATCGATGTGCAAAGCCCCATGGATGTGGCGGCGCTTATTTGGGAGAAAACCTCTTTCATGATGGCGATGTTCGACACCCCGGAGGCGGTCAAAAACATATCGGCGAAGGTCAGAACGCTGATGGCGGCCTTCTTCGACGAGTGGTTCCGTCGCTTCGGCCCCGAGCACGTGGCGCACTACCCCGACTATCTCATGAGCAAGGGGGTGACACTTTCGGAAGATGAGGTGGGGGCGGTGAATCCGGAGATGTTCGAGCAGTTCTTTCTCGACGAACTCACCTGGCTTTCGAATCGCTACGGCGGACTCGGAATGCATTGCTGCGCCGACTCGCGGCACCAATGGCCATCGTTCAAAAAGATTCCGGGATTACGCCTGCTCAACCTGTGCACGCCCCCCACGAAGAACGGCGCGGAGTTCGTCGGCGACGCGTTGAAGCTGTTCGCCGGTCAGTGCGCCCAGATGCACTACGGCTGGACGCCTTCCGGGCCGGTCGAGACATGGCCGTCACAACTCCCGGAGAACGCCCGCTTCGTGTTCGACATTCCGGCGAAGACGAAGGAGGAGGCGGTGGAGATCTGCGGGAAGCTGTCGAAGGTCAGAGGGTAAGAGGAGGTTTCAGGGTTCAGGGTTCAGGGTTCAGGAAAAAACCGGTCAAATTCAGGATTGTGAAAATTCAAATTCACCAAGATCCACAGGATTCAGGGGGGGAGGTTTTCCCCTCCTGAACCCCGAAACCTGAAACCTGGTGCGTCTCCGTCTTCTATCCCATCACCAGCATGCCTTTGACCACGGCGCCGGCGTCGATGGCGGCGAAGGCCTTCTGGTAGTCGGCGAGCGGCCATTGATGCGTCATGAGCGTGGCGCTTTTGACGATCCCGCGTTTGAGGATGTCACACGCCCACGCGTAGCCGACATGCTCGTCGGCCGAGGGGCGCGCGATGACGACGCCGCCGGGGATCCAGCTCCAGTCGAGGGCGTAGTGATTCTTCTCGGGGACGCCGTAGATGGCGATGGTGCCGCCGGTCTTCACGATGGACAGCCCAAGGCGCAGCTGATCCTTCTGTCCGACGGCCTCGAAGAAGAAGTCGGCCTTGCCTCCGAGACGATCCACCGCGGCCGCCGCGGGATCCTTCTCGCGCGCGGCGTTGACGACGTCGTCCGCCGCCACGGCTCGGGCGAGTTGGAGCCGTTCATCCCTTCGGCCGATGACCACGACGGTGGCGGCGCCGGCGAGCTTGCTCCACAGGGCGATACTTAAGCCGGCGATGCCGGTTCCGGCGACGCAGACGCGCTTACCCGCCACCGAGGGCAGTTGCCAGAACCAGCTGCAGGTCTCCCCAAGTGCGATGGCGAGGATGGCCTGCCCGGCGTCGAGTCCGGCGGGAACCACGTTCTGTCGCAGGGCGGTGTAATCGTTCGCCAGGGAGAAGTCTCCGTCGAGTTCCATGGCTCTGTGGTCCCGCACGATCCCGAACTCGGCGAATCCTCCCCAGGCGGAGGAGAGTCCGTCGCGGGTGGTGCCGGGGTAGATGGCGGTGGGACGGGTGACGAGGTCGCCTTTTTTAAAACCTCTCGCCTTCGCACCAAGCTCCACAACCTCTCCGACCGCCTCATGTCCGAGCACGCAGGGATACTTGTCGTTGTAGGGCTGGGTTCCCTTGATCAGCTCGCGGTCGGTGGTGGAGCAGATGCCGCAGGCCTTGATCTTGACCAGCGCCTCGTAGGGGCCCGGCTCCGGTTGGGAGATGTCGCGCAGCTCGAGCTCGTGGTTCGCGGTGACGACGAGTGCTTTCATTGCTTCCTCCAGTCGAAGGCGATGCCCAGGAAGTCGTCGCTGCCCTTCTCGACCATTTGATAGATCTTCGCCGCGTCCTTGGGGCTGGCGACATGGGTGAGCAGGTCGCGGGTGTTGAGCCGTTTGTCGTTCACCAGGCGCATCGCCGCGGCGACCGCGCGGCCGCTGTGGGCGCAGGGGAAGAACACCGACGGCAGTTTGCCGTGGAAGAGGTTGAGGTCAAGCGGCGTGGGGGGCGGATACCAGCCTTGGAAGACGAACTTGCCGAACTGTCTGAGGAGGGGGAAGACGCTGTGGACGACGGCGGCGGAACTGGAGGTGTCGATGATGATGTCGAAGCCCTGCGGGGCGAACTCCTTCGCCTTCTCGTTCAGATTCTCCTTCTTGGAGTTGACGACAAGCTCCGCGCCGAGCTTCTTGGCGATCGCGAGGCGGTCGTCGCTGACGTCGGAGACGGCGACGAGGGCGCCCTTGCAGCGGCAGACCTGCGCGGCGTACTGGCCGATGACGCCGACGCCGACCACGAGGACTTTGCTGGCGGCGGGCACGACGGCCATCTCGATGCCGCGCATCGCCACGCCGCAGAGGCCGGTGAGCGAGGCGTCGAGCGGATCCATCCCCTCGGGCAGCAGTTCGCAGCGGTGGACGTTCATGCCTTCGGGATTCCAGTCGAGGGCCGTGGAGACGTCGATGACGGCCTTCGAGAGGTGCGCGCCCATCCAGCTATTGTCGCTGTACGGTTTCGGCATGCGGCTTTGGAAGAAGTTCACCATGCGCCCTGTGCGGAACCCCTTCGCCGCCGCCTTGTCGCCGGCCTCGACCACTTTCCCTATCCCCATGTAGCCCGGGATATGCGGGAATTTCATCTCGGCGCGCTTGCCGATCAGCGCCCAGCGCTCCGTCCCCACCGACACGCCGCTGACGAGTGTCTCGACCACGATGTCCTCCGCAGTCGGCTGCGGCAGTTCGATCTCCTCCAGCGTCACTTCCGAGACGTTCTTGAACACGATCGCGGTGGCCTTCATACGCGCTCCTTCCAGATTTTTTTGAGTGTGAATTGGTGAAGTATTAAATAATTGACATCTTGCATGTCTTATTTTTAGCTGAATAATGGCTTGAATAAAATGAGATTGATATGATATTGATAGGATAAAAATGATATTTATGTGAATGGTAGGAACGGTGTTCGGTGTTCGGGAAAGATCCCAACGGGCTTGCCCCGTTAGTGAATCAAATCAGTCGGCTACGTGCGCGGGCAAGCAAAATTATCGCCCCCCGCGGTCTTGCGCCGTGGGTGAGCGAGATCATGTGTAACAAGCGGCGGGCGAAGCCCGCCTAAGTTCTTTCAGGTTTCGGGTGTTAGATCTCAGTCTTCCTGACGCCTGACACCTTTTTTCTTCCGAGTATGAACGCGCGGCGGTGGGTGAAGCCGCTGCACGCCGAGCATCAGGAGTCACGACATGACACACTGGCTTGACAGGATCGATCCGCAGCCGCACCACGTGTGGCAGAGGCCATGGACCAAGGGGACGGTGGAGCCGCCGCGGGTGCTCTGCGATCATGAACTTGTGGTCGTCTCCAGAGGGTGCTGTGTTGTTGAGCTTGAATCTGTGGCGCACGAGCTCGCCGAGAACGACTTCATCATCATTCCGCCCGGGGTTCCCCACATGACGCGGGCGGTGGGCGAGGTGAGCCGGCACTGCGTCCATTTCGACTGGGTGCCCATCGAGTCGCCGCCTCCTGAACCGTTGTGGTTTTTCCTTCCGGGGACGCCGCCGCGGGGCTGGGAGCGCCCCCCTCCGGCGTTTGTGGAGGCTCCTCGTAAGGGCAGTTTTTCCAGCGCCGTGCCGGTGGTCTCATTGTTCCAGTCGTTGGGTGGGTTTGGGAATACGCGGGGCGTCTTGAGTCGGAATCTGTGCCGGGCGACGCTCTTGGAGTTGTTGACGCGGCTGCTCGCTCCTGTCGAATCTGGCGAGGAGCGGCAGGACAAGGCCGGCATGCTCGCCTACGAGATCCGCGGGCTTCTCGACGAGGCGAAGGACGCCGGCGCGGTCAATATCCGGAAGCTGCTCAAGGGCGGTGGCTACAGTTACGAGCACATGAGCCGATTGTTCACCGCGAAATTTGGCATCCCGCCGCTCAGGTACGTGATCTACTCGAGGATGGAGCGGGCGAAACTGCTGTTGCGCGACTCCAGGCTCACCGTCGCCGAGGTCGCCTACGAGGTCGGCTACGAGGATCCCGCCTATTTCATCCGCGCCTTCAGAAAGCTCACCGGCATGACCCCCGGAGCGTATGCGAAGAGCAGGTGAGGGCATTGGTTGAATCCGCGCCAGCCCAGGGGACGGGGGGCGCAAGGGTAAAAACAACCTAAAATTCCGGAAAACCGTTGACAAGTCTGCCGTTTTAGGTTATTATTTTATTCAAATGATAAGTAGAATAATTCAAATATGAACAAAGCGCATATCATACCGGCGGTGGACAAGACGGTCATGCTGCTGGGCAAAGACAACAACTGGAAGACCATCGATCTTG
>CAYTFM010000255.1:9705-13650 GCA_964436735.1 uncultured Victivallales bacterium | reverse complement strand
GGGTGGCTTCTTGGGGCTCCCGCGGGCATTGGCCTGGCGACACTGAAGTCAGTGCTGCGCCTGTGGCTTGGCTTTTCACCAGCAAGGAGCGGCGTGCGCTCGGCGGGAAACGGCCCGGCGATGCGGTGCGCGCTGCTGGGCGTCTATTGGCGGGATAATCCCGACGCGATGCGGGAGCACGTCCGCCGTTCGACGATCATGACGCACACGGATCCGAAGGCGTATTTCGGCGCGTTGACGGTCGCGCTGGCCGCGCGGCACAGCTCCTCCGGCGCACCTCCCCTCAGCTCCGCCGAGTTCCTCATCTCGCTTCAGGAGGCTTTGCAAAACGATCTCGCCTCGCAGTTCATTGTAACCGTGGAGAAGGCCTGCGTCTCCGCGGAAAAAAATGAGCCTCTCGCACAGTTCGCCGCATCCATCGACTGCGGGCAGGGCGTGACGGGCTACATGCTTCACACCGTGCCGTGCGTCGTCCAAACATGGCTGCGGCATCAGGACGACTTCCGCGGAGGCATCGAGGAAATGCTCGCCGCCGGCGGCGATACTGACACCACCGCCGCGATCCTGGGGGCCGTGATCGGCGCCAAGGTCGGCAGAGAGGGAATCCCCGGCGAGTGGCTTTCAGGCGTCTGCGAGTGGCCTCGATCGATCGCCTGGATGGAGGAGTTGGGAAGGCGGTTGGACACGGCGCGGACGGGCGCCGCCAAGGTGCCTCCACCCTCCTACTTATACCCCGCTCTTCCATTGCGTAATGCGGTATTCACGACCATTGTTCTGCTGCACGGCTTCCGAAGGCTCGCGCCACCCTATTGAAAACGTATCCGCATCCTTCCACAAGAGTGGGATTGTGGCGACTCCCAACCGCTCATCGTTTTCACCTTGTCATTTTGTCGATGAGGAAAATCAATGGAGCCGGATATGCCCCCAGCCCTATCATGACCATTGTCAACACACTCAAAACCACAGACCCCATCAGGGAAACGGGCTCCGTCGACGTGGGATGTGTGGCGTCCGGCTCGGCGAACAACGCGGCGATGACGCGGAGGTAGTAAAACAATCCTATCACGCTGTTGATCACCAGCGCGAGCACGAGCCCCCACAAAGACGCGTCGACACCAGACAGCAGCACATAGAACTTCCCGAAGAAGCCGACGGTCAGCGGGATACCAGCCAGCGACAGCATCGACACCGTCATCGTGATTCCCAGGCCGGGACGCCGCCACGCCACTGCGCGCAGGTCGGCGACCATCTGTATTTCTGCTTGCGGCGAGCTCAAGACTGTGAGAACTCCCAGCGCCGCCAAAACGGAGGCGAAATAGGCGGTCAAATAAAACCCGACGGCGTCCGTCCCCGTGAGCTTTGTGGCCATTACCGCCACAAGCAGATATCCCATATGGGCGATGGATGAATAGCCGAGCATTCTCTTCAGATTATCCTGCCGCAGAGCCAATAAATTACCGACGAACATGCTTGCCACGGCAAGAAACGAAAGGGCCGTTCTCGCCTCTCCTTCTCCGTCAAGCATCGGAGCGAGGTACCGCAGCAGGAGGACAAGAACCGCCCCCTTGCTGACTGTGGCGATATAGGACGTTATCGGAAATGGCGCTCCTTCATAGATGTCCGCGGCCCACATGTGCATCGGCGCCAGTGCCAGCTTGAAACCTAAGCCGCATATGATCAAGGCCCCTCCTCCCAACGCCCACAGCGGCATGGCGCCAGCCTGGAAGGTGGCACGTGAAAGATCCACGAAACTGAGCGAGCCAAAGGCGGCATAGACAAGCGCCATGCCCATCAGCAGAAGAGCGGAACCAACACCCGCCAGGATCAGGTATTTAAATCCGGCCTCGACGCCTTTTTGACTGCCGCCGCAGTAGGCTATGAGGGCGTACAACGGGATGCCCAGCAGCTCAAGTCCAAGAAAGAAGGACGCGAAGTGGGTGGAGACCACCATCACACCGGCCCCCAAGGTCGACAGCAGAAGCAGGGTGTAATACTCCTCGACCTGTCCACGCCAATCCCGCAGATATCCTATCGAGAGCATCAGCACCACCAGCGAGGCCAGCAGCAGCAACCCCAGGAAGAACACCCCATAGCCGTCAATCAGCAACAACGGGGTTACCTGCCGCGGGGCGACCCCGAACGCCGTCGCAGTCAACCCTATGGCGGCGACAAGAGACGCCAGCGCCAGCGTCGAGGTCGCCTCGCATGATCGGCGGATGGCGATACCGACAAGAGTTCCAACCGCGCCAAGAGCAACGGCCAGCAGAGGCCCCACCGCCATGAAATCGACAGACGTCATTGCGCGTCCCTTCCCAATGATTCCCCCTGACGCGTCGCACCCGCGGACTGGCTCACGCCTGACGCGAGACATGGCATACCCGTGGCGGAGGGCACGCATGACCGCGCGTCGCAGCTGACTTGAACCGCTCTTTCCCGGCGAGGAAGCGATGGTTGTTGCTGATGCGTCGACCGTTCTGAACTGCTTAGCAGCTCCTGCAGTGTTGGCGCGCTTGCGCGCAGCACCGGTCCGGGATGGATCCCGATCCATAAAAGGATTGCGACGCACCCGCCCACCATCGCGGACTCGCGGAGGTCGGCATCGTGTATTTCCACAGATGCGTCAATGGGGGGGCCGTGGAAAACCGCCTGGATGATCTTCAGCGAATAGACCACCGACAGCAGCAGTCCCGTGGCCGCGATGGCCGTCAGGACATGGCTGACCTTCCACGCTCCCAGCAGCACCAGAAACTCTCCGATGAAATTGGCCAAGCCTGGCAATCCGAGTGACGCCATTGCCAGTATCGTCGTCGCTCCGCCAAGCCTGGGCATCCTGTCCCAGAGTCCCCCCATGCGGCTCAGCTCGTACGTCCCCAGCCTATGGTGGATCATCCCCGCCACGGCGAACAGAGCCGCCGTGCTCACCCCATGCGCGAGAACCACCACCATCGCCCCTTGCAGCGCCAGTTCGTTCCAGCTGTACACGCCGAGGAGCACAAACCCCATGTGCGAGACGCTGGTGTAGGCGATCAGGCGCTTAAGATCACTCTGTCCATAGGCCTGCAAGGCCCCATACAGAATGCCCGCCACCGCCAGCGTCATCGCCACGGGAGCGAAGCCGAGAGAGGCGTCCGGGAAAAGCGGTATGGCGAACCGCAGCATGCCGTACGCGCCAACCTTCAACGCCAGTCCCGCCAGAAAAACGCTGCCGGCCGTGGGAGCCTGCGAGTGGGCGTCCGCCAGCCAGCCATGGAGAGCCACGACAGGCAGCTTGACCGCGAACCCGATGAAAAACGCCAGCATCAGCCAAAAACCCACCGTGGAATCCATGGGCACGGCGAGCAGATCGAAATAGTTGAACGTCAGCACGCCGACATTCCGGTAGTGCACGAAACACAGCCCCAGTATTCCCACCAGAAAGACAAGGCTGCCGGCCTGAGTGTAGATGAGGAACTTGATTGCGGAGTAAAGTCTCCGCTCCCGTCCCCATAAAACGATAAGAAAAAAAAGCGGGATCAGCATTAATTCCCAGAAGAAGTAGAGCAGGATCAAGTCCATCGAGATGAACACCCCCGTGATCCCCGCCATGGTCCACAGCAGGTTCAGATGGAAGAACCCCACGCGTCGGGTTATGTCCACCCACGACACCCCCACCGCCAGAAGCCCCACCACGCCCGTGAGCAACAGCAGCAGAGTCCCGATTCCATCCGCCATCAGGTGGAAGCGGATTCCCAGCTGTTCAATCCACGCCACGTCGACGACCGCCCTCCAGCATCCCGGATACGGCACGTCGATCCGGTCGAGCGACCACAGCCGCCCGCGCGCAAAGCCCAGCAGCCTGGCGACATCGGCCTCCTCGTCGGCGGAAAGGGCGGGACGCGGTTGCGGGGCGGGAGCGGGTTGGACGGGGGCAGGCCGGTCCGTGTTGTCCGGAAGGGGGGGCGTCGG
>CAYTFM010000255.1:9333-9695 GCA_964436735.1 uncultured Victivallales bacterium | reverse complement strand
ACCCGAGATATGCGGACGCCGACACAAGAGCCACCCAGCGACTGCCAGAATCGCTGACGCGTCCCACCACCCACGTCAGCAATCCGCCAAGCAGCGGAATCGACAACATACAGAGAAGAATCATCGCCACACCATGAGAAGTATCAGGATTATCGCCCCTGCGCCGACCCCCATCACATACCACCGCAACAGGCCTGTTTCCGTCCGGGAGAGAAGTCCATTCAGCGCGCACGCCAGACCGGCTGGAAGCTCCATGCACCAATCGATGACGTCGCGGGCGTTGAAAGCGGCGATTCCGCAGCACGGGCCGACGAACATGCAATCATACGCCCGGTCAAACCCACATCCCTCCCGTAGGAATC
>CAYTFM010000255.1:0-9323 GCA_964436735.1 uncultured Victivallales bacterium | reverse complement strand
ACATGGGCAGGCTGGCGCCGGCCGCGCCCAGGGCGGAGACAAGCTGCAGCGCGGGTCCCGTCACCATTTCCACCGCAGTCGACTTGAGTGGCAGCGGCGGCACAGAGCGTTGAAGGAAATCGTAGAATCTCTCGTTATGGAAGAACTCGCTGAGCAACTCGGCCACCCCCGCCACACCGCCTCCCAGCGCGAGAACGCCCAAGGGGATTGTCATGAGTCGTCCCGGCCGTCTGGACGGCCGGACGCGGAGTTGTCCGAAGAACACGACAAAGATCAGACGGAACGTGTAAAACGCCGTAAGCAGGGCGCCGAACACCGCGATGGCCCATAGAACCGGGCCTCCACTGGGAGAGAGCAAAACCTGTTTGAGGATGAGATCTTTACTGTTGAAGGTCAACGTCAAAGGGGGAATCGCCGCCAGGACAAGCGCCGCCATCACCATGGAGAAGTAGGTGGAAGGCAGCTTCACCCGCAATCCTCCCATTTTGAAAATGTCATGCTCACCGTCGAGACACATGATAAGGATTCCCGCCCCAAGGAACAGCGCGCTCTTGAACAGCGCATGGGTGGCGAAGTGATACACGCCGGCCGCCCATGCGCCCACCCCCAACGCGAGGAACATGTAGGCGATCTGGCTGATCGTGGAATAGGCCAGGATCCGCTTTATGTCGCGCTGGGTCATCGCGGCGAACGCGGCCAGCAGGAGCGTCGCCGCGCCTATCCAGGCCACCGCCGCCTGCGCGGCCGGAGCCAGAGCGAACAGGACATGCGTACGGGCGATGAGGTACACCCCGGCCGTCACCATGGTGGCCGCGTGGATGAGCGCGCTGACCGGAGTCGGGCCCGCCATCGCGTCCGGCAGCCAGGTCTGCAGCGGAAGCTGCGCGCTCTTCCCGATCGCTCCGCCCAGGATCAGGAAAGCCGCCAGCGTCGCCATGCCAGACCCCATCGGCCACATGGATTCCGCCTGATGAAGCATCGACTGGATGTGCAGCGTTCCGAGCTGGGTGAACAGCAGGAGCAGTCCCACCGCCATGGCCACATCGCCTGCCCGCGTGACGATGAACGCCTTCCGCGCCGCGGCGCCATTCGCGGAATCGGCATACCAGAAGCCGATCAAAAGGTAGCTGCACAACCCCACACCCTCCCACCCCAGATACAGCAGCAGCAGGTTGTCGGCGAGAACCAGAATCAACATTGACGCCACGAACAAATTCATGTATGCGAAGAACCGACTGTAGCCTTCACTCTCGCTCATGAACTGTGTGGAATAGAGAATGATGGCGAACCCGACGATGGTGATCACCAGCATGAACACGGTCGACAGCGCGTCGACGCGCATACCGTATGAGACATCCAGCCCTCCCACCCGCACCCACTCGCAAAGCGTCAACTCATAGGCGTCGCCTGTTGGCGGGTGGAGCATGAAGTCACCACCGACCAGAAGCGCCATGACCAGCGACAAGCCAACCGATCCAGCCCCGATGAGGGCCACATGGCGACGCGACTTCGCCACGGCCATGGCCAGCACGAGAAATCCCGCCAAAGGGATTGCCGGTATCGTCCATGTCCATTCAAGCATATCAGCCCCTCATCTTGCTGGCGGCGTCTGCGTCAAGCGTATGGAACTTCCTGTTCAACAACAAGATCAGCGCCAATCCCACGCTCACCTCCGCTCCCGCCATGGTTAAAATCAAGATAAACATCAACTGTCCCTCCACCTGCGCGTGGCTCGCCCCGGCGGCCACGAAGGCAAGCCCTGCCGCGTTGAGCATGATCTCCACGGAAAGAAGCATGAACACGGCGTTGCGACGCACCAGCACGCCGACCAGTCCGATCACCAGCAGGATCACCGCCAGCAGCAGCACATGAGTCATTGGCACCGTCGTCATCTCTCAATCCCTTCCAATCATGGTTATCGGTGGTCGGCAGGCTCCTCTTTCCTGGCCAGGTGAAACGCTCCGACCAGCCCTCCCAGAAGCAGCATTCCCGCCAGCTCCACCGACAGCATATAGGGGCCGAACAACGCCACGCCCACCTCACGGGCACCAACGAGTCCGGGTGACATCGCCTCTCCCTTGCCCAGCATGACCACATATGCCAGCTCGCCGACAAGGATGAGACCAAGGGCCACAGGTCCGGGCCAGATTTTCCAGTCAAGCCACAGCCGCTCGCGCCGCACCGCCTCGCGCGAAAGATTCAGCATCATGATGACAAAAACGAAAAGCACCAATATGGCGCCGGCGTAGATGATCACCTCCAAAGCCGCGGCGAACGGCGCGCCGAGGAGGTAGAAGATGACCGCCACCGCCAGCAACGAGACGATCAGATAAAGCAGGGCGTGCACCGCGTTGGTGTTGGTGACTACCCGCAGCGTGGCGAAAACCGCCACCGCCGCCGTGATATAAAACACGATGTTCATCGCGCACTCTCCTTACGGCATAAGCGACTTCACGTCGACGGGCGGCGACTCGTTCTCCGCCTCTCCTTTGTCCTTGCCTTCAATCCCTATTCCGGCCACTCGGTAGAAATTGTAGTCGTGGTATTTCCCGGGACCGTTGATGGTGAGATCCTCCTTCTCGTAGACCAGACTTTGTCGGCGGCATTCGCTCATCTCGTAGTCCGGCGTGAGCTGGATGGCGTAGGTCGGACAAGCCTCCTCGCACATGCCGCAGAAAATGCAGCGGGAGAAATTGATGCGGAAGAATTCCGGATACCTCCGCCCGTGTTCGTCTTCGGTGGCCTGAAGGGCGATGCAGTCGACCGGGCAGGCCACGGCGCACAGATAGCACGCCACGCACCGCTCCTTCCCGTCCGGATCCCGGGACAGGATGATGCGTCCCCGCGCCCTGGGAGGGAGCGCGCGCTTTTTGTCCGGATATGGCACCGTGATGCGGCGGCGGAACATATGGATGAAAACACCCCACAATGTCCGGATGATGCTCCACATCGCACAACCTCGTTCGTGTTCAGCGGCGGCAGACGCCTGGTTTCAGGTTTCAGGGTTCAGGGTTCAGGGTTCAGGGTTCAGCGGCTCCACTCGCCGCCGCGTGTTCAAACTCAAAAGAAACAAGGTTTTCAGGTGTCTGGAAGAATCTCTTTCTGAAACCTGACACCCGAAACCTGAAACCAGTTACATGGGTTCAGGATTTCCTAAAACTTCTAACATCTTAAATCCTAAATCTCACATGTTAAATCACTTCATCAGCACGACCAGGCCGGTGACCAGAATATTCAGCAGCGTCAGCGGCAACAGCACGATCCACCCCAGCCGCATGAGTTGATCGTAGCGCAGTCTCGGCAGGGCTCCGCGGATGAGGATGATAAGCCCTATCAGCAGAAGGGTCTTTCCCAGAAACCACACGACGGGGTGCAGGAACGGCCCGAGGTATCCCCCGAAGAACAGCGTGACCATGAACGCCGCCCCCACTATCACGCCCACATATTCACCAAGGAAAAACATGGCGAATTTCATCCCCGAATACTCGGTGTGGTACCCCGCCACCAGTTCAGCCTCGGCCTCCGGAAGGTCGAAGGGCGTCCGACGCACCTCGGCCAATATGGCGATGAAGAAAATCAGCATGCCGAGAAACTGTGGGACACAGTACCACATCCCGCGCTGAGACTCGACGATGTCAGACAGGCGGAACGAGCCGGCCTGGATGACGACGCCCATGAGCGAAAGTCCCATGAACACCTCATAGCTGACCATCTGTCCCACGGCGCGGATGCTCCCCAGCAAGGCGAACTTGTTGTTTGACGACCATCCGCCCAGCGCCACCCCGTACACCGCCATCGATGACATCGCCAGAAAAAACAGCAGCCCGACGTTGAAATCCGCCACCGCCGTCTGAGGGGCGAAGGGGATCACCGCGAGCGTCATCAGCGTCGCCGACATCACGATCGCCGGCGCGAGCACAAAGACCGTCTTGTCGGCGAAGGGGGGAATCCAATCCTCCTTGAAATACAGCTTGATGATGTCGGCCAGTATCTGCAGCAACCCGAACGGACCGACGCGGTTGGGTCCCCACCGATCCTGCCATAACGCAAGGAGACGGCGTTCCCCCCATATCAGTCCTCCCGCCAACGTGAGCGCGGTGAAAAGAACCACAATCGGAACCACGATGTGTTGATAGGTTATCATCCCTCTGCCTTATGTTATTCCCTGGAATTCCTATCCCTTCCGACTTCCCGCGTCCCGCGCTTCCGCGTCCTGCCGTGCCGCGGCGATCCTTCCCCAGGCGGGAACCTCGACGCCAAGTAAACCTGGGAAGCCGACCGGCAGCAGGGCCAGACCTTCCGGAAGGGATGGCCGCAGCCGAAGCGGCAGCACCTGTCGCCGTCCGGCGGTTTCCACCACGACGTTCTCCCCTTCCATTATCCCCAGGCGCAGGGCGTCGCGCGGACCGAGCCCGACATAGGCTTCGCCGGCGCGTTCGACGATAGCGGCGGAGAAATTGCTGAGCTCCTCTGAGCCGAACGCATGCCACGTCGGGATGAGCAACCATTCACCTTCCCTCTTAGCGAACGACTTCCCCTCGCAGACGAAATAGTCTGGAGCCGCCCCTGTCGCAGCCTCGATCAAGCGCAGCCCGGGATCTCCGCCGCGCAGCACTCCCCCCACCTCCATCTGAAACTTGTTGATCGCCTGGACCGAGTTCCATCCTGGAGCCCAATATCGCGAGATCAAAGATGGCGGCGGTGGACACGCCGATCCTTCCATCGAGAAAGAAAGCGGTGAGTGGGGATCGTCTGGTGGCTTGGGTTCGCTCACACTGATGTGGGCGGTCATGGCGGTACGGCCACTGTAGCGGTGGGACTGCCGAGGAATCTTCCCCCCGGTCATGCGGAAGTCCGCGGATGACGCGCTATCGGGTAAACCGGCGAATGCCGGAACCTCCTCGGCCATGTCGGCAAGAACAGCATCGAAGGCTGACCAGGCGCTCGACAGACGTCCTCCCGCCAGCCCGATCTCATGCAGCCATTCCCAAGACGGGTGGACATCCCCCTCGGGGACAAAAACCTGGAAGAATCGTTGTGCTCGGCCCTCATTGTTCACGAACGTCCCTTCCCCCTCCGCGAAGGTCGCGGCAGGAAGCAGAAGCTCGGCTTTGGCGGTCGTGCCGTTGGCGACATGATCCAGCACAATGAGATGCTTCGCTGTTTCCAGCAACTCATCCGCCTGCCCCGCCTCCAGGTGCCGATAGATGTCGTTCTCGACGATCAGCACGGTGTCGGCCTTCCCCTCGCGCACCGCCTCGAGAACGACGGAAAGATTCTCCCCGTAAAAGAACTGAACGCCAACGCTGTTGCATTCGGGAACCGTGAAACACAACTTCGCAGGCCTCCCTTTCCTCCGCAAAGCCCATGCGACATTGGCCGCGGATTCGATAAGCGAACGTGAGCCACAGCATACGCCAGACACCACCAGTGGATGCGCGCACCCCATGAGGGCGTGTGAGATTTGCGCGGCCAGAGCTCCCATCCCCTCCCCTAATCCTTCCACGCTCGGAGACGCCGGATCGATCGCATGCGCGACCGCAAACCCCAGTCGCGCCAGATCCGCCGGAGCCGCACGGCAGATGGCGGTGGCTTCCTGGTCCAACTCCGTTTGATCAGGTGTCGCGATAAAGCACGGCCCCCGCCGCCATTGGACAGCCTCGCGGGTGGCGGAGTCATCCCAGAGGGGGATCTGCCCACCTACCGCCTCGCGGCGGGGGCTGTTCATCAAGGCCTGACGCAGGGCCATCGCCAACATCGGCGCGACGCCGGCGGGATCGTCGCCGAGGATCAGCACGGCGTCGGACTCCTGTACATCCCGCAACGACGCACTGGGTGCCGGACCAGTTGCCAAAATCTGACGCACGCGCGTGACAAGTTGCTGGTGGTTGTCAGGCATGCCCTGATAATACGCGTTATTCCCCACCATCTTGCGAAGGACGAAATTCGTCTCCAGCGATGCCCGCGGCGACCCGATGCCGATGACCTTCGTCTCTTTGAGCAGCCTCGCCGCATGCTCTACCGCCTGTCGCCGGGAAACGGGGCGCGGCATGCCAGCCTCATCACGCAGAAAAGGTTGGCGAATGCGGCTCCCGCTGTTGACGAACTCATATCCGAAGCGACCTCGGTCACATAGGAAATATCCATTGACCTCATGATGATACCGCGCCCGGATCCGGCGAAGCGTTCCATACCGCTCGCCCGGGATCGTGTTACACCCCAGACCGCAATGGACGCAGATCGACGGGGCGGTCTGCAGATCCCATAACCGCGTGAAATGCCGTTTGAAGGTCTTGTCGGTGAAGACACCCGTCGGACACACCTCCACCAGGTTGCCGCTGAACACACTTTCCAGAACACCATCCTTGTGCCGGCCGAAATACACATGATCATGCCACCCCAACGCCTGCAGGTCGCGGCCTCCCGCATAATCCCTGTAAAACCGCACGCAGCGATAACACTGGATGCAGCGGTTCATCTCATGGTTGATGAACGGTCCGAGTTGCTGGTTGCGGTAGGTCCGTTTCGGGAAGCGGTTGCGCCGATAGACATGCCCAGTCATCACGGTCATATCTTGCAGATGGCATTCGCCACCTTCATCACAGACAGGACAGTCGTGAGGGTGGTTCCTCATCAGCAACTCGATCATTCTGGCACGGAACGCAAGGACCTCCGGATCGTCGGTGGAGATGCGCGTCCCATCCTTGGCGGGAGTCATGCACGACATGACGATCCTTCCCCGCGCGTCCTTCTCGTCCAGATGGAGCTTCACCGCGCATTGACGGCACGCTCCGACGGAATGCAGCGCGGGGTGCCAGCAGAAATAAGGGATGTCAAACCCCAGTGAGAGGCAGACGTCGAGCACGCTGCGCCCTTCCCGCCCTATCTCGTGCGGCTGATTGTTGATGTAAATCGTCCCCATGGACACCCCTTCATGTCTATATGCTTCTGGAAGTCCTCCCGAAAGTACGTGAGCGCGGTGCCGAGAGGCTCGACCGCCCCCGGTGCCAAGGCGCAAAACGTGCGTCCCGTCGCCAGCGTACCCGCCAGTTCGCGCAGCAACTCCAGATCGCCTGAGCGACCATCCCCCTCTTCGAGGGATTGAAGCGTGTCCACCACCCACGGAAGCCCTTCGCGGCAGGGAGTGCACCAGCCGCACGACTCGCGGGTGAAGAAGCGTTCAAGCGACAGCATCATGCCGACCGGGCAGTTGCGGTCATCCAGAACGATGACAGTGCCAGTGCCAAGACGGCTGCCATGTTTTTCAAACACGTCGAAGTCCATCCGTAAGTCCAGATGCTTTTCGACAAGGAACCCCGTCGAGGCGCCTCCGGGGAGCAGCCCCCTGAGGGACAATCCATCCCGCATGCCGCCCGCTCGATCCTCAAGCACCTCGCGTATGGTGGTTCCGAGGGGGAGTTCCCACACGCCAGGACGCTTAACTCGCCCGCTGGCCCCGTACAGTTTCGTCCCGCCATTTTCTCCGTAGCTGAGATTCGTAAACCACTCCGCTCCGTTGCGGAGGATGTGGCCGAGATTGCAGACCGTCTCGACATTGTTGACGACCGTCGGCCTCCCCCATAGTCCGCACGTTTGGGGAAACGGCGGTTTCGCGCGGGGCGTGGGGCGCTTCCCCTCCAACGCGTTCAACAGCCCGTTCTCCTCCCCGCACATGTACCGTCCCGCGCTAATGTGCAGCCGCATCTCCAGATTGAACCCCGTCCCCAGAATGTCTGTGCCGAGATATCCTTTCCGGTAGGCCTCGGCCAGGGCATGGCGGATTCGCTCGGCCGCCAACCGGTAGGCCCATCGCAGGAAGATATACGCGGTATCGGCCTGAACCGCGTAGGCGGCGATGATCGCCCCCTCGATCAACTGGTGCGGATCCCCCTCCAGCAGCACACGATCCTTCATGGTTCCAGGTTCCATCTCGTCGGCATTCACGACGAGGTATTTCCGTCGGGGCGCATCGTCCCCCATGGGAACGAACGACCATTTCCTCCCCGTGGGGAAACCAGCCCCACCGCGGCCGCGGAGAGTGGATTTGCCGACCTCGTCTTGGACTTCCCGCGGCGTCATCCGCAACGCGCGGCGCAGCCCCTGATACCCATCCGCCATCTCGAACTCCTCAAGCGTGGGCGGCGGACGGCCCGGCCTGATGTTGCGCGTCAGCGGTTTGTCGTTGATTGGTTTTCTCATCGTCATTGGTAGGCTTTTAAAATCTCATCGACCTTCTCCGGAGTCAGATTCCCGTGCAGATCCTCATCGACCATCATGGCGGGCGCCAGATGACATGCGCCGAGGCAGCCCGAGGTTAGAATCGTGAACCTCCCATCAGGGGTGGTCTGCCCCAAGCTGACGCCCAGCGCGCGGAGAAGATGCTCTCGAATATCCCGATGCCCCGTCAGCCAGCAACTCACACTGTCACACACGAGGATCACGTGTCTCCCCACGGGACGGCGGTAGACAAGGTCGTAACACGTCGCGGACGCGTCCACCTCATCAACCGTCATGCCGAGGAGTCCGGCGATGTCGGCGACACTCTCGTCGTTGACCCATCCGCGGTTTTTCTGAGCGATCAGCAACGCGTCAGCGACGGCGGCGTTCTTCCGCTCATACGAATCGGCCATGTCAATGATCTCTCGTTTCTCCTCTTCGCTCAGCATGGCGATCACGTCCTGATTTTGGTTGCACGTTGCATGTTCATCGGTCGACATCACCCAGCACGAAGTCGACACTGCCAAGGATCGCCACCAGATCGGGGATCATGACGCCACGGCTCAGCAGCGGCACAAGCTGGATGTGGGGAAATGACGGGGTCCGTATCCGCGTCCGATAGCTCATCCCTCCACCATCGCTGATGAGATAGTAGCTGTTGCACCCTTTGGTCGCCTCGACGTTCACGGAGGCCTCGCCGGGAGGGATGACAGGCCCCCAACTCACGTTAAGGAAATGATGTATCAGCGTCTCGATGTCCTTCATCGTACGCTCCTTCCTCGGGGGAGTGGCAAGAGGATGATCGGACTGATAGGCGCCGGAAGGCATGTTGTCGAGACATTGCCTGATGATGCGCAGACTTTGCCGCATCTCCTCGACATGCACCACCGCCCGGTCGTAGCAGTCACCGCGGCTTCCCACCGGGACGTCGAACTCAAACTGCTCGTATCCGCTGTAGGGGCGTTTTTTCCGGAAGTCCCACTCCATCCCGGTGGAGCGCAGCATGGGTCCGGTGGCCCCCCATTCGATGGCCTGTTCGGCGCTCATCTCTCCAATGCCCACCGTGCGCGCGTTCAAAATACAGTTCCGCAGCACCATCCCGTCGT
>CAYTFM010000254.1:6319-13735 GCA_964436735.1 uncultured Victivallales bacterium | reverse complement strand
TCGGAGGCGCACATCTCCATGACCCACCCCTCCTCGGTGTCGCCAACCAGTAGGGTCTCGCCGGTGGCGTAGTAGCCGTACATCTCGATCAGCGAGCCCATCAGCAACACGGCGTCGCGCGCCTTGACGCAGCGCTCCAACGCGACCCGCGACAACTCGGCGCTGTAGAAGATCCTCTTGGCGGACGGGTTCGGCTCGACTTTCGCCCGGCAGGTGCACTCCCCGATCGAGAGCTGCTTCTCGTTCATGATCCCGTAGTCCCCGTCGAAGTAGGCGTAGGTGTGGGACACCTGCGGAATGTAGCCGAGCGGAACGCTCTGAGGGAGGGTAGGATCCACATAGCCGGGACCGCGCGACTCGCCGACATACCGATGCGAGTAGTCGCCACCGTATTGAGGCATGGGGCCCAGGCTGCACAGATCGTAATACACGGGACGCAACGAGCCCTCCGGCCAGTCGGCCGCCGGGACGTAGACGATGCGCTGATCCACCAGATCGTTGTCGTCGGAGTGCGTGACGATGACCGAACCATCAACGGTCGCGCCCTTCGACACGAGTATCGTCGTGCAGGCGGTGGCGATCGGCGCGCAGATGACAGCACCCGCGGCCAAGATGAACAGTGCGACATGGCAACCACTACGCATAATCACGTCTCCTTATGTTGTATTCATAATTCCACAAAGCGGCGCGTCAAGTTGGCAGATCCTTCGCAACCTTCTTGTAGCAGGTCGGGCACATGCCATGTGAGATGCTCGTGCCGGTTTTCCTATGGAGGAATATATCTATATTCTCCCACGTGTCGCCGTCGCGGATTTTGTTGCAGTGCCCGCACATGGAAAGCAGGCTTTTCAGTTGCTGGAATTGGATGTGGGTTTTCACCCGCGCCTTCAACTCCAAAGCTTGAAAGGGTTTGGAGACATAATCCACGCCGCCCGCCTCGAATCCCCGGACAACGTCATCGACCTCCGTTTTGGCGGTCAGAAAAATGACGGGAATTGTGTTCGTCGCCAAGTTATTCTTCAACCGTCGACAAACCTCGTATCCATCAATGCCGGGCATCATGACATCAAGCAGGATCAGATCCGGCGGCGTGTCTTTGATCATCTCCAGCGCCTGCTCGCCATTGGTCGCCATGGCGATCTCGTAATCAGTCCCCAGGAGATTGGCGATGAGGTGAATGTTGAGAGGGGTGTCGTCGACGATCAGAACCAGCTGTTTTCTCGCCTTGCCCATGGTCAGCCTCCTTTGGGGGGTGCGGGGGTGTCGTCGGTGTCAGGCATGAGATTCATCAGGCCAGAGAGGGCGCGCTTCATTCCTGCCGCGTCGAATGCCTCCGCGGCCAGCGCGAGCTCGCGCGCCCAGGCGGCCAGAGCCTCGTCGTGGTGCTCATCCGCCAAGGTCGTCGCCCGGACCGCCACATCCCTGACGCGCCCGACGAAGATTTTGGATTGCAGGTATACGCATTGTGGCAGAATCTCCTGCCGCAGGACCTCACGCAGCGGGGGCACATCCGCGCGGATTCTCAGCGGCGGAGGTTTCGGCGATGACGAGGTCGGCGGCGGCGAGGCGGTCTCATCGCCGAGCATGTGGGCGACGAGGGACAGCAACTGGGAGAGTGATATCGGTTTGCGCAGGAACGCATCGCATCCCGCGGCGAGCGCGGACTTCTCGGCGTCGTCCTGCACCGACGCGGTGATGGCGATGATGGGGATGTCCCGGGAGTGAGCGCTGGACTTGAGGCGGCGCGCAGTCTCGTAGCCGTCAAGCACAGGCATGCGGATGTCAAGGAGGATCAAGTCGGGGCGCGAGCGGGCGACGGCGTCGAGCAGTTCAGCGCCGTTGGCCGTCTCGGTCACGGTGATGCCGGGGACGTCGAGCATGGCCTTGAGCAGATCCCGGTTGTGCCCGACATCGTCGGCGATGAGCAACTGGCGTCCGCGGAAGGCGAAACCGAAATTCCGTGGGGACGCGTCGGCTGCCGAGGTGGCGGGCGCCGCCACGTCCACCTCGGGGAGTATCACCCGGAATTCCGATCCCACGCCCACCTCGCTGGTGACCTCCAGCCGTCCGCCCATCATGCGCACAAGGCGCCGACTGATAGTCAACCCCAGTCCCGTGCCGCCATACTGCGCGTGAAGCTGCCCCCTCTGTTGCTGGAAGGCGTTGAAAATGACGTCGAGTTGATCGCCCGGAATGCCAATGCCGGTGTCGCGCACATAGAAAATGAATTCGACGACGGATGCGGCCTTTGGCGGGGCGCCGCGCCGCGCGGCCATCCCGAGCGTGATCGTTCCCCGCGGCGTGAATTTCACGGCATTGCCCACAAGGTTGAAAAGCACCTGGCGCAACCGCACCTCGTCGAGCATGAGGCCGACGGGCAATTCGAGCGGAATTTTCAGTTCGAGACCGACGCCGCGTTCATCGCACTTTGGTTTGAAGATCGACACGATTTCACGGACCAGTATCCTCGGATCGACAGGGATATACTGGATCTCCATTCTACCCGCCTCTATTTTCGAGAGGTCGAGGATGTCGCTGATCAGGGTGAGCAATGTCTTCCCACTGCCTTGAATGGAAGAGAGATATCCCTGAAGCTTCGGATCGGATATGAGGCCGGTCAACACCTCGGAAAACCCAATGATCGCGTTCAAGGGAGTCCGGATCTCGTGGCTCATGTTGGCCAGGAATTCACTTTTGACCCGAGCGGCGGATTCCGCCGCCTCCTTGGCCCGCAGCAAATCCTTCTCGACCCGCGTTCGCTCGGTGATGTCGTAGTTGACGCCGATCATCCTGACCGGCGTGCCGGTGGCGCCGCGGATGAGCTTCGAATGCGCTTTGAGGTGCCGCACCTGTCCATTCGGCCACACGACCCTGAACTCGAGGTCGAACTCCTTTTCCCCGGCAAGCGCCTTTTTGATCTCCTCGTCGCCACGCTCCCGGTCGTCGGGATGCACTCCTCTGACCCAGGCATCGTAGGCACCGCCGAAATCACCGGCCGTCAGGCCGTAGAGTTGGTACATGCGGCCGTCCCAGACGAGACGATTCAGTTGAATGTCCCAGTCCCAGACGCCGATGCCGGCGGACTGCGCGGCGAGCTCGAAACGCTCATTCAGGCGCGCCAGCTCCTCCTCGGCATTCTTGCGCTCGGTTATGTCCCGGGCGGCCGCGTAGATCAGTTCGCCCTCGTAGGGAGATGAACGCCACTCGATCCAGCGGTATGAGCCGTCTTTGCAGCGATACCGGTTTTCGAAATTCAGCACCGGCTTGCCGGACGAGAGATCTTTCATCGCCGAGAGCGTCTTTTGCTGGTCGTCAGGATGGACAAGGTCAAGAAACCTGTGCCCCTCAAGTTCTTCGAGGGAGTAGCCCAGCGTGGTTTTCCATGATGGATTCAGTCTCCTGAAGTTGCCGTGGATGTCGGCTATGCAAAGCATGTCCAAGGCCAAGCTGAAAAACCGATCAAGCTCCGCGGTTTTCTCCCTCAGCGACATTTCAACCAGCTTTTGCCGGGTGATGTCCGTATGGGTGACCACCGCACCTCCTTCCCGTGTCTGCTGGGGTTCAACCGTCATGAAGAACCAGCGCCGGACTTCGGGCGAATGGCACGGATACTCCAGCGTGAACAACTTGGCGGAGTCGTTGAGCACCGATGAAATGCCATCCAACGCGTCCTTCGCCTCGGAGGAATTCATGCCGGAGCTATCTCGGCACACCACAAGATAATTGGTTCCGACATTCGCATGGCACGGGAGTTCCCCGTCTGCGGCGCGATTGTCGGCGGCAAAGTTTTTCCAGGCTTTGTTGACGGACATGATCACCCCGTTTTTGTCGAGCACCGCGATATTGGAGTGAACTGAATCCAGGATGGATGCCTGGGTGGCGTGCAACCGGGCCAACTCGTCGCCCCGCCGCGACATATACGTCGTCACGAAGATGACGACGACCGAGAACAGCAGGTACAGCGACAGTTGTATACCGGCTTCTATCCGCCAAGGCAGAAGCGCTTCGTTCGTGTTGCGGCTGGCGGCCACGACAAAATGCTTGTCGAACCGCAGTTCCTTGGGTGCGTTGCTGATATAGGCGAATGTGCGGTTGTCGCCAGTTGTCGCGCTGCGGCCGCTCTGGATTGACGCTTGCGCGCCTCCCTGCGCATGGCGAAAGAACAGAGAGCCGGACTTCATAAGATTCTGCCCGATGATCGAGTTGGTGCCGTCAGGTATGGCGACGTAGACCGTGCCATCGGAGTGAAGGAGGCCGATGCGGTTGTCTGGTGCATAGATCGTGGCCTTGAGCAATGTCAGAAAATAGTCGGGCTCCAGTGATACTGAAATGACTCCTTTGAACTCACCCTGTTCTCCCACAATTGGCTTGGTGATGTTGACGACGAACGTGCCAAGTACGGTGGTGAAAGGCGGGGACATGAATAACAGGCTTTTGTCGGAGGCGTCGCGGGGGGTGGTGAAGTAATCCCGTTTACTGAGATCCTGTCCTACAAGCGCCTCGCGGTTCGAATTGACGCAGCGTCCCTGGCTGTCGGTAATCAGAATGGTGCGGATGCCGGGGCTCAAGGCATCCTGCATTTTCAAATATTCGTTGAGCGTGTCGGGATGACTGCCGTGAGTGTTGCCGATCTCCTGGATGATGTTTTCCAGAACCAAGCTGACGGAAAACAGGTTGGCATTGAGGTTCTCGTCGACCACTCTCGCCTGAGCCATCAGGCGCTCCTCAAGCAACCGCACCTCTCGGCGGTGCTCCGCAAAGCCGTGCAACCCCAGCAATGCTCCGATGACGGCAAGAGCCGAAATCACCAAAAGCCAGACAACGTTGCCGCGGGGTTTTGCAGTAGTAACTTCCTGAAGGGAATCCATACCCGCATCCTATCGAACTGCATAACGAATGCCTAAGGACTCGTTTACGGAACGTAATCTATGCCTACGCCGCCGCCCCTGCAAATTGCCGTTTGGGCTCGCCTCAGGCTTTGCGACCGCCCTGGACGCGCGCCTTCGTTCACGGCAAGGAACCCCCACTTCGGACGGAATCACCGCAAAGGCACGGAGCCGCCTCCTCTCTCCCCATGGTGATTTCACCCCGTTGAAAAGCTCTGCCCCGCGCTGTACATTTCGCCCGCCTTATCCAGGGAGACGCATGAGCCCGACAAAACGCACTCTTCTCTTCGGCGCCGACGACGTGGCGTCGGCCATCACCCGTTTGACGGAGGCCATCGCCGACGAGTTCGGCGACAACCTGCCAGAGATCGCCTTCCTCGGCATCCAGTACAAGGGCGCGCACCTCGCTGAGCGGCTCGTCGAAGAGCTTGCCCGAAGCCGCGGCGTGCGTCCCCTGCTTGGCTCGCTCGACATCAGCATGTACCGCGACGACATTGGACTGCGCAATACGCTGCCGGTCATCAAGGAGACAAGCATCCCGTTCGACGTGAACGACCGCTCGATCGTGCTGGTCGACGACGTGCTCTCGACGGGCCGCACCATCCGCGCGGCCCTTGACGCCATCAACGACTACGGCCGCCCCCATCTCATTCGCCTCGCCGTCATGCTTGACCGCGGCGGCCAGGAGTTTCCGATCAAAGCCGACTACATCGGGCTTTCCTCGCCTGTCCCGGCCAACAAGCGGGCATTGCTCTCGCTCAAGGGATTCGACGACGAGGACGCCGTTCATATAACCGCCAAAGACAGGGGAGCGTGACGCGATGAGTGCCACCTGGACGCGAAAAGACCTGCTCAGCATCAGCGATCTCTCTCCGGAAGAGATCCTTCTGATCCTCGACACCGCCGCCGAGTTCAAAAAAGTCTCCGAGCGGAAGGTGAAGAAAGTCCCCGCCCTCCGCGGCAAGACTGTGGTGAACTTGTTCATCGAGCCGAGCACCCGCACCCGCGCCTCCTTCGAACTCGCCGAACAGCGGCTCAGCGCCGACATTATCAACATGTCCGCCTCAACCAGCAGCCTCACCAAAGGGGAGACGCTGCTAGACACGGCGAAGAACATCGAGGCGCTGCAAGTGGATCTGATCGTCATGCGCCACTCCGCCGCAGGCTCCCCGCACTTCCTTGCCAAACGACTCGACGCCGGCGTGATCAACGCCGGCGACGGAGCCCACGCACACCCCACACAAGCCCTCCTCGACATCTTCACCATCCGCGAGAAGAAGGGCCGCGTCGCCGGACTCAACGTCTCGATCATCGGCGACATCCTCCACAGCCGCGTCGCGCGCAGCAACATCTGGGGACTGCTCAAACTTGGAGCGAATGTGACCATCGGCGGCCCGGCGACACTCCTGCCCAAGGAGTTCGCCGCGCTCGGCATCCGCATCTGCGACAATCTCCGCGACACCATCGAGGGCGCCGACGTCATCAACCTCCTCCGCATCCAGCACGAGCGTCAGCGCGTCGCATATTTCCCGAGCATCAACGAGTACGCCTCGGTCTTCGGCCTCAACAAGGAGACGATGAAATACGTGAAGCCGGACGCCCTGATCATGCACCCCGGCCCGATCAACCGCGGCGTCGAACTCGACTCCAGTATCGCAGACGGCCCTCAGTCGGTCATCCTCGAGCAGGTCACCAACGGCCTCGCCGTCCGCATGGCCGTGCTCTACCTTGTCGCCGGCTGCCTCAAGAAGAAATAATCATTTTATTTCCGTCGCTGAACTCGCGACAACTTTTCACCACACGCCACGCCCATAGAACACTTTTAGGAAATACAACGGGGACACAGTGATGAACAGCGCAGGAAATCTCATACTCGAGGGCGGCAGGGTGGTCGATCCCGCCAATGGCGTCGACCAAGTCATGGACATCGGCGTCGCGGCGGGACGCTTCGCGCCGCCGGAGAAGGTTAAGTCGCCGACACGCCTCAAAGTCAAAGGACTCGTCATCGCTCCGGGCTTCATCGACCTGCACGTCCATCTGCGCCAGCCGGGCGGCAGCGACAAGGAGACGATCCGCAGCGGCACGATGGCCGCCGCCGCCGGCGGATTCACCACGGTCGTCGCCATGCCCAACACCACCCCTCCGGCCGATACGCAAAGCGTCATCGAGTACGTCAAACGCCACACCGCCGACGAGGGGGTCGTCAACGTTCTGCCCACCGGCTGCATCACCAAAGGGCTCGAGGGCAAGGAGATGTCCGGCATCGGCGGGTTGAAGAAGGCGGGCGTCGTGGCCCTGACCGACGACGGCAAGTGCGTGCAAGACTGCGAGCTGATGCGCCACGTCCTCGAGTATTCGAAAACCTTCGGCCTACCAATCCTCGACCACTGCGAGGAGGAAAGCCTCGCCACCGGCGGCATGGTCCACGAGGGCTTCTGGTCCGCCCTCCGCGGACTCCGCGGCATCCCCTCGGCCGCCGAGGAGATCATGGTCGCCCGCGACATCATTTTGGCCCGTCTGAGCGGCTGGC
>CAYTFM010000254.1:0-6309 GCA_964436735.1 uncultured Victivallales bacterium | reverse complement strand
GCCAAAGAAAGCGTGGCCCTCGTCCGCGACGCCATCGCCAAAGGCATCATGGTCTCCGCCGAGGCCACCCCCCACCACATCGCCCTGACCGACGAGTGCATCAAGGACTTCGACACCAGATTCAAGATGAATCCGCCTCTGCGCTCAGAAAACGACCGCAAAGCCCTGATCGAAGGGCTCAAGGACGGCACCATCGCCGCCATCGCCACCGACCACGCCCCGCACACCGACGACGACAAGCTCAAGGAGTTCGACTATGCGCCGTTCGGCGTCGTCGGCCTTGAGACCGCGGTGGCCGTATGCCTCACCGAACTCCTCCACACCGGCCACCTGACGCTTCCGCAGTTCGTCTCGAAGTTCACCGCCGGACCGGCGAAAATCCTCGGATTAGACATCGGCTCGATCCAGCACGGCCAACAGGCTGACATGACCATCATCGACACCAAGGCCGAACATGTGATCGACGTCAACAACTTCCTGTCGAAGTCGCGCAACACCCCCTTCAACAAGCGCAAGGTCACCGGCAGGGCCGTCACCACCATCGTCGCCGGAAATGTCGTCTTCAGCCGGATCAAAGGCGTTGCAGGGATGATTTAAAAGGACAATAAAGCCCCAAAGGACTCAAACGACACCATTCCCACATAGTCCTTTATGTCCCTTTCGTCCTTTCCATCCTTTCTCTTGAAACGCCACCACTTTCAGCTATCTTTCCCGCATGAAAACCCCACTTCACACACTACTGTTGGCCACCGCTATCCTCTGCGTCCAGGCGCAAGCCCAGGACAACGTGTGGAAAGACATCCTGAAGGACGCCACCAAGAAGGCGGTCGACAAACTTCTCGACGACAGTTCGGGCACCCAGACGGGCGGCCAGAAAGGCGGCAAAAAAAGCGGCCAGGATGGGGGGCAGGGCCAATCCCAAGGGGATGCCCCCCAGGACACCGCCACCGGGCAAACAGGCACGTCCGACAGCGTGATCGACACGACCACAGAGACGCCGAAGCTCAGCAAGACCCTCACGTGCGCCGACTACGCCATCGGCTATCCCGACACCTGGGCCGCCAACAATGAGAAGACGCAAAGCGGCGACAACTGCCTCTACCACAAGAACTATGCCACCGGCCAGTTGAAAATCCTTATTAGGAGGAAGAAAGTCGACGCCTCGATCACCCTTGATGAATTCCTCGGCAAGCTGAAAAGCGACATGAAGGGCAGCAATCCCAAGGCGCGCGTCAGCGAAAGCACACCGCAGATCTACAGCGCCGGCAACACCATGGTGAAAGGAGCCGCCTTCGACTTCGAGTCCCAGGAAGGCACAACCACGCTCCACGGCCGCATGCTGGCAGTTCCGATCGTCGACGGCTACTACGTCCTGCTTTACATCGGAGACTCCCGCTTGTTCAAGCAATTCGAACCCATCGCCACCGCCATTCTCAAATCTTTCGCTCTTTCCCCTGAACTCCTCGTGGTGAAAAGCGGCGGGAACTCGTCATCCATCTTGGATGACCTGGGGCTCGGCGATGGCGCGGCGTCCACCGACAACAAGAACCAGACCCCGGCCATCAAACCGCGCAAAGCACCCGCCACCCAAAAGAATCAAAAGCAGTGACACCATGACCGGCACCATCTATCTCGTCGACGCCTACTCCCAGATCTATCGTGGCTACTATGCGGTGGCGGGTCTCGCCACCGGCGACGGACGACCGTCAAACGCCATCTTCGCCATCGGCCGCTTCCTCCTTACCCTAGAAAAGGATTACTCCCCCGACTGCGGAGCCTTCGCCTTCGACCTCGGACCACCGGCGCATCGACTCGCCCTCGCCCCATCCTACAAGGCGAACCGTCCCGAAATGCCCGCCGAGCTGCGGTCGCAACTGCCCGCGGTCAGAAAGCTCATCGCCGCCGCCGGATGGCCCATCCTCGAGCACGAGGGATTCGAGGCTGACGACGTCATCGCCACCATCACCAGGAAATTCACCGACCAGAGGATGTTCATCATCAGCAACGACAAGGATCTCGCGCAGGTCATCGACGACCGGGTGGAAATGCTGGTGCAAAATCCGAAAGGCGGAAAATTCTCGAAGCGGGGCGCCGCGGAGGTCGTCGAGAAGTTCGGCGTGCCACCCAGCCAGATCGTCGACTACCTCTCCCTCGTCGGAGACGCCTCCGACAACATCCCGGGGCTCGACGGCGTCGGCCCCAAGACGGCTGCGAAATTGCTGGCCGAGTTCGGATCGATCAACGGCATCATAGCAAACGTCGACAAAATCAAAAGCGACAGCCCCCGGGAGAAGATCGCCGCGGCGAAGGATTGGATCGGCGGCAACCAGCAACTCGTGCTCCTCCACGACAACCTCGTCTCCGAAAGATGGGACTCACCCACGAAGCTGCGCCTCAATCCTCCCGACATCGACCGTCTCCAGGCCATCGCCGCCGAATATGAGCTCCGCAGCCTCGTGAAAGAGTTCGAATCGGTCTTCTCAAAACGACTTTCTCCAAGCCAGGGGACTTTCCTATTGTAAACCTGACGTCGAATATGCTATAATAACCAACACGAACAGTACCGAAGGAAATTTTGTCGCCAAAATTTTGTTCTAAGACATTTCCGTCGTGACACATGGCACAACAATTTTTCCAAACAAGGTAGTGATAGAGCATTTTCAGGAAATGTCTATCCGCATCGCTTATGATGATCGACGACGAATTCCAGAGGAAAGTGCGCACGATCCTCGACAACGACCAGCGATACCCCTACGACGCCTATGAATTCGTCAACGAGGTGGTCGCGCACACGGTGAAAAGGCGCGCCGAAGCCAATCAGGGCGGTCGGCGGCATGTCAGCGGACAAGAGCTTCTCGAAGGATTTCTCGACCTTGCGCTCATCCGCTTTGGCCCCCTCTCCCTTGAAGTGCTCACCCAGTGGAGCATCAACGAGGGACTCGACGTCGGCAACATCGTCTTCAACATGATCGACTATAAACTGCTTCGCAAGTCGGACGAGGACTCGCTCGAGGACTTCAAAGGCGGCTTCGACTTCAAAGAGGCCTTCCTCGCCCCCTTCCGGCCAAATGCGATACCCGCCCCTCTCCCTGCTTACATCATCGCCTAACCTCGGACAACCTGATGCGTGGGAAATGTCCTTGTGGGGAATTGCAGCCCATTTTTGTTTTGAGAGCAGCAAATCAGGAATTCTTATCCTGTAGCTCCTGCCCACACATGCTCCGCGGATTGAAAAGACGCCAGAGGTGTAGCATCTTATGCGTTGTTAACGTTGACGACGAAAGGCGGTTCGCCGGATAACCGGCGAATGGAACACGGTGCGATTCCGTGGCGGACCCGCCGCTGTGACCGGGGACGAAAACGGCAAAAAAGGGCCACTGGGCGTCTGAGAGACAGGACGACTGGGAAGGCGTGCCGCAAGTAGACTGATCCGGAAGCCAGAACACGACCGTTCTTTCGTCTATAGGCAACTGGCGCGTGCCGTATATACACACGCGCCAGCGCCTCAAAGCGTCTTGCGAAGTCCCGAGGTCTGGGCGCGGAGATGCGAGATGGCTTGCAGGTTCCGCAGATAGGCAAGCCGCCCGCCTCCTCTCCTCACTATCCTCCGTCTTCGCCCACCAGTAACAATAGGAGAGTGTAATGCGTCCGTTTGCTATGGCCACCGTGCTCGCCACCGCCGTCATCGTCTCCGGAGCCCTCGCCGCCGGGGAGACTGAATCGAAGGAGAAGCCCATGCCTACCACGTCCTCGCCCAAAAAGGCCATCCTGCTGGTGGCTTTCGGCACAAGCTACGCCGACGCCGCGGCCGCCTACGCCAACATCGAGCGGCTCGCCAAGAAGCGTCTACCCGACTACGAGATCCGCTGGGCCTACACCTCGAAGATGATCCGCCGCAAGCTGACGCAAGAAGGCCGCGGCGTCAACTCTCCCGACCTTGCGCTCGCCAAACTCGCCGACGAGGGCTTCACCGAGGTCCGCGTCCAGTCGCTGCACATCATACCGGGCATCGAGTTCGACGAGGTCGTCGCAACCGTCGCGAAATGGGCACAATCCCCCTCCCCCTTCACGACGATCACCCTCGGCGCGCCGATCATAAACTCGATGGACGACCTGCGCCGCTCACTCAAGGCCGTCCTCGCCGCGGCCGCCGAAACGCGCAAGTCCGGTGACGCCCTCGTCCTCATGGGGCACGGGTCTGGGCGACACGTCGCCGCTCTCCTCTCCGTCTCCGCCGCCCACGAGCTCGCAAAGCTCGATCCGCTCGCTTTCGTGGGAACCGTCGAAGGCAACCCGACGTTCGAGGAGGTGATGGGCTTCTGCAAGAAATCCGGAGCGAAACGGGTCTGTATCATCCCGTTCATGGCCGTGGCGGGCGACCACGCCAAAAACGACCTCGCCGGCAACGAGCCAGACTCCTGGAAATCCCTCCTGACACAAGGCGGCTTCGAGGCCATCCCGATACTCAAAGGCATGGCGGCGAACGACGACTTCGCCTCCATCTGGATCGACCACCTCGAAGCGTCGATCAAAGAGAATCCGAAGTCGCATTGAGGAAAGGATGCGCCATAGATGCCACACAAGATGACCGGAACTTTTTTTGGAGTGGGCGTCGGCCCGGGAGATCCGGGATTGCTCACGCTGCGGGCGGCCGAGATCCTGCGGACGGTCGACGTGATCTTCGAGGCGGCCTCGGCCGAGGGACGGGCGAGCGTCGCGGGTAGCGTCGCCGAGACCGTCACCTCGGCGCCGCGCCGGCCGCTGGTGTTCCCCATGAGCACGAACAATGCGGTACGCGCCGACGCCTGGCGCCGCAACGCCGCGGAGGTCGCGGACGAACTGCGGAAGGGGCGGCACTGCGCCTTCATCACCATTGGCGACCCGCTCATCTACAGCACCTGCGCTTATCTGCTCACCGAGCTCAGAAAGCTCCTGCCGGGACTGCGCGTCGAAATGATTCCTGGCATCACCTCGTTCCAGGCGGCGGCGGCGAAACTCCAAATCCCGCTCACGGAAGACGAGGAAACGCTGCTCATCGCACCGGGATTCAACAAGGACCTCGTCGACCGCGCAGCCCAAGCGCATGCGGACAATCTGGTCGTGCTCAAGGTTCACAAGGCAAAGGAGCAAGCCGTCGACCTTCTCGTATCGAAAGGCTGGGGGACGCTGCGCTACGCGGCCAAGATCGGGCTTCCGGGTGAAACGTTGCTCGCCAACGCCGATGCCATCCGCGCGGCACCTGCCGAGTACCTCTCGCTGCTGGTATGCAAAAAAGGAGACAACGGTGAGAAGTGAGTTCGACCTCGCCGGAGTATCCATTGACGCCGCCTGGATCGTCGTCGGCTCCTCGATCGGCGCGTTTCTCGGCGCGCTGGCGGAAAGCCGCGGATGGATGGGAGGCCTCTCCTTCCTCGCCCGCCCCCTCTCCCGCTTCGGGCGACTACCGGACGTCTGCGGAGCGGCGTTCGTCACCGCCTTCGCCAGCAACAACGCCGCGGGCAGCATGCTCGCCGAGGCCCACGCCGCCGGCAGGATCACCCGCTTCCAGATGATCGTCGGCGCCATCGTCAACTCCTTCCCCGCGAAAACCCAACACCTCGCACGGGCAGGATGGCGCATCCTCCCGCTTCTCGGCCTAACCGCCCTGGCCTACATGCTGCTTCAAATCCTCATCGTCGAGATCTACACAATCATAGTTCTGACTGTCAGCCGCTTCGTCTCGAAGCCTGCGGAAGCCACCGCCATGGCGGTCGCGCAGGCGAAGCAAAAGCCCTCATTCAAGGAGTCGGTGACGCGATCGCTCCGGGCGGCGGGTAAGCTCGCGCTGCGGGTGCTCTGCATCAGCGTGCCGATCTTCATCCTCGTCTGCTGGCTCGCCGATAAAGGGGCGTTCAAGAAGATCGAGAAGGCGGTGCCCGCCCCCGTCGCGAGGGCGATCCCGCACTCGGCCCTGGCGATCATGACCGCCAAGATGGGGGGACTGGTCGGCGCCGCCGGCGTCGCCGCCAAAATGCTCAAAGAGGGCACGGCGACCGTCATGCACGTCCTGATCGCCCTGACCGCGGCCAATATGCTCACGCTCCCTTTCAGCGCCCTGCGCCGCAATCTCCCCTCCGCCCTCGGCATCTTCCCGAAGCGCGACGGCGTCTGGATCGTCGCAGTCTCGCAAGGTGCGAGGTTTGTGCTCAACATCGCCCTGCTCGCGCTACTCATCGCCTTCTCCACAACACCTGCCCCCTGACCCTCCAAACACGAAGGAACTATCTATGGCATTCTGGAAAAATCCCGACAACGTCTATCCCGAGATCA